>NZ_CP044310.1:3755000-4092500 GCF_009664365.1 Paenibacillus xylanilyticus
TTAGAGCAGAACGTTGTTTTCCCGTATACAGGAGTGCAAAAGCGTAAATGTAGCCCAGTGCAAGCAGCATACCTCCAAGTGTTGATCCAATACCGGTACCGAGCCAGCTTTCTGCACCCAGCTGCGGGGCTAATACGCCGTATGCTTTAAGCAACAGTCCCACCGGAACGAGGACCGCTGTGCGGCGATAGTATGTACGTCTCATTGCTTGTGGGTTGTCAAATGTTCCGATTCTGGCGGAACGCATGCCGAGCAAAAACATCGGCAGCGTGATGATCGGGGCCAACACGATAACAAGCAAGATGAAATTTGATCCCATTTCCGCAAATGGATCGGCATTATTGCGAAAGTCCTTGATCTCCATATAGCTGCCGTTACCGTATATATCCTGGCTCTGCACAATGTAGTTGATCATGCCCTGTGACGTAGCAGCCATCGGGTCTGACGAATCAGAAGACGGGAGACCAAGAAGCCCTGCAATCGTAAGTAGTATGATGGCCCATACGAATAACGTTTTTGGCTTCCGGTTCAGGAACATCAACAGTAAGAAACCAGTAACTCCGTAAAATGCCAATATGTCCCCTTCCCACAGAAATGTCGAGTGCAGCAGCCCGATAATCAATAGAAGCAGAAAACGGCGGGCTAGATGACATTTCGGCCTTAGTCCCCTTGTTTTCAAACTATCCGATAGCTTAATCATCCCGAATCCGAACATAAACGCGAAGATTGGCATGAAGCTGCCGACCACCGTGATATTCAGGAATGAATGAAAAGCCAAGTCCGTCCCTTTAATCCCAAACAATTGCGGTTCGCTCTCACCAAACAGACCGTATTGAAAAATCAACATATTCGCCAATACAATGCCTACCAGGCTGAATCCGCGCAGTCCATCGATTAATTGAACGCGCTTTTTATTAATAATCAATTCAATCACCTCTGTATACAGCATAGTACTCCGCCCTAAATGAGCGCTAAAGTCTTCCTTAACATTTCCTTAACGCAGCCATGAAAACAACCTGCTTACTTTAAGCATCGTTAAGGTTTCTCTGGTACAATGACTATTGCAATATGAAGACAAGGAGGAAATTTCCAATGAATTCTGCAAAAATTCTAATCGTGGACGACGAAAAAGCCATCGTGCAGATGATCGAGTTCGTACTGCGCAAGGAAGGCTTCGAGGATATCTATACAGCAGACAATGCGGAAGAAGGAATGCGTCTTTTAGCGGAATATGGCGCTGACATTATCCTGCTCGACGTGATGCTGCCTGACCGCACTGGTTTTGAGCTTGGACCGCAGATTCGGGCACAATCTGACGCACATCTGATCTATTTGACCGCTCGAGCAACAGATCTGGATAGACTGACGGGCTTTGCTGTAGGTGGCGACGATTATGTTACCAAGCCGTTCAATCCCCTGGAGATAGCAGCCCGAATTAAAGCACGCTTGAGACGAGGAATTGCCGAATCAACAGTCCAATCGTTAGCAACACCTAACGCGGATCCACGTCAACGATATGATTTCGGCGGTTTTATTCTTGATGAACGCGCAGGCGAGCTGATTGTTGGCGACCAAAACATGCCGTGCCCTGCCCAAGCCTACCAACTGCTGCTGTTCCTGTGCCGCAATCCAAACATTGTCTTCTCCAAATCCCAACTGTATGAATCAGTCTGGGGCTTCGACGGACTTGGCGACGATAATACGGTCATGGTTCATGTCCGAAAAATACGCGAACGCATTGAGCCCGATCCGAGCTCACCACGTTATCTTTTGACTGTTCGGGGTCTCGGATATAAGCTCGTGAAGGGCGACTACGTATGAAAAAGCAAGCCAAAAAGATACATAGCCGCTTTACGAGGCGTTTGGGGTTACATTTTACCATCCAGTTCTTCACCATTTGGCTGTTGGTTCTCGCCATCGTATTAATTTCTTTATTCACCATTATGTATCACATAGGTAACGAACAGCTGAAGACCGACATTCCTTCAGATGTACTGGATTCACTGGCGATTGAAACCACGATCGAAGGCGACAGCGTGGAACTTCCTTCTTTCTGGCCAGCCCAGCTTGAACAAAAGGGATATTGGCTCCAGATTGTCAACGAAAGTGGTCGGGAAGTTTATAATCTAAACGTACCTGAAGACGTGCCGGAGCAGTACTCTGCTGCTGATCTACTGCGCATCAGTGACACTAGAAAGCTGAATGAATACCAAGTTACAACCTTATATGAAGAAATTCTGGGTGACCGAAATCTCTATCTGCTCGGGCGGAAAGACGTGGACGGAACGAAGCTTGAAGAGTGGTACAAACTATACTCCGAGAATGGAAAGGTTCCGGACTCCGCGGCTAGAATATTAGAAAATGAAGTGAAATCAATGGGAGTTTCACTTGTTGTTCTAAACAAGAGCGGTCATATTGTTCAGAGCTTCGGTTTCCCTTCAGGCCATGAGGAATACGGGGCCTTCGCTCTGATTCAAATGAGCCAGCAACCAGCCAAATCCAAGATCGACGTATCCTATCATTATGACCCCGCTTCCCAATATACATGGCTGATTGAGCGACCACGAGAGGAAGCAGAATCAAGTAACCAGCCGATATTGCGTACCATGCTAATCGTGTTGGTTACCATCGGCTTAGCGATTTTATTGCTGTCCCTTGGTCTTGCTGTCTGGCACGGCTACCGGTACGGCGGTCCCCTGCTATTGTTCATGAGGGGTTTCGAGCGAATGGGCCGGGGCGAGTACGAGGAGGTTTTTACCGAGAAAGAACGCAAGAAAATTTTCAGCAGAAAAGGCCGTTTTCGTGCCCGTTATAAGCTATACCATGAGGTTATCGCAGGCTTCTCTGAAATGGCAGATAAATTAGCCTTTGCCCGTAATGAACGCCTGCGTCTCGAGCAATCACGCGAAGAATGGATGACCGGCATTTCCCATGATCTACGTACACCACTTACAACCGTTCAGGGTTACGGGCACCTGCTAGAGAGTGGACAGTTCAGCTGGAGTGAGGATGAACTGAGAGAGGTTGGAGGCACAATCCGCGAAAAGAGTACATATATGCTGGAACTGCTGCAGGACTTCTCGCTTACATTTGAACTGAAAAATCATACGCCAGGTGAAAAGCTGGAGCCGCTTGAACTTAATGAATTCGTTCGACGTGCCGTTCTACGCTATGTTAACGATGCAACGCTGCAAAACGTGGTTTTCGATTTCGAAGAAAGCCCGGCTTCTCTTCCTATTTTAGCCAATTCAAAATGGTTCCAACGTTTGCTCGATAACTTGATCTCCAACGCTGTCAAGCATAACCCGCCAGGAACGGAAATCACACTGAGCGTTATAAGCGAAGGCGAGCTTGCCTTCATTATCGTCCGTGACAATGGGGTAGGTATGGACGCGGAGACGCAGTCCCGTCTCTTCGATCGTTATTACCGAGGGACCAACACCGACGAGGGAAGTGATGGCGCGGGACTTGGTATGAGCATCGCTTACGCAGTGGTGGCCGCGCACAAAGGCACGATCTTGGTAGAGTCCAGTATTGGCGAAGGTACGATGATCAAACTCACATTCCCTAGACTTGCATCTCCCGATAGCAACAGTAAACCGGAAACTCATCTCTAAAATAAGTGAACTATTTTTTTACCTTGAAACGAGATGTAAAAGTCCCTGCTGAGAAACGGCAGGGACTTTTACATTCTTCATTTTTCTAAATGGGTAGTATCCCGAATTCTACTAAGATACTTTCAGTCCCAATACGTTTGTTATTCAGTTCTCCATCTTCTACGTCGTCTGCCACTTATAACCGATTTCTCACTGTCTATCTCAACGGTGCAAAATGGCTGATTGACGATAGAATCTTCTCCGTTCGTTCGATGATCTCAGAAGGTAGTTCCAGTTCGGTTGCTTTGATGTTCTCTTCTATTTGTGTCGGTCTACTGGAGCCGATGATGGCCGAACTTACAGCAGACTGACGCAGAATCCATGCCAGAGCAAACTGGGATAACGTTGCCCCAAGCTCATTGGCCAGTTCCGTTAGCTGTGCAGTACATTGGAGCACATCTTCACGTAAGTAACTGTTGATAACCCCATTGGTTTGATCATTGGAAGCCCTTGTTCCTACTGGAATCTGCTGTCCAGGTTTGTATTTGCCCGTCAACACACCTTGTGCTAATGGAGAAAATACGATAAGTCCCAGTCCTTCCTGCTCACATTGTTCAATAATACCTTCTCTCTCGATATAACGTTCAAACATGTTGTAAATCGGCTGATTGGATATGATTGGACGCAGATTCAGGCGTTTGCCGATCCCGGAGGCTTCCGCAATCTGTGCTGCGGTCCATTCGCTGACACCCGCATACAATATTTTGCCCTGTGCCTGCAAGTCATCTAATGCCCTAAGCGTTTCATCAATTGGTGTTTCGGAATCAAAGCGGTGGCATTGATACAAATCAATATAATCGGTACCTAATCGCTTTAAGCTCGCTTCGCACTGCTCTATAATATGTTTGCGGGACAATCCACGATCGTTTGGACCCGGTCCTTGTGGGAAAAAGAGCTTTGTAGCCAGTACGTAACTGCTGCGTGGATACTGCTTCAATGTACTGCCCATTACCTGCTCCGCACCCGGATAGGAATTGGATGTATCGAAAAAGTTAATGCCCAGTTCATATGCCTGATGCATGCAGGCACGTGCTGCTTCCTCCGATGTAGCCGATCCGTAGGTCAGCCAGCTCCCCAATCCGATTTCGCTCACTTTCAATCCGCTTCTGCCCAGTCTTCTGTACTTCAACCCAATCACTCCTTCATTGAATGTTAAAATGAGAGTTTATCTCCTGAAAACGCTCTATTGAACAATCTTAGGATAGTGGTTAAACTTAGGTTTAAGTCAAGCCATTCAATCGATTTTTTTGAAAGGAAGATTTGTTTGGAATTTACGATTAAACAAGTCGCGGAACGCACCCAATTACCGCCTTCCACGTTACGCTTCTATGACCGGGCAGGTTTAATGCCTTTGTTGAAAAAGACAGAATACGGCACCCGCCAATATTCCGAAATGGATATCTGCTGGCTGGAGTTAGTCCGCTGCCTGAAGGACAGCGGCATGTCCCTGGAGGATATCAAAGCATTTATGCTGTTATGCCTGGAGGGTTCTTCCACGAGTGAACAGCGAAAGGTTATGCTGGAGCAGCATCGACAAAATATACTGAAACAACTGGATGTGCTGAACTGCAGTCTTGGTACCATTGACTATAAGCTGGAGCATTATAATGAAATTGGCATCTTTCACATCGACTCCAAATAGCATATCGATTGCTTCATATTTTATAAAAAAAGAGGCCCATCTGAATCTGCTGGTTCAGGTGGGCCTCTTCATTTAGGTGAAAAATTTATAGCAGATCGAACCAATCCAGACGGCAAAGACGATCCACACAAGGATAAACAATCCTCCTGTAATCCAATTCGTGGGTTTACCTTTCTTTCGGATCTCCTCCGCTTTGTCTCTGCAATCCCGGATGACTTCTTGAGGAATCAGCTTCAAGGCTATTGTAATGCCGAGGGGCACTATAATCAGGTCATCAAGATACCCAAGTACAGGTATAAAATCAGGGATCAGGTCTATTGGACTGAAGGCATAAGCTACTACGCCGACCGCAAATAATTTTGCATACCAAGATACCCGAGGATCCTTGTACGCCAGGTACAAGACGAATACATTCCGTTTGATCTCTCTTGCCATGGCTTTTACTTTATCGATCCATTTTATTTGTTTCATCTTTTGCCCTCGCCGTTTGTCATCGTAATGAATTGATCATAAACCATTCACCCCCGGTTTGATAGCAAATTATGAGTATACTTCACGCATGAACCTCGCAACATTTCTCCGCATCGCTTCCTTCCATCCTCGATTTTTAGAGTTACGTTTTTATACTAGGATATATTGGGGATCTGCACATGCAGGTCCTCTTTTTTGTAAATTATTTTACACAACGAATACAGAGGACTGGGACTTCTTTTACAGTCGAATGATAATCTTCATATTGAAGGACAAATGAATAAAGCTACATATGTTCATGTTTAATAATAAAAGGAGGAATTATCGTGAAATTATCCAAAAAAGTACTTCCTGCAGCTGCACTCAGCCTGGTCTTTGCCGCTTCTACCGTCTTGTCTGCCGGTCAAGCTCACGCGGTACAAGCGGTTAGTGTAGAGACAAAAAAAATCAAGAATATCATCTTCCTCATCGGTGACGGCATGGGAACGGCTTATACTTCCGCTTACCGTTATATGAAGGATGACCCTTCGACTAAGATCATGGAGAAGACGGTATTTGATCCTTATCTAGTAGGCGCTCAAATGACCTATCCGGACGACAACACACAAAACGTAACGGATTCGGCTTCCGCGGCGACCGCAATGTCTGCTGGTGTGAAAACGTATAACGCAGCTATTGCTGTCGATAATGACCATACTGAAGTGAAAACGGTATTGGAGCAAGCCAAGGAAAATGGAAAGTCCACTGGACTTGTAGCTACCTCAGAGATCACTCATGCTACACCTGCTGCCTTCGGCGCTCATGACATAAGCAGGAAGAATATGGATGCCATCGCAGATGATTATTATGATGAATTGATTAATGGCGAGCACAAAGTTGATGTACTTTTAGGTGGAGGAAAAAGCAATTTTGTACGTGATGATCGTGACTTGACCCGTGAGTTTGAACAAGCCGGTTTTAGCTACGTGACTGATCGCAGTGCCCTTCTCAAGGATACAAATAAACAGATTCTCGGATTATTTGCTGACGGAGGAATGGACAAGTTGATTGACCGTACTAGTGAAACGCCTTCGCTGGCTGAAATGACAACTACAGCCATTGATCGCCTGAGCTCAAACGAAAATGGATTTTTCCTCATGGTTGAAGGAAGCCAGATTGACTGGGCGGGCCATGATAATGACATCGTTGGTGCTATGAGCGAAATGGAGGATTTTGCTGCAGCATTCGAGGCGGCTATTGATTTTGCCAAAGAAGATGGAGAGACACTTGTGGTAGCAACCGCTGACCATTCCACTGGTGGACTTACGCTCGGGAAAGACGGGGAATATAACTTTTTCGTAGATCCGATCAAAGCCGCTGTACGCACTCCTGACTTCATGGCAGCTCAAATCGCTAAAGGGGCTTCTGTGGAAGAAACACTGAAGAGCTATCTCAAACTTGAGTTAACTTCCGAGGAGATTCAATCGGTTAAAAATGCAGCTAAAGACGCAGATGTCACGACGATCGACAATGCCATCGAAGCCATTATGAATAACCGCTCGTTCACTGGCTGGACGACAGGCGGACATACGGGAGACGACGTGCCAGTCTACGCTTACGGTCCGGCAAGTCATCGATTCTCCGGCCTGATCGACAATACGAATAATGCAGAGATCATTTTTGATATCTTGAAGAAGCATAAATAATAATCTGCCTCTCACCAGCAGCCCTTCTCTTTATCCGACAGGAAAAGGAGAAGGGCTTTTCTGTTTTAATCTAAGTTACCTTAGTGAAAGAATGGTTACTAAGAAGAAATATGCAGCTGATGTTATTGGTTTAACTTTTCCGGGTTCTTCACTTTGATCGACACCACTTCTCCGCAGTCCAAACAAACGGTATAAACCTTTTCAGACCCAATCGCCAGTTTCTTATCCACTGGACGGAGATTGATGAAGTCTGAAGCTTGCACAAATGAATTTCCTCCACAATCATGACATCTCTTTTCCGCTGCTTCCATATCGACTGATTCCTCCTAGTCATTTACTTTGCTCACCCTTATGAATGGAACTTCCTGTATTATAGGAAATCAAGCACTTTCAATATTACCGTATTAGCCAAATAAGGACAATATTAACACATGGCATAAATGACAATAACACTGCGTTTGTAACCTAAATCTAAATGGATTTAAAATCAAGAAGCTGCGTCTCCCGCGAGTCCTTGTCTATCTCAAGCTTCCCACGAACAAGGCCAGGTGCCTCATTGAACATTTGCAGGGAGCCGGATGGGCAATTCATTGATCTACAGCATGGATGTGTACTTCTCCATTCATGGACAGAAGATGAACTGGGTTTACCAATCGCCTCGTTTGATTTTAAAGCTCGCCGACTAGAGACCGAGTGAGGATAAATAGTTGATCCGATAAAACAAAAAAAGCCGCCATTCAGGCGACTTCCTCTGTGTGAATTACATGTGCGAGTTGCATGGCAAGATGTTTATTCTTGAATCAGCATATACACTATTTTAGCCATTTCTGCCCGTGTGACTTTGCCTTTCGGATCAAAGCGAAGGTTCGCTTTGCCTGTCATCAGTCCATGAGCATTCACATGCTCTACAGCAGCTTGAGCCCAAGCAGATACCTGGCCTTGGTCAGAGAATTCTGCTCTTACCGTGGATTCCTGCTTTTCCATAAACAATACTTGCTGTGCTTTCATCAACATCATTGCTGCCTCTTCGCGGCTGATTGAATCCTTCGGCCTGAAGAGATTACCGTTTCCTTGTACAATACCTAGTTCGGTCGCCTGAGCAACGGCTGCTGCATAATATGCATTCGCTGGTACATCGGCATACACCTCGGTTTTCCCCGAAGAATTCAGCCCTGCTGCGCGCATGATCAGGGTAATGAAGTCGCCTCGGCTTACCTGCAAGGCAGGACCGTAGTTCTCAGTGTCCATCCCCTGAATCAGATGTTTTGCCGCCAACGAGTAGACATAACGTTCAGCCCAGGAGTCTTTCATATCCTTGAATGGTTTATGATATTCCAAGATTGCGTACAATCCTGGCTGCTGCGCCTCAAACGTCACTGTTCCAGCTGCGAAGCGACCACCTTGATATTCCATTCCTTGCCCAAGCAGATATACGCCTGCATATTCAGATTGAATCTGTTTCTGCTGTTCAGCCGTCAAGATTCGATCCATCTCGACCGGACTGCCGAACTTCGTAATCTCCGTCTCGTTCTCTCCCTGGATGAAGAACATACGAAGCGATTGCACTAACTCCGTGCGGGAGTAATGCTGGTATCCCGATAGACTGTTATCCAATAGTTGCTTCGCACTTTCGTTATATGCAGTACTGAAACGCAGAAGCAGCTGTTCTGTCTCTCCCCATTCTTGCGGCAGGGAACCAGCCGGGAGCGTGACTTTTAATACAGGTGATGAGATCACGATGGAGAACCCTTCTGCATTCACCTTTTTCACGGCACTGGCAGGCAGGTATACATCAAACTCCCCGTTCTCGTTCTGCTCTTGTATGCCAGCAAGGGTAATGACTACTTTTCCTCCACTCGCTGAACTGGCGGCTTGCTCGAGCGCTTCTGCTTCAGCACGATAAGTACCGTCCGAAGATGGATTAAGCGTAATTTGACCATTGCTGATCGGCGCTGCTGGCATCGTCACATTATTATTTTCAGCAGGAGCTGCCGGATTACTGTTACCTGAACCTCCTCCATTACCCGGAGTCTGTCCCCCTGGAGCCGAGCTCCCTGTAGAGAATCCCCAAATATCGGACAGAGCACTTCCACTATGCTCATCTTCTGCTTTGGCATACCATTGATAGTAGCTTGCATTAGAGAGTCCCTTCCATACCACAGAGGCTTCTCGTCCACTCGCTACGTTCGTTTTTGAGCCTATCTTCTCATCCGTATAAACTTTAATCCCGATGTAATCCGTGGCTACTCGCTTGGTTGCTGGTGCCAAACCAAGATCCAGGCTAAACTCATCTTTGCCTTGTTCGGTCTCTGGATCGTAATAGTTGTAGTCATCTAGATAAGGTGAATACGTTTTGATATGGAGCTTGTTGTTTGCCATGTCAAACTGCATAAGCCGGATATAACCAAGTCCTCCTTCAGGAGCACCTTGATAATCTGCCAGCATTTGATACACGTTGCGATCGGGAATGCCATCTCCGTTATCATCCAGCTGATCGACCTTAAGCTCGGCATCGTGATAGTGCCCGGAAAGGGCAGCAATCACGTTTTTGTTCGGTTTTACAACCTTCTCAAAAATTTGATCGGCGATCGGTGAACGGTTGTTGGATACGAGCAAATACTCATGCAGACAGAGAATGGCTTTACGTTCCGGATACTTGGAAACGATGTCGTTCATCCATTCAATCTCTTTCTCACCAAGTCCCCATCCCATATACACTATGACAAAGTCATTACCGTTCGCTGAAACCAAATCATAGTGTCCACGGTTATTCTCATATGAACCGCTAAATACCTGATTATTGATGAACCGGTCGGCTCCAAAGTATTGCTGGAACTTCGCGTAATCGTTATCCTGGTGTCCCACGTCGTGATTTCCTGCCAGTACTCCATAAGGTATCGAAGCATCCTCAAGTACCTTCATGTTTTTGTCTGCTTCAATCCATTGGTATTCCTGATCTGCTTTGTCGACGACATCCCCGGTATGAATAACGTATTTGATGTTCATATTTTCCTTTTGCCCGGTGATCCAGTTGACGATGTTTTGATAAATTAGGGGATAACTTTGGGAATAGTACTGCGTATCCGACATCCAAACAAATGAAAAATCGTACGGGTCCTGTGACTCCGGTGTAGGCTTATTCCCCGAAGCAGCAGCTGTTTCCGCTATTTCATCCTGCACCATAATCTGGATGACATCTTCGTTTTCATAATCACCCGCCTGTACCACAGCCTTTAATTCAAAATCTTCTGTACCGGCAATCACCTGATCCAGTTGATTCCATTTTTGCTCGCTTATGCTCCAGGCATACAAGCTTACTTTTCTTCCTTCTAGCGACTTGCCCTGCCATTCGATTTCAACACGATCAGTACTTTTCACGGTTGGATCAAGCTTCACTTCGAAGCGTTGGTAAGGAAACTGCTCAACCGAATCATTGACCAGATATGTTCCGTCGATCGCAGCAATTTTTTGGTAATCCTCTGCATTCATGGCTTTTTCTCCGGAAGGAACCATCTCTCTAGGCGGCTCCGTAACGGAAGTATTCAGGTACCCTGCAAAACCTTTGGCTCGGGTTGCATCGTATTTATACCCTTTGTAAAAGGTCACATTCATGTTGTCTTTGCTTGGGTCCTGAACTTTAACTGTCAGATTCGCGTCTGTGCCAACATTCGTTTGATTTTGCTTAGGCGCCACCAATTCCGGTGGTAGCGGGTTCTCATCGGGCAATTCAAACTTTACCGTGCTCTCCGCAACGTTACCCACCTTATCCGTTGCCTGAATTTGCAGGACATGATTCCCACCCGGTATCTCTCCCGATGAGGTTTTTAATGGAAGAGTAATTACATTACCATCCAGCTTCACATTAACCTTGTCTACGCCGGCTATCGCATCCTGGATTTCAGCATCGATGATGAATTCACCACGATAGGTTTTGCCTTCTTCCACGGTTGGCTTGATAACTGGTGGCGTATTGTCCACCATGACTTTGGCCGTTAACTGCTCTTGACCATCGGTTAAAGCGACTTGATGTGCTCCATCGCTAATACGGGTGGTGTCCCATTCATAGGCTTTAGCCGTAAGATGTTCCGGCTTCAATTCAAAATGGAAGCCGATCGATTCGCTTTTCCCTGTAGAATCGCCCATTTTAATCTGTTTTTCTTTTTCAGCGTAGGCCGGATCCCATATTTCAGTTCCGTCAGCCAGTAGCAAGCGTACGTTTTTGACTTCAAAATCATCTTTGTTTTCCTCTGGACGCTGATCAAACGGCGAGGTTTTGGAACCCGCCCGGATGTAGATCACATTATCCCCCTGAATTAAACGTTCTGAATCAATAGGAAAGGATAATGTCGTATAGCTTGTAATTGGGTTCATGAACGTATAGAGAATCGACTTGTCCTCCAGCTCTGGTGGTCCCATGGTTACTGCATTTTTAAAATAATAATCGACATTAACGGCTTCAAATACGAAATATGCATCATGCTCAAGCGCAGCATACGTACTGTCATCCGGCAGAACTCCACCGTCTATACTGAGGCTGGCCTTCATGCCCACCGCTGGCGAGGTCCCTTTAATGGTATGCACACCACGAATGGTATCCAATTCCTTCACATTCAGTCGAAGCGGTTCATCGCTTACTCCTCCGGTCACGGATATAACGGCTGGTTCGGTTCTCGTTTCGTTAATACCGTCCGAAGCAACGAAATAGTACTCGATGGTTTTGCGTCCGATGAGATCGGCCGGTGACATGTTATAGTGGTACATCAGGTCATCATAATCTTCCGTCAAACGATGTGCCGTAAATTCAGTCTGTTTATCTGAACGAACGAATACTTCCACGGATGTTACCTCACGGTTATCTTTGGCATCGACGATCAGCTCTAATCCGTTCGCTTGATCCGCTCCGGTCACTTTCGTCATATCCTGAACCGTTGGCGGAACGGTATCCAACTCGATATGGACGGGCACGGAAGGAACTTGTTCCGGCAAGATGCTGCCTGGCGATGGTGTTTCCATTCCGGAGCTTGACTTGATCATCATTGTGCTGCCGTTTCTCGGATAGGTGTAAGTGATCGCTTTATCTTCCTTCGTTTCATCACTTTTGGTTCCATTCTCATAAGTCTGATCAGCATCGTAATAGGCAGAGGAAATTTCCTTGCCGGTATTCGTTTTGATCACGAGCGCTCTGCGGCCGGAATTCGCCATGCCATCACTCTGGATCGAGTGCAGCGTAACATTGGGGATGAGGTTGGTTTTATAGAATTGGTTGAAATCTTCCTCGGTATAAGCAGTGTTCGTGCTATTTTTGATCCAAAATGCAACCGATTGCTGCGCAGGAATAACAAAATCGGGATGAACTGTCCCCCATTCCACATCCGCGCTTGGTCCTTTGTCCGGATAACGATAGTACAGGCAGTAATTTTTAAAGTTAACCGGTTGGTCTGTATTGTTATAGATCTCGATATACTCATAGGCATCCGAGGACGTACCCGGTACATTCGTTGTATTCGGCACAAGCTCAGTGATAAGCAGCGTAGGTGCTTTGCTCGGATCGAATGCATCCCCTTGAACCTGTGCCAAATACGGCTTGTCCATATTGCCTGCTTGTATCCGGTATTGCAATTCAGGCTCGGTAAGTGCCGACGCCGGAATTGTTGCTGTATACTCGTTTGTTTCACCTATATTCGTCATGACTGTTACACTGTATCTGTGCTGGGCAGGCGTCTTGTACAATAGCTTAACCGCAGGCTTGCTTCCATCTGCATTTGTACCCAGATTCTTGATCTGCGCCTTGATCTCAACATCCTGAATAGCCAAGGCGTCAGTTGGAGCCGTATGCATAATTTCGATCTGGGACCCTTCTTCCACAACTGGCGGAACAGCCTGTGCCGGATCAATGGATCCTGGTGTGGCTGAGATTTTCCCGGAATTCTCCATAACACTCATCTGCGTGCTTCCAGCTGCCGGATGTTTGAAGAAAATGCCCATATTCGCTTTAACCTGAGCCGGTTCATAAGCTGCTGAAACGATACTCTCGTTGGCTTGATTTTTGATCACAAGTGACCTGGCACTTCCATTCGCCATACCAGCTCCACCCTGTATACGGAATAAGTGCTCCCCTTCGGACAGAGATGTTCCATAATTCAGATTAAATTGCTCAGCCGTAAGATCGTTATTGCTTCCGTTCAAAATCCAGAATACGACCGGACTGTGAGCAGGAATCCTAATGTCCATATCTTCTTCTGTCTTCCAGGTATCCTTATTATTGTAGAAGAAAGTGTAGTCTTTAAAATTAATCTCATGATCCGTGTTGTTATACACCTCAACAAACTCATACGCATCCGTACTGAGGTTGGGCAAATTGGTCGTGTCTGGTACCATCTCGGTAATCAGCAGATCAGGTCCTGTGGACTGCTGCATTAGAGACATGGATGGTCTAATGGAAGTCGAGTATCCTGTCGATTGAATGATTTTTCCTTCCTCATCCATGATGTCAATGGCATAGTTTAACTCACTGCCGATCAAATTCTCACCAGGAATGTTCCCCACATAGGTTTCCGGATTCTTCTCTAAGGGTACAAGCTCCACCGGAGCATACATTTGTCCGTCTACCGAATAAGAGATACGCCCGGTCCATGACTGGTCTGTGCCATATACCGTTGCAGTAACCGTGTAATCCTGCATTTCGTAAATCCAATCCGCCGGAGTGTGGTCTACCTGAACGTTTACAGCTTGAGTGACTTGTGTCTGTTCCTGGCTGTCTTCCTGCGGTAGGCTTTCTGCATAAACTGCGGGTAGTGATGTGAGAGGCATCCCTGTTGTCAAGATCATGCTGCTTAATAAAGCGATTGCAATACTTCGCTTAAGAATCCTTCTTCTGTTCAATTTAACCCGCATCTCCTTTTATTCCATTTTTGCTTGCTCCACTTTGACAAACATTGTTTTATCATAAGTGGGATTTGTTAGGAGAGTGCGCTCCCTAAGTAAATGGAAAGTTAACGATAATACCCTTTCTCGATTAACTAGAGTTGAACAGGCTAAACAAAAAAAGCCGCAATTCGCGGCTTTTCATGGAGTTCTATTCTCTATCATGTAGGAATTTATATCAACAAATTAACGTCCGTCTACCAGATGTTTAAATTCTTCAATGTTTGTCTGAAAATCAGGAACCGTTTGTGTCTCTTCAGCAGCTTGGACCAGCTTCACAACCAAGTCATTATACGGTGTCGCAATTCCTGTACCTTCCGCTTTGCTCGAAACGACTCCATTAATGTAATCAATCTCGGTTTTGCGTTTTTTCTCCAGATCTTGAAGCATGCTTGCTTTGAGCAGCCGGGAAGGTTCCATCACATATCGTAACGTTTTAATCCGTTCAGGAATATCTTGTTCACTTTGGAGTTCAAGGGAGGCGATATCGAATCCGTTCATTTTGACAAATTCAACCCCGTTCGCATGTCCGACCTTGATCGTTTCGTCCGCGATATGAACGGCACTTACAATACCGACTTCATCATCCAGAATATCTCCGTATTCTCCGTTCAATGCCGCAGACAGACCACTGAATGCATTATTGATCAGCAGCTTGGACCATTTAGTACCCACTAAGTTGTCGGAAATGTGTGTTCCACCTACCAGATCCAAAACCGTTTTTACACGCTGAATGCGATCGGACGTTTCTCCATTTAATTCGCCAATCTGAAAAGCATACTTCTTGAATTGTGTGTACTCCGTTGTGAGGCTTGATACACCTGGTTCCATGAACGTGGCGCCGAACTCTACGGACCCGGCAATAACACGCTCTGGGCCCACAATGGAAGCCACGTTCTCTTCAGGAATCCCGTTCTGCAAGGAACATACGATACTCTCCTCATGTAAGAACGGAAGCAACTCCAGAAGGATGGTACCGTTGGATAATTGTTTGGTCAATAGCAGCACAAGATCATATGTCCCAGATTTTTGGTCAGGAGTGATGGCTTTAACTTTTGCATGAAACTCCGTTGTACCGACCACTTTAGCTCCCGTTTGATTCAAGGCATCGACATGCTCCTGATATGCATCAATTAACTCCACATCCATGCCGCCATCCGCCAGGTATGCTCCTACGATGGTTCCTAAAGAGCCTGCTCCTAGTATTGCAATTCTCATTGTAATTTCCTCCTTATTTCTGCTCAAGATAGTTATATACAGGCTGTGCTGCGTTCAAGGTCAGGTCTGTCAGGATATGTGAAGCTGAAACAACTTCCAATACAGGCAAGTCGGCAAGGGGTGCGAGTGCATGTTCAAAAAGCTGAAGCCGTGCTGGTCCCGTCCATGCTTCCTTCACTTCGATATCCGTAATTTGGGTTCGAATCAAATCACATATTCTTAAATTCCCACTGTAATCCGTAGCAATTTTCATCATAAAGTTAGGCCGGCAGATTTCATTTCTGGCGAGTTCCTTATCCATCGGAACATGCTTATATCCCATCGTTGCAGTTGCAACACGAAGCGATCCGTAATCAAGCGTACCCACAAGTGTATCTGAATCAATATATAGTTTGGGTGCACCTAACTTTTTGGGATACGCCGTAAGCTCTCTGCCACTTGCAATCGCAGGAAAGTTATCCACGTACATGGAATGCACATAGTCACCATCCTCACCATTGAATCGCACAGGGATAACCTGCCCAGCTTCGGTATATGCACCTAATCCGGAGACATCCGGCATCCACATCACTTCAAATTTAACCAGCGGTTCAGTAATTTCCAGTGGTTCAGGCACCGCTGCCCGCAGAGCTTTTTCATCCGTTCGATAAATAATGTTTAAGTATTCCCGATTCACAAATTTATAGGGCGGCATGGGGTAAGCCGGTGCCGTTAGGGGTGTATTCAGATTTTTGGCTATGTTATTCACATCGATTTTCATGAAGGACACCTACCTTTTAGGTTATGTTTTTATCTCTCTCACAAATAAAATTCTACATTAATAATTAAATTTAATATAATACATAATAAGTACTATATATATTTATTGAAATAAATAAGGAGTGCAAAACGAATGGAATTGCTTCAGCTCAAATATTTTCAAACTGTTGCCTATACCGAACATATCTCCAAAGCAGCTCAACAACTGAATATTGCTCAGCCCTCCTTAAGCCTGACGATCAAAAGACTGGAGGATGAGCTTGGTACAACCTTGTTTGATCGAAAAGGGAGAAACATTCAATTGAATTCGTCAGGGAAAATTCTGTTGAAGCATGTTAATCGAATCTTTACCGAAATTGAAAATGCTCAACTGGAGATCCAATCGGAAGAAAAACACGTTTCTAACATCATTCGAATCTCAATCACGAATCCAAGATTCCTTACCGGGCTGATTAGCGAATATATTAATAGCAACCCGCAAACCCAGATTCATCAAGGCATTGGAACGAAAAACGAAATCATCACAAGCTTGCAAAAAGGGGACATCGATGTAGGAATAACAGGTCATCCGATCCAGGATGAGGAGATTGAGAGTTGTGTACTGGTTAATGAGGATATTGTTCTTGTTGTACCTTCCCATCATCCATACGCTGGAAAGACAAACATCTCGTTACATCTTGTTGCAAACGAACCCTTCATATCCCTTGCCGATAATGTGGAGTACAGCAACTTTACCACCATGCTCTGCGGGAAAGCAGGCTTCGTGCCCAATCAGGCCTTTGAAGTGGATTCACACACACTGCTTGAAATCATCAAGCTTGATCAGGGAGTTGCTTTGTTACCCGTTTCCGTATGTAGAAAACTGGGGTTACACTATATAAAAATTGCTGATGATTCAGCGATCTACCCGATTAGTTTATCGTGGACGAAACAAAAATCATTGTCTCCTTCGGTTCAACATTTTCGCGATTTTATCTCTAGGTATTATGAATTGAATGCTGACCTCTTTACGGTGGTTAAGAACAGAAAGAATTCATGACAAAAAGGCAGCGGGATTCACCCGGCTGCCTTCTTCATTTTTACTCATCTTCCATTAGTGATGATTTAATCAGCTACGGCTGTCTGCACCGGGCCAAGATTGGTCAGGCTGACACCAGACAACGTAATTGTGGTGTTACCATCTTCGGCACCTGTAATATTCCCCATATCAAATACGATACGGCTGTTTGCATAGCTTGGTTCGGTTGTATCGAATGTGAAGGTGTACTCTTGTTCTTCCGTGGATAAGCTCACTTGCTGCCCATAAAATCCATGCCACTCGTATCCAGCGGGAACATCCACCCAGCCGATACCAACCCCCATTTTGCGCGCTTTATCCGCTTTGGCCTTGAACGTCAGCTTATACTTGGTTCCCTGCTGCATTGCAAAACCTTCATTAATAACCTGCCGGTCCCACGGATTCGTTCCCGCCTGACCGATTACAGCTTGCAGCTGCTGATTCTCAACATGAATGGCAAGGTCAGACTCAACACCGGCTGCATATTTGAACCAGCCTTCGATTCCTTTGGCAAAGTCCCCATTCGGGATCAGATTGACGTGTACCGGCTGTCCCCCCAGATCCGCACCCGGGTTCACTTCGAACAACATCACATTTTGAATGGATACACTGTGCTCTTCCGCTAGCGGTCTGCCCAGACCAAAGTTCAGTAAGGCCGCCGCATCCGCTGTTTCTCCCATTGTAAATGTGAAGGTGTATGGCTGCTTAATTTCAGTCAGATCTACCTTTTCATCCATATACTTGGCTTCGCCGCCATTACCTTGCGAGACCACAGCCTGTATTGATTTAGGTGCAGAGGCTGAAGCATCAAAGCTCAGACGATAGGTCTTGTCAGCCTCAAGAGCAATCGAACCCTGCTGCAAAAACGAATCCCACTCATCGTCGGTTGCAGCCGGCAACGTAATATTAATTCCATGGTCTTTCCCATACGTAGCCGAGAGCACGTCGGGAATTAGCGCCCAATCCGTTCCATCTGCGGTCAGTTCGCCATTGCTTACTTTATTCTGTGAAACATCCAACCAACGTGTATTATATTCGTTTCCTTCAAAATTCACATAATACGATGTTCCGGCTTTCAGTGAAACTGCTGGCAGATATACCGTCTTATAGGATTGCCATCCCCCCGTATCTCCAAGCAGAAGTTCGGAGCTTGCCACGGTTGTGCCTTGTTCATCCTGCACACTGAATCGGACTTTTGAATCAGCTTCGGCACTTGCCAACCTTGTAGAGAATGCATATACGCCATCATTTGCTGCATCGATTTTGAATTGCAGCAGATCACCTTCGTCCATGTAGCTGACATGTTTGCCGCCTTCATCGGAATTTTCGAGCTGCAGACCTTGCATCATCCATGCATCCGTAGCAGGAATATGAGTATAGCCCTGGATCGTAACCGGCTTTCCTCGTTTGGTCAGCTTCACATTGTCAATGTAGACCTTCCCTTCGGAACTGCCGAATAAAAGCTTCAGTTCGGCTGTTACCGTTGCTGCTGACGTAGCATTCTGTCCAATCACAATTTCACCCGAATAATTCTTGAGTTCCTGCCCAAGTTGGATCTGCTGCCCTTGATTCACCTGCACATCATGCCCCTCTGCGGTTGACAAATCCAAATCCATCGTACGTGGCGTATCTGCCTTGGCATCAAAAGAGAATCCGTAGGTAGTGCCCGCTTCCAGCTTCATTCCCGGCTGTACCACAGCCACCTGATCAGGATGGCCGTTCGTTCGCAAAACGTCGACCACGAGCTGCCGTTCCATGATCGGAAACTTCAGGAAGTTGTTCACGGTAATCTGTGCTTCAGCATCAGACTGAACCTGTTTGGACCAGAAGCCGAGGCGATCCTTCCCTTGATCAAATGTGCCATTAAAGACATAATTTCCATCCGACAGTGCGTTGCGTTCCACCGGAAGAGAGTCGGCTTCACCGATATCCGTCAACCGCACATTGGTCACCGTAACTTCCCCTTCATTCAACCCCAGATTGAATTCAAACCTTGCATTGTTGTCTGCCCCATTCCGCATGTTGAAGGTGTATTCATACGGTTGCCAATCTGTAGTTAATGAGAAGCTCTTATCGTCGGAGTAATTTGTCCAGCTTTTTTCAAACTGTGTCACTTTCGAACGAATGACACGATCAGCAGATGCCTTGGCATCGAACTGCACCTTGTATTTTCTATTTTTCTTCATATACATCGGCATTTGTGTCAGTTGTACGGAATAACTTTCGGTTCCGGCTTGTGAGATCGTTACTTTCGCTGCCTTGCCCTTCTGCACATCATCAATAACCTCTACCTTACCAGCCCCGCCTGCATTCGTGATGAAGTTCCATTCGTTTGGTACACCATCTACATCCACCCCTTCAGAAAAGCGTTCATTGTAGATCTGGTTTCCATCCGCTTGCGGTTCTCTCTGCCATTCAGGTTCGATCGGATTAGATGTTACGTCCGGCCATTCGCTCAATTTCTTGTACTCGTAAACCCGAACGAAATCAACATTCATCTTCTCAGAGACAAAATCACTTTCCGGCGATCCAGGCCAGTCTCCCCCAACGGCAAGGTTGAGTATTAAATAGAACGGACGGTCAAACGGAGCAGGAAAAGTGTAACTCTCCGGCTGTCCCGCTGCAGTCGTCTCCCAGTTATTTACCTGATGATGCAGTTTGCCGTCAACATAGAAACGAATCATGCCAGGCAGCCATTCCACCTGAAAATCATGATAATCATCAGCGAACGATTCACCTTGTGGCAAGCTAAACTTGCCTTGATCATGCCCGTGTGAACCGTCTGGTTTTGGGAAATCGTAATGGATCGTGCTGTATACTTCATGATCTTTGTTTGTACCTCCAATCAACTCCATAATGTCGATTTCCCCGGAAGCAGGCCATCCTCCATAATGAGCTTCGTTCGTAGGCATCATCCAGATTGCTGGCCACATGCCCTGTTGGATGGGAAGTTTGGCCCTCACTACCACTTTTCCATATGTCCAGTCGCCCTTCTCTTTCGTAATCAGTTTACCGGAAGTATAATTTTTGCTGCCCTTCTGCTCCCGCTTTGCTTCAATCTGCAATACATTGTGGTTGCCATCCTTAACTATACGTGTGTTATTCGGGCTGTAATATTGTAACTCATTGTTGTACACAAGCTCCGTATCCTGGACGGTCCATTTGGATGCATCCACGGAAGGCGCATTGAATTCATCATTCCAAACCATTTCCCAATGCTCATCCGGAATCGTCGTTGCAGGAATCGGTTTTTCACCTGAAGGATTGCCCGGTACGGATGGTGTCGTTCCGCCTGAATTGGAAGAGCCGCCCCCACCTGTACTGGAATTATTGCCACCGTTAGAAGTACCTGGTGCAGCAGGGTTTGGTTGCTCGGACTGTCCTGTCCCAGGCATAGTGCTATCCTTGTATTGTCCTAGTGCAACCGCTTTCCCATTAAGCAATACGTTGTCTGCATCTACGTCCAGCTGATTGATTTTACCTTTGCTGTCAATTATGGTATTACGGGCTTTGCTGCTTACTTTTAATGTATTAATCGTACTCTCGGCAGACAACTCAACTGTAGCCTTTTGTTCAATAAACAAGTTTTCAATTTGAGTTGTGCCTGTGATCTTCACATGTACCGGACTGGTGTTTTTGTCTACCACAACTCGATTTAGTTTGGAGTTATGAATATCGATCGAGTGGCTTCCTCCGCCTTTCACGATTACACTTCCAGTGACCGTTACTCCGTCGAGCTTCACTGTACCTTCTCCAATGGCTTCTGTAAGGAGCAAGTTGCCGTTAACTGTTGTATTTTTCAGTGTCACATCTGTTGAGCGAACAATCAGATTTCCATCTACGTTGGATTCATAGGTGCCGGGTTTGCTTTGAATATCTGCTATCAACGTAGACATGATCGTAGCAGCTTCTGCTCTCGTAATGTTGGATGCAGGTGCAAGATTACCGTTGTATCCGTTTACAATTTTATTGTTGATAAAGTAATTCATCGCATTCCTAGCATAATCAGCTACATCTTTGTCGTCTTTAAACGCAGAACCGAGCGATTTATTCTCACTGCCTGTCGATAACTGAAACGCACGATCTGCCATCACGACAGCATCCTGCCGGGTAATCGGAAGCTGGGGGGACAGATGTGTTGCATCAGTTCCCTGAATAATGCCAGATCCACTTGCTCGTGTGATCGCATCATAGTACCAGTCTTTTTCACTAATGTCTGTGTATGACGCCGCGCCGGGGCCTCCAGCGAATCCGAACACCCGATCGAGCATTACAACAAATTCGGCACGGCTGATACGTTCACTCGGTCTGAATGTGCCGTCCGTATAACCTTTAGTGAGCGCCATATCCTGCATACGCATCACTGCATTTTCAGCCCAATGTCCCTGTAAATCTTTGTACGGTGACCGAAGCAGGCTTGACGCCTGCTCCTGCTCCGTTACCATTTGCTGCTTCATCTGTTCTGCCCCGACTACGGCCGGAGCTGCCAGTGAAACGATCATGCTTCCTGCTACGAGACAAGCCAACCCTTTTTTCACTCATATTCCTCCCTAGAATGTGTGGTCACTTGCAGGGCAGTACTACTCTTTTACTGCCCCAATGACGATACCTTTAACGAAAAAGCGTTGTAAGAATGGATATATGACCAAAATCGGCAATGCCCCGATGAAAATCTGTGCAGCGC
This sequence comes from Paenibacillus xylanilyticus, assembly GCF_009664365.1. Lineage (NCBI taxonomy): Bacteria > Bacillati > Bacillota > Bacilli > Caryophanales > Paenibacillaceae > Paenibacillus > Paenibacillus xylanilyticus. The sequence continues at coordinate 3,777,097 of NZ_CP044310.1, forward strand.
GAACCGTACGCTGGGAAACATTCTCCAGCATGGATGGGTCCACGTTGATTTTACTGAGGTCTTGCTGCACGATAATGGTTTGTAGCAAGGAAGCCAGTGGGTAATTTTTGACATCGGACATATAAATCATGCCGTCGAACCAAGAGTTCCACTGACCTACCATGGTAAACAATGACAAGGTTGCAATCGCAGGCATGGATAGCGGTACATATACCAGTGCCAGCGTTTTAATGTGACCTGCTCCATCCAGATAAGCTGCTTCCTCCAGCTCTTTAGGCAGACCACGGAAGAAGTTCATCATCAGGATAACATTCCACACGGACAATGCACCTGGCAGCACCAGTGCCCAGATCGTATCCATCAGTCCTAGTTTCTGGACCAAGATATAACTTGGAATTAGACCTCCGCTGAACAAAATCGTAAATACAAAGAACCAGGTGTAGATCGAACGGCCTTTGAAATTAATATCTTCCTTCGACAGAGGAAATGCTGTCAGAAGCATAATCACCATACCGATCACCGTAGCAATGACGGTTCGTTTAACCGAAACCAGCAAGGAATTAATGAAATTCGAATTGCCGAACGTTTTGACATATGCGTCTGTCGTAAAGCCAATCGGCCAGAAGCCGACAAGATTGGCTGAGGCCGGTGCCATGCTGCTGAACGAAACGGCCAAAATATGAATAATAGGCAGAATGCAAAGCAGTGATAATACGCCCAGAAAAATATAGTTCGCAACGCTGAATATTCGATAGCCTTTTGTTTTGTAATACAAGCCCTTTTCTCCTCTCTACTAGAACACGCGGTAATTCGCCAATTTGTAAGCCATGCGATATGAGATCACGATCAGAATGGTTGCCACGACCGATTTGAACAATCCTACTGCCGTTGCGAAGCTCATTTTGCCGTTCAAGATACCAAGACGGTATACGAAGGTATCGATGATATCACCTTTGTCATAAACGAGCGGATTGTACAGATTGAACACCTGATCGAACCCTGCATTCAAAATGTTTCCGATGGAGAGTGTCATGAGTACAATCGTGATCGGCATCAGGGCTGGAATCGTAATGTGCAGTGTTTGTTTGAACCGGTTTGCACCGTCCACTTCCGCAGCTTCGTACAGTGCCGGGTTAATACCGGACAGAGAAGCCAGAAATACAATCGTACCAAAGCCAAATTCTTTCCACACATCACTAACAATCAGTGTTATCCGAAACCAAGTTCCATCCCCCAGGAAAAAGATCGGATCTCCGCCTAGTGCAACGACCAGTTTGTTCACCATGCCGCCCTGCGGCGAAAGAATATCAAGCAATATTCCGCCCAGGATAACCCATGACAGAAAGTGCGGCAGATACACCAGTGTTTGACTGACCCTTTTAAAAGCAGATAAACGAACTTCGTTCAACAAAATCGCAAACAGGAATGGAGCAATTAAACCTGCGACTATTTTGAAAAATGCAATCACCAGTGTATTCCAGATGACCTGGCCTACGTCCGGGTATAAGAATAAATACTTGAAATTATCCCAACCTACCCATTTGGATTCGGTAAATCCGAGGTATGGTTTAAAATCCTGGAAAGCAATCACAATCCCGCCCATTGGTATGTACTGAAAAACAATTGCCAGCAAAACAGCTGGTACGAGCATCAAATGCAAGGACCAATTCCGTTGCATGTTCCAGCGCTGTCTCGCCTTGATGGCACGCCCCTTGCGAGGCGTTTCTAACGTATGTTCCTTCACCCCTACATCCCCCATGTTCTGAAAATTTGTATTTTACAAGTGCATATGAACTTGTATATTAAAATTATAGCAACGGTTATTAGCAATCTATATCCTAATATTGCAACAACGATAACAATATTTTAATGAGTTGAGGGAGGCCCAGCATTGTTCGCACGCCTGAACGTCTTCACCAAAATTACACTGTTGTTTGTAGCACTGCTTGTCCTAGTTTTGTTCCTGTACACCTATTCAAACCGGGAAAGTGTACGTGTAATCGAACACGAAATTCAGAATAATACCATGAATCATTTGTCCACTTTTGCCGACTCTGTAGAATCCAATATTTACCAATTATCTCTCTATGGGATGTCCATTGGGCAAGATTCGAGCATACAGGAATATCAGCGCCCGGATTACAAAGATGTGCCATATGAACGGGTCAAAGTTGGAAGTGCTATTCTTGAAAAAATGAATCTGTATAATGCAGCCAGCAAATGGCATTCGACCATCACACTCTATTTTCCTAGGTTGCAAAAAGTCATTTCCACGGATTATTATGCTTATATCCCGTATGCGGAGGATGAATTTTCCAAGCCACTTTCGAAATCATGGGCATATAAGCAGAATCAATTTGTGTGGTACACGACCGATCCAACGACAGCGATCGACACCCCTGGGAAGTCGAGACTCATTACCAAGATCAGCTTTCCAGTGCATCATTTGATCAGTATGCTGGACCAGAACAAATTGAATAACAAAGGTGACCCTTTTATGTTCCACCCCGAGTTTGGCTTAATTAGCAACACCAGTGGAAATGGCACATTAACTGCGATTCAGTCCAAGCTGAAAGAGATGCCTTTGCAGGAAAAAGGCGGATTCACCACGACGCTTGACCGCACAGAATACTATGTTTCGTACATACAGTCAGGCAGTCTGGGATGGTACTATGTAGACTACGTGCCTATGCAGCAAATTCTAGGGCCGATCACAAATAGTCGTAATCTCTTCTACGCTTCCATAGCCGTTCTAATTGCCATGAGTGTTGTGGTTTTGTATGTGCTGTATCGTAGCGTACAGCTCCCATTGCTTCAACTGGTGAAGGGAACGAACCGTTTGTCGACTGGAGATTTCTCTGTTCGATTACATCATTCTTCACGTAATGAATTCAGTTTATTGTTTGCACGATTTAACATCATGGCACAGCGAATTCAGGAGTTGATTGAGAACGTGTACGAAGAACAACTCCGAAGACGTGAGGCCACATTGAAGCAGTTGCAATCACAGATTAATCCGCATTTCCTATACAACTGCCTCTTCTACATCAAAAATATGGCGAGGATGAAAAATGAGAAAGCCGTTGTGGCGATGGCGCTTAATTTAGGTGAGTATTATCGGTACATCACCAGATCCGAGAATGATCAGGCCACCGTCAAAGAAGAATTGAACATGGTGAAAAATTACCTGGAAATCCAGGCACTCCGGCTGGAACGCATGCATTTTACCATCGATGTACCGGATGATATGCTTCATAAAACGTTACCGCGTTTAAGCTTACAACCTATCGTTGAGAACGCTATCATTCATGGCATTGAACCCCGTACTGAAGACGGTCATATCAACATAACAGGTTATCATACGGATGAATGGTGTACGATAACCGTCGAGGACAGCGGGCTGGGTATGACGGAGAATCAGATGCAAGAATTGGTTGATAATCTTAACAAACCGCTCGATGGCAACATGGGATGTGGAACTTGGAATGTTCATCAGCGTTTGTCTTTTTTGTATGGTGAAGACGCGGGTCTAAGCTATGAACATACGCCTGGCGGAGGCGTTAAGGTAAGCATTACATGGTACAACAATATCAATGAGTAGGTGAAGTACATGTTACAGTTGTTGTTAGTTGATGATGAACGTTCCGTTGTAGAAACGCTGGCGGAAACCATTCCGTGGGAAAGCTGCGGAATCGGCACTGTACACGAAGCTTTGTCAGGTGCCGTAGCACTGGAAATTATGGAGAATCATGATATTGATATTGTAATCACGGATATTCGCATGCCGGAGATGTCCGGTATTGAGTTAATCACGACAATTCACGAGAAATGGTCGCATGTGCAGACTATTTTACTCTCGGGCTATGCTGACTTCGAATACGCCAAACAAGCGATGGCTCAGGAAAGCTTTGATTATTTGCTGAAACCTGTAAGTGATGAGGATCTAATCGAAACCGTACAGCGGCTTGTTGACCGGATCAAACAAAAATGGGAAGCGGCTGCCTCCTATCAACGTGCCTTGCATGCATTCCAGGATAACTTGCCTTTATTGCAATCTACGATGCTCCATGAATTGCTGACAGGCAAAACCTATTCTCCCTCAACGCTCGCAGACAAGCTCGAATTACTACATCTGCCCTATTCGGTTGGTGAGGAGCTGGGCATGCTTGTTATTCGAATGGAAGAGCATCTATCCGAAATGGCTGACCATGATCTTTCGCTGATGCAGTATGCCATTAGCAACATTATCAGCGAGGTGACGCAGCAGCATTTTCATATGTGGCATACGCGGGATGTCCATGATTATCTGGTTGTGCTGGTTAGTGTCAAAAAAGGCGGCACACAAAGTGTGAGCAAAGAGGAAAAACCTCAAGTGCTGCTGGAACATTACGCTGCCCAAATTCAGACAAACGTTCAGTTATATTTAAAAGGGGCTATTTCAATCGCTGTGTCTCACTGGGGTAAGTTTCCTAATGAGATTGGAGAGATTTATGAGAGTGCCGTCCGATCCATGCGGAAGCGTATGGGACATGCTCAAGGCTTGTTCATTACGGCATCAGATGATAAGGATGTACATCCCCTTCCTGCCATCCGCTCTCTGTACAAGCCCCCAACCCTCATCAGTCTTCTGGAAGCTGGCCGCTTTGAGGATGTGGAACAAAAGATTAATGTCATTTTCGAGGAATTGCTCGAATCGGCGCAGCATCATGATATCGCAGAAACGACAATTGAGGTTTATCATGCTTTGGCAGGGGCTTTTGCTTATATCATCCACAAAAACGGAAAACAGATCTCTTCTGTCCTGCCTGCCGAAATGTATAAATACTTTCAAGCTCCAAGCTATGCTACTGCCCAGCAGTTGAAAGACTGGTCGATCCGCACACTGCATTCCATCAGTGATGACGCAGAACAGGAGCTGAAGGACAATCACAGTACCATCGTTCGCAGTGTCAAAAGCTTTGTGGATCTGCATCTGGCTTCCGATGTTTCCTTACCGGCTATTGCCGAGCATGTCCACCTGCACCCAGTGTATCTATCCAAGGTATACAAGGCGGAGACAGGAGAAGCGCTGACGGCCTATGTCTATCGGTTACGGATGGAGAAAGCAGCGTATTATTTGCGTTCGTCCAGCGCCAAAGTATTCGAAATTGCGGAGCTTGTCGGTTACAACAACACGGCGTATTTTATTCGGGTATTTAAAAAGTTTTACGATCTGACACCGCAGGAATATAGAGAGAATCTGCCGGTTTGAAGCAAAAAGGCCTCGCTGGAATGATTTCCAGCAAGGCCTTTTCTTTGTACTTTCCCACCTGCTTTAGCAGCTTGGTTAGAACGAAATAACGGATAAGATTTAATTACTTGGCTCGTACTTACTTTCCGCTCGTAACGGATTGGTACCACTCATTAACTTCCATCGTATTTTGATCTCCACCGGAAGACTTCCACTTCTCTACAAACGTATCAAAAGCATCGATCGGAGCTTTACCATAGATGATTTGCGAGAACAGGTCCTTCTCCATTTTGGTTAAGATGTCGTTGTTCATTTGCATTGACATCGTTGGTGCACCTGTGAACATCTGTTTTAAAGCAATATCTTTTTGATCCTGAACAATCTTGGCCGCTTCCACCATGGGTACCGGTACACCAGACTTAAGTTTTTTCTCGAAAGGTGTTGTGGCTTCTTCACCGTTAGCAAACTTCGCAAGCGTAGCCATGTTCAGACTTGGGATACGTGCACCATCAAATGTTAATGTGTATTTCTCAGGTGCATAACCGCCGGTCACACTAGCATCCGTTGTTACTTTGCCGTCTTTCATTGCCCAGTCATATCCTTCAGCGAAGCCATTTTCGAATTCATCGCCTGCTTTTGGATTAGCATAGTGATCAAATAGATAGTTTTGATATGTGAAAAAGACTTCAGGGTTCTTCATATCTTTGTTAATCAGAATTACACCGTTGTCGTTCGCGGTACCTCGTCTGCCTGCCTTTCCATCAGGTCCAGATGGAATCGGGTAAGCTTTGTACTCCGCTTCCGGATGGTTTTTCTTCACATCTTCGAGCGGCCATGACGGCATCCAGTGAGGCCCCACAACAATCCCTGCTTTACCTGCTGTAAACTCTTCCGCTGCTTTGGTTTCATCATATACCCCAGCTTCTTCTGGAATATATCCTTTTTTCATCCAGTCAGCCAGTGTTGCCAAAGCTTGTTTTGCTCCTGGATTTACTGAACCGTACTCCAGTTTGCCTTCTGCATTCAGATTCCACTGGTTTGGCATCGTGCCGTAGGCTCCGAAGACCCAACCAGCATCAGACATCCATGTGCTGAGCCAGTTTTTGAATCCGATGGTCAGGCCGTAAGTGTCTTTTTTACCATTGCCATCCGGGTCTTTATTCGTAAACGTTTCCATAATCACTTCAAGATCAGCTAGCGTTTCAGGTGCCTTCAAATTAAACTTCTTCATCCAATCCTCGCGAATCCACATCACTGGATCACTATTGTAGGAGTAATCCAGAATCGGAATACCAATCCGTTTACCATCCTGCATGTACGGATACCATACGGAAGGATCTTCATTCACGGCAGCTTTCCAGGTATCACTTGCATATTGATCAAACAATTCACCAGCATCAACGAACTTGCCCGTTTCAATCAGCTCACGTGCCAGATTGAAATCGCCGCGATACGAAATGATGTCCGGCATTTCTGCATTGGAAGCCAGCGACAGGCGCAGCTTCGTTTCAAACGCATTGTTGGTGGACGGTGATACCCACTGATTTTTTAATTCAATGCCGAGCTTGTCTTTTGCCCATTTGGTGTGCACGTTATTGTCCTGATCTTCACCAGATTTGAATTTGATTTCGGGTCCCCAGGGACGTAAATAAGTAAGTGTTACGGGTGGATCATACTTCCCGTCCTTCAATTCCAGTGCAGTACTCGGTGTGCTCGGTGCAGCCTCTTTGCTTGCTCCACTGTTACATCCGCTAAGAACTGCTGTAAGCGCCAACATTCCTGCCAAAGCCAAACCGCCAATCTTTCTTTTCTTGATTGTTTTCAACTTGTGAGTCCCCCTGTATGTAGTGATGTTGTCTACAGAGTCCATCATAATGAATGAACCATATGAATGCCCATACTAATATTGCAACATTTATTGTATTAATTTAGGATATTAAAAAGTGAATATGGATGTTGTATTAGTACAACGTCTTACTCTTGTCTCTCTTGTTTATCAGGGTGACCGAAAGGTTCCAGCGAGTTCATTCCCACCCTTTTCCCTCATCATCTTACGTTACGATTGTTCTGTAAAGGTTGAAAATGATCATAAAAAAACAGAGGATTGCGGAAGTAATCCGCTCCTCTGTTTCTTTCAGTTTATTGCACTAGTTGGACCTGATCGTGAGTTTCTGTTAATTACTCGTATATTTCACCCAATCATATTCGGCATGCAATGGATTAGCACCATTATAAGGCCCGAGCCAGCTGTCCACACCCGTTCCATTCCAGATATTCATCATAATTTTACCTGGTGTTTTCGGAATATTGGTTGTGGCTGTATGTTTCAGCACGCCATCGACGTACCACTTAATGTGACCTGGCTGCCAATCAAACGCATACGTGTGGAATCCCTGGGACGCATCGAAGCCCAGATTTACGATCTTCTCATGATTTCCAACGCCGCTTGTATAATAATTGAATTGTACTTTTGTTGTGTCTTTGCCAAGGAACTCGATATCAATCTCATCCCATTGTGTGCCATCAGAAGGACCGGTATAGGTGAAAAAAGAGGATACAATTCCTGTATTTTTAGCAGGCTTCATACTTACTTCATAGAGACCATAGCCGTAAGTATTCGTTGACCGATATTCTCCACAATCAAACTTGTTGTATGAAGGACTTGTCAGACTCAAGCGCAGCTTGCCATCATTCGTAAAATTAGCATTATTCGCCCGCCACGTGCAGTTGAACATGGAACCGTTGGAATACCCATCTGCCTTCTGCCAGGTACTTGCATTGTGATACGTCAGCGGTTCCCAAAACACCCACCCAGCAAAAGCGCTTACCGAAATAAATAATGAAACCACTCCAGATACCATCAATGTGAACCAAGTCTTCCTCTTCATCAATACACCTCCATTTCGTATTCCAACCGTGTAAACAATTTTCTGAAACTCCCTTCGCTCCTAGATTCAACAGCCAGTGCTTGAAGTAATCATTTCATAAAAGCGCTTACATTGGTTGGTATTTCCATTTTATATGGTCCATAATGGGTGAACTATAGCAAAGTTTAAAGAATACATATTCATTTTTTAAGATCGTTCTTCCTTGTTCAGTTGTCATGTATAAAAGCCCATTTTAAAAGAATGGGCCTCGTTATTTACTACGTACGACTCGTAATCCCTGATCGGGACCAATGCCATTCGCATCGAATTTTCCTGGATAGGAAATCTCTGCTGTATTTACACTACTGACCCAGCCCCCACCCTTGCTGACTCTCCAGGTGTTGTCCGGGGTCTCCGGATGGCTGTGCCATTCCCAGCACCATTCTCTAACATTACCAGACATATCATAGATACCAAGTTCATTGGCCTTCTGCTGACCTACTTGCTTGGTTTGATTCCGATTGTTTTCAATGGCTGGCCAGTTCCAGTCTCCTGTTAACGGCTTTTCACCGGCATTCATCCAGTACCACGCCACTTCGTCTGGATTGTTGCCTCCGCTATAAGTAAAATTCTCACTCTTTTGTCCGCCACTTGCGGCATATTCCCATTCTTCTGCCGTTGGCAGACGATATCCATTCGCATCTTCATTGATGGTTACAGTCCATTTAACATTATCATTTTCATTCTTATTATTCGGATCCAGCGTTTCTTTATCAATGATGTAATACGGTTTAAGGTTTTCCTTCATGCTGCGTGCATTACAGTATTCGATTGCATCATACCAGCTCACCCTTTCAACGGGCCGTTCTTCCCCTTTAAAACCAGAGGGATTGTCTCCCATAACGTCAGCCCATTGTTTCTGGGTCACTTCATATTTGCCGATATAAAAATCAGACAGTATGATGTCTTTGCCACTATAATTGCTTTTACTGCTCTTGAATGCCCCACCCTCAACCAATACAAGATCATCACTCACGGTAGTACTGCTGCCTGTCGAACAAGCACTTAATCCAACAAAAGCTGCGATGAGCAGAAATATCATCCACTTTCTCATCTGTAGGTCTCCTTTAAAACGGGAATGAAGAGCAAGACAGATCCATAGACCTGCCTTGCCTAAGGTTTAGACTAGCCGATTGAAAAGAGAGCGCTTACCAAACAGTCACATTCGAACTACCGCTACTTTGATATCCTTCGGTGGCCATCACTTGATAGGACCAGCTGTTACCCAAGTACATTCCCTTGCTCGCCCACGCATTTACGTGATTCTGGAACGTAATTTGGGAATTTACACCGATTGAACGTTTGGATTGTCTAACACTCCAGTATTGCGGGAATGTTGAATACCCGTCAATGGATGGCTGATTGTATCTCATCGTAGTATAGATGTCATATGTGCCACCATCACTGGTTACTGTGCCTTTGTATGTTCCGGTTGGCCGGTATGTTCCCCAGTTATCCACCACGTAGTATTCAATAAGTGCATTCCGTGTCCACCCGTAAAACGTCAAATATCCGTTGCCGGATGGAGAGAATACACCCGCATTGTAATTCACTACACGATTAGGTGTACCGTAAGTCCACCCTTTACCGACAACAAAGTTCCCCGTGTTCTGCCAGTTTACACTGTAGTTTCCTCCCGAACCGTTCACGGCATTAACAGTACCCCCGCCATCTGTCCAGTTCTGCCAGTAATCTGTAGCACCTGTCGTAGCGGCGAATACACCAAAACTCATGGAAGCGGCAAGGACAACAGTTAACAATTTTTTTCCGAATTTAAACATGGTAAAAACCTCCTGATATTTGGATTAGGTTTTGAATAATTCGGTACTTTTTGGGTAGGCACTGGAGTCGGAGTTGAATTGGTATTTATTTGAATAGACGTTTGGAAAACAGATACAGATCATTTTTCCACACTGGCCAGTCATGACCTCCGCTCTCTTCATACCAGATGTGCGGTACGCCCTGCTGTTCCAAATATTGATGTACGTCAACGCTAATTTGGATAAGATTATCCTGATCGCCACAGGAGATCCAAAGGAGCGACAAAAGCGAGATTGCTTCCTGCGGATTAGGAAGGAGCAGCTCTGGCGCTTTGGTGTTTGGAGCGGGAGAGAAGGCACCGACCCAAGCGAAATGGTTGAGATTGCCCAGCCCTATGTTCAAGGACTGTCCTCCGCCCATGGATAAGCCGGCGATTGCCCTATTATCCCTGGTTGTACTTGCGGGATAATTGGATTCAATATAAGGAATAAGATCTTGAATCAAGTCGGATTCAAATCGCTCAAAGGCTTTTATTTTCTCCGGGTCAAATAGATCTCCCTCGGCTCGATCGTTGGGCATGGCGCGACCGTTGGGCAAAACAACAATCATGGGCTCCAGCAGGTTATCGTTGTACAGGTTGTCCAAGATGATCTGCGGGCTACCGTGCTGCTGCCATTCCATCTCATCTCCACCGATCCCGTGAAGCAAGTAAAGAACAGGGTATGTGTTTTCGGAAGAAAATCCTGGAGGGGTGTACACCAGCGCTTTCCGTGTATTCCCTACCGTAGTGGAATCATACTCTATCGTCTCTATTGCTCCGCGAGGTATATCATTGCGGTATTGGTCAAATCCAGCCGGTGCTGAAGATATCATGTACAGTACTCCCTTCATAGGTGCATTTAGCTATTGGATTAATCTCCGGCCTTTTTTTGTTAGCTGACATAGCCAAAACCAAGAATCGTGAAACGTTTATCCTCGTGCCCGTCTGCCATTTCGATCTCGATCGTATGCTCGCTGACGTGCTTCTCTTGAATCAGGAGCATGGCATGACAGCGTGTCCAATTTACTTCATGCGGATCGGCAGTTTTGGTGAGAACACCATCCACTTTGATCCGGGCTGTTCCGAACTCGTCGCTTCCGGAGTCTTTGAAGATTAAAAGAAGACTTCTGCAACGCATTTGCAGCTTGAACTTTTGTGCTTCGGCCCTCTCACCGCGGGTATACATCCAATTGTGCGGAAAGAGCGGCGTAGCATAATCGTGATCATCCATCTCAGCCATCTGCAGGTCAATATCCGTCTGCGCGAAGCACCCAGGGTCGATTTTGGCAAGCTGATTGCCATTTTTCCGATCCAGAAGTTTCACGTAGACGAAATCGTCCCCAATCAGAGGCGGCCTTCTCAGATCATGATCGTCCTGGTCCAGTTCGGCATGATTCACTGCATCAAACAGGTGACCCAGGGCATCGGCCATGATCTGATGTCCCAGGTTGGTCGGATGATATATATCATGAAAATATTGCTCTTTGGTTACGACGTTACCTTCTTGCTTGGTCTTGTGGAATTGCTCGACAAGAGCATCCTTCATGCTCACCATGGGCAGATTGTAATGCCAGCCCACCGGAGCTAGGCGATCCTGTAGATTCCAGTCATTCTCAAAGACACTGAACAAAAGGATGACTGCAGGCTTGTTATCTGCAGCAAGCGCTTTCAATATTAAACTTTCGTAACAGTTCCCCCGGGTTTCATCATCCGCATCATTAACTGCAAACTCAATAACGACGATATCCGGTTGAATTTGACCATCTCCAAGCACATCACGATCATAGCGTATCATTCCAAGTTCGGAAGGCGTTCCGCCTACTCCGGCTTTAACCAACTGAATGGAACGACTGTCTGATGGAGCAAACATCGCCTTGAACCGCTCATACGATCGATAGGCGTAACTACGGAGATGAATAGGGATTGCGCCAGCGCCGTGTGTGATAGATCCACCGATATAAGCCATAACAACAGGTTCACCCTGCCCAGCCTTTTGAATCGCCCGTTTTAATCTGGCATTGTGACCTTTGTTCAAAAGAGATTGGCTAATCATGTTGTGATATTCAGGGGAGCAGTAATCGAACGTTACCTCGTTATTCGTCTCCTTCACTCCAACGGGATCGCGCGGTGCAGTTACCCCTTGGTGTATATCTGCTCCTGGTGTATCTCCTGCATCGCGAACCATGTTTACCACCATCCTTTCTTCGATCAAAAGTTTCATGGTCAATTGAAGGACCAAACGGGTAAAACTTTATGCTTGGTGGGTCCTTCTTCACGAGTGTAACACTTACATAATTTTACAGATACCCGATAAAGTATAGGACTTGCAGCAATCATATCATTTCAATTTGGCGGTGAAAATCCAAGGAAGGAAAGAACTAAGATTTCCAATGTAAACGCTTTAATTTATACACATTTACCGTGATATAATGGGTTTAACGTTTGCATTAAAAGGAGGAAAACCCATGAATATCACCCGTCAAGGATCCTATGATACAAATACATATAACAATCTCTTTCACAAGTTTGGTTATGAGGAACAGGAAATAAATACACGGCTGGAGACGTCATGGAACGAGCTGTTTTATGGAGAAGAGAATACGCGAATCTATTACCCGATGGGTGAGGACAAAGGCTATTTACTCGATACCGGTAATAACGATGTTCGCTCCGAAGGCATGTCTTATGGCATGATGATGGCTGTTCAGATGGACAAAAAAGAAGAATTCGATCGGCTCTGGAATTATTCCCATACGTTCATGCAGCATGCTGAAGGTCGATACAAGGATTATTTTGCCTGGCACTGCAAACCCGATGGAACCCGCTTATCTCAAGGTCCTGCACCTGATGGTGAGGAGTTTTTCGCGATGGCTCTGTTCTTTGCTTCTAACCGCTGGGGTGATGGAGATGCCCCTTATAACTATAAGGAACAAGCCAGAAGAATTCTCCGAGCATGCATTCATCAAGGGGAAAATGGCGAGGGAGATCCCATGTGGGACCCGGAAACCAAGCTGATCAAATTTGTACCGGAATCACCATTCAGTGATCCATCCTACCATCTCCCCCATTTCTATGAGTTGTTTGCATTATATGCGGATGAAGACGATCAAACCTTCTGGAGAGATGCAGCGGCGGCAAGTCGAGCTTATCTGCATACCGCCTGTCATCCTGTAACCGGGCTTTCGCCTGAATATGCGAACTATGACGGATCACCAGCTCCTGTTCAGCCGCATGGTGATTTTAGACACTTTTACAGCGATGCATACCGGGTTGCCGCGAATATAGCTCTGGACTGGGAATGGTTCGGCAAGGATCCCTGGCAGGTGGAGCAGTCCAATCGAATTCAGTCCTTCTTCAGCAGCATTGATGTCGCCGAATATCGCAGATATACCATTGAAGGTGAACCGTTCGATGAACCTTCCTTGCATCCGATCGGTCTGCTCGCTACCAACGCCATGGCCTCACTAGCTGCAGATGGTCCACATGTGGAACATTTTGTACGCCTCTTTTGGAACACCCCCCTGCGCCAGGGTGAGCGCCGCTATTACGATAACTGTCTGTATTTCTTCAGCTTGCTGGCTTTAAGCGGCAGATATCGGATATATTAATCACTCTACAATGAGTCATCGTACAGACGGAGTCCTATGCATTACAGCGCATCTCACAGACTGAAATCTCAACGTAAAGAGGACCTTTCCGGCGTTAACAGCCGTGGAGGTCCTCTTGTGCAATAATGTTAATTGCTGACCGCGATAAATTTCCATTGTTGATTCGTTGCACCCGTGTACGTATTCTGCTGCAACTTGGCGCCATCGGATATGGAAGCGCTTTCCACTTCAATCGCTTTGTTGCTGTTTACGTTAATGATACTCCAGTATCCATTCCCCAGATCGTTGACTTTGAAATGCTGTGCGGTCGTGTTCAGATTGCTCATGAGCTGAACCGCTTCACCGTTCGTGAGAGTACCGTTGCGAATATCAATTACTTTGTCCGGTGAGTTCACGCTGGTTAGTGTATAGCTGCCACCGCCGATGGAGGTCAGAACCCACTTCTGAGGATTGCCGCCCAGATCGCTCCATTGCTGAAGCTGAAGATTGTTTTGATTTTGCCCTCCAGGAACGTCAATGACCTTACCCGAATGTCTGGCCACAATCTTGTAGGTTGCACCTGACACAAGCCCGGTTGTGGGTCCACCACCATTTCCACCCGGGTACGATTGAGCACGTTCATGGTACCAGTTGAACAGGAATCGTCCCATGGCACTCCGTGAAGCATCACCATCCCATTTCAGTCCAGCCGTTGGATCGGCAAAAGAGCTGCGCTGCCCTGGCTCAAGAATGAAGCCGTTCATGTGAGCCGCAATACTAACGTTTCCAGCCGCGTTGAAGATGGTTTTGGTATTGGTACCAAAACCTTCGTTGCTGCCATTAAACAGGTTCCAATAGGCCGAATCACCAGGTTTGTTCTTAAACCAGGTTACTTCCGTGATATTGATCGGATACTTGTCTGCGGCTGCTTTCACATTGGTATTCCACTGATCTTGCAAAATGGAGAAGTTATCATACGCGCCGTAACCCGGATACCAGTGAACCGCATAGCCGTAGTTGTTCAGGGGATCTGTCAATGGATGGCTTGCCGTCAGACTGTAGAACTGGTTATACCCCAGACCTGCAGCCCAGATGACGTTATCGGCACCCTGGCTACGAATCGTGGAGATGATGGAGTTCTGGAAATTGCGCAGGTCATTCCAGTGATCCACAAAATCATTTTCCCCGTTGTATCCGCCCCAATGTCCATTCGCATACGATTTCACTGGCTCGTTAATGAGCTCAAAGTGAACGTTATCGGCACTTTTAATCTCAGGACGTGATGCAAGATATCCCCAGATTTGATTGAATTTCTGCAGGTTGGAAGCGGTGGTTGCCTGGTCATCCTTCAAGGTAAAGTCGAGTCCCAGGACGACATACACACCTTTGGTTTTGGCATATTGAATGTATGGGATAATGACGTTCTGCGTAACGGTCTGCACACCGGCGAAATTGTATGTACCCGCCGCCACATCACCCATGTCCTCACGATCAATGAACAGACGTACCTGATTCATGTTCCATCCATGATTGCTGCCGTATTTCGGACTTGTGTCCGCAAATGTATCGGTAATGTCTTTCAGGTAGGCCAGTGTAGCCGCATGACGATTGTTGCCGTGCAAATTAAGATAATAATTGCTGCTCTGATACGTCCAGTATGCACCTGAAGGTTGATGCCAACCGTTCAGAAGCACAGGCTGATTGTTGCTGTTCACCAGATTCTTGCCACTTACGTGAAGCTTGCCCATAGGCATGCCTACCCACGCCTCTGCGCGGCTTCCTCCCCATGGAGCAATCGTAATGAGTAAAGCCAAAACGAGTAAAAGTTTACAAGACATCCACATCTTTTTCACTTTATATCCTCCTGTCATGATCGATTGCTATCCTCAATGCAATATCCGATGAATTACAGCAGAATCTAAAAGTAGCTAAACATCGGTTGGCGCACGCTTCCGCAACCCGTTCCATACGTTCAGGCGCAAGACTCCTCCTCCTCTCTTCAGATCGTATCGATCTGTCTCGGATCTTCCTTCACGGTTAAGGCTAACGTTTTAGCCAACGATTCCTGTACGTTCTACACTTTCCACGAAATAACGCTGCACGAAGAGATAGATAACAATCAAAGGCAGAATGGCGAGCAATATTCCCGTATCCTGAATCATGCTCAGATAAAAAGGATCCGCCTTAGAGGCTCCATCACTTACTTGTTGGGCCAGATTATACGGAAGCGAAGACAGTTGGGTCGACATGACCTTACTTGAAGTCAGATACGTGGTCGTGTAGAAGCTATCATTCCACTGCCATACAAAGGAAAACAGCATTACGGTCACCATGGATGGAATGGCATTCGGCAGCATGATACGGGCAAAGGTCCGCCCAATGCCTGCCCCGTCCACATATGCAGCCTCTTCCACTTCCTTCGGAATGCCGCGGAAGAACTGACGAAAGATGAAAATATACAATCCGGCTTTAAGCGAATTGGCCGTAATGGCGGTCAGAATGAACGGCCAGTAGGTATTCAGCAGATTCACCGGTTTACCGGCAATCAGTGTCATCAAGCCCATCAGGTCGAAGCTTTTCAGATTGAGATACACCGGAATCAAAATCGTCGTGGGCGGCACGAGAATCGTGAGAATCACACCTGCGAACAGCAAATTGCTCCCCTTGAACTTCAAACGGGCAAAACCATACCCTGCAAGGGCACAAGACGCTGTCGTTAACAATGTTGTTGTAGCTGACAGCGCGAAGGTATTGAACAGAGTCGCCCAGTAATCCATAACCCGGATGGCCTGCTGAAAGTTATCGATCGAGAAATTCTGGGGGATCCATACCACTACTGCGGAATACAGGTCACCCTTATCTTTGATGGACGTTGAGATTTTCTGAAATATCGGAAAGAGGATAACAAAGGAAAGTCCAGTAATCAGTACGAACCGAATCACAGACCAGAGCCAGCCTTTCCAGTGTTCCAGCGATAATAATCGAGAAGTCGTCACGCTGAACGTCCTCCTTTCTAATCTTGATAGAAGACTCGTTTCGAGAAAATTATGGATACAATCACGAGAATGATGGCAATCGCCAGAAAATACACCCATGCCATCGCTGAGCTGAGGCCAAAGTCAAATTTCACGAATCCGGTATCCCGGATCAGTTCAGTCATGGCGTTATTGGCAAACGAGTCGATAATCGTGTAGATCGCATTGACAAAGATCAGCGGACTGACCATCGGGAATGTAATCTTCCAGAATGCTTCGTACCCGGTAGCACCTTCCATTTTGGATGCCTCATAGAGCTGAGGCGAAATGGTCTGGATGCCAGCCAAAAAGATCAAAATCTGCACGCCCGACTGGCTGACAATCTGATAGATCCGATCCACTGCGCTGCTCAGATACGTCACGATCCATTCGCTCACCCCGGCATCCAGCATCAGATTTTCAAGCTCAAATGTACCTAGTGCGCTTCCTCCGGTACTGCTCTGATTAACAGCATCAATCAAGCTGGTGCTCTCCAGTGACATGATGACACCGGATGCCAGAATAACGGGCAGGAAGAATATGGAACGTGCCACAGCCCGGCCTCTGAACTTCTGGTTCAGGATGACGGCGAGAAACAGGCTAAATATGACAATAAGAGGCACATTGACAAGCACATCGGTAATCGACTCGATCAACGCCCGGTTAAAACTGGTATTGACGGTGAGCGCCTGAATATAGTTGGCAACCCCGGTGAATTGAATGGCAATGCCTTCCGCATTGGCCTGAATCGTGCTCATGCTGTAACGCAGCGACGCGAGCAGCGGGATGAAGAAAAACAATACAAATCCGACCAGCCATGGAAGCACGTAGATGACGCCCCACATGGCTTTCTGCTGAGCATACGTACGACTTCCCAATTTCCATTTCAGGAGTGTCTTCAGAGCTGCTCACCACCCGTCGCATAACCTTGGGCTTCCACGGATTGGCCCTCAACCTCTACAGGAAAATCATTATAATTCACGATCACGAAGCCACCGCCATCATAGGTTGTTCGGTACACACCTTCCGCCAATGCTTCATGCGATTTCATGGAACGCCCGGCGAATGGAAGATTGGTCTGATTGACCTCGTTGTACATCTCGGCAGCCAGATCTACCCACTGCTCGTAATTTGCCGCGTACAGGTCGTCATAATCGGTCTGTTTGACTACATGATTAGGCGCATTAAACCAGGCAAAGTACGGACTTGCACCATATTCAATCAGCTTCAGCACATATTGTCTCGGGTTCGTATATGTCGAGAGATTGTAGGGAGATCCCGTGTAACTAATATTTCCATGAACCACCAATTGAAAGAACGGAATCTCCTCATCCTCCAGTTTGAACTGACTGCTGCTCATTGGAGCATCTGTCAGTCCGGTAACATAAGGCAGCGCGTAGCCATTTCCACCTTCGGCCACAACGGAGCCTGCCTGCTGTTTGATCTGTTCCAGCGCTTTAGCGACTACACCCAGCGCTTCTGTTCGATCCAGCTGCTTCTTGGGATTCATGTCGCTGTTCAGCTGTTCAGCTAGATCCTGCAGGCTCAGTGATTGCGCTTGCTCTTCTTTTGAAATAGACTTCATCTCATCCAGCATATCTGTGGTAACCTGATCCAGCTTGTTGGGCGAAAGTACATAGGATGGTGACCTTTCCCTGTCACGTCGCTGTAAGGCTTGATTCATCGGATACACAACAGCCGGTTCCTGGGTTAACGTTCGTGAAGCCTCTTTATTGGGTTTGAACCCTTTCTTCGACTGCACATTCAGCAGAGCTACATCCGGATAAAATCCAATACCCGCTTCCCGTGCGTAATCACTAAATTCGCGCATGCCCTTCTTGCCACCAATGGCTCCGTCCACCGAAATGGAATCCGGCAGTCGGTGGTGCAATCCATCATTGAACCATCCGGCGTAGCGAACCTGAATGTTGGATACATTTTTCTCCGTCAGCGTGGACAGAATCTGCTTGGCTTCCTCAAAGGTCGTAAGCGCCTCAGTCGAATCATAAGGGATACCCAGCATATGCTGCCGGGTTGTCATCCCGCCGAACAATTTCAGATAAAATGGAATGCCCGCCTGTTCTTTACCCGCTTGCTGCTCGGGAAGTCCACCAGTTTGCAGCAGATAATTCCGATAGAGTTCCGCCAGCCCTGAATAGGAAGCCTTCTCCCCGCCGACAAAGGCGTAACGGACAACAAAGTCTGATGCTGTCGGTTTTTTCTGGAATTTGGGGAGTGTTCGCACCATGTCACTTGCCTGAAGTGTTACATCGCTCTTATTCATGACATAGAAGCTTGGATATACGTTGTTATAGCTGTTCAGCTTGCCGCTGATATCCGCATTCACCACTGCCACAGCGTCCCCTTCCTCGATAATGCCAAGGAAAGCTCCCTCTTTGCGAATCAGTCCAAAGACCGGCAACCGGGCTTTCGCTTCTGCCGAGCCGGCTTCTCTCAACTTCATCGTCAAATCCGGGCCGTAAACATCTTGTTGATAACCGGGATACTGGAGCTTGCCATTGTTAAAATGGATTAGTGCTCCCGAGCCGTCCGGTACAAATATCGAGCCCTCTTCATTCGTCCCTCCGGCCCCGAAATATTCCAGTACGGATATGGTGTTGATCGGATATTCTTCCGGAAAATGAATGCCGGATGCAGGAACACGCACCAGCAGGTTCTCACCATCCAGTTCGTATTCCAGCGTCAACATGAAGAGCCGCGGTCCACTTCGCTCCTGATCGATCCCCTGCTCGGCATGGTCCTGTGCCAGGTCTTCTTCCGTATAACCGGCCGTGTCAAATGCCTTGAGAGCACGAGACAGCTGAAGTCCCTGCAGAGCCTTGTCGATTCGAACATAAACACCTTCTTCTTTGTCTTCGGTATACCCGATCTTCAAGGCGCGTTCTCCTGCCTTGTCGAGCTGTGCTAACAGCTTTTGCTCAAATCGTTCCTTGCTGATTTTGACCGGCAAATCTTCAATGGAGCGTTCGGTGCTCCCGAACTGATAGTGAACCCGGACCCCGCTTGGCATAGCCTCATAGCTAACCTGTTTATGACCGATACTATCCGTATAAGAGTTCACCGTACTGCTCTGTCCCTGGTTGTTGAAAAAGCTAAGTCTGGCTTGGGATGACAGAAGATCTTTGTTAATGCCGGCCGCAATCCCGTCCTGCTCTCGATCTGCCGGATTGCTGCGCCAGATCTGTCCGCTCTCGCTGTCCAGGACAGCAATCTCTGCCGTTTTTTCATCGATAAACAGCTGCAAGGCTTCATTCCTGGCAATACCAATCATGTCTTGCAGGCGAGGATCGCTGAAAGAAGATTTCAGTTGTTCTCCGGGAGGCAGGGAGGGAAGATCCGCCTGATCTACAGCTGCTGCTGCCTCACGAGCTTGCGGTGATAGCGAGACCTGGCAACCACTTAGAAGCAGACTGCCAATCAGCAGCATTCCGGTTATTTTTTTTGCTACAGCATATTTCACTGGATGTCCTCCTTCCTTAGCCCCGAAGCACGATTTCTTGATAGATGGTTACGACAAACGATACGATCTGCTGCACCAGACTGAAGAAAAGCAAGCACAGAAAAGCCATAAAAGCCATGGCTACAAGGGTAAGCAGCATCGTAAGCACCGTCTTAGCCGGTGTGTACTGATGAACGGTCATGTTGCCCACGAATAACAGATACACCGTCCAAGCCACAGCAAGTGCATTGGAGAAATAATAAAAGGCTGTCTCCTGCGCGGAAATGACGAGACTCAGCCAAATCCACGGGAAATGAATCAGGAGAAGCGGCACCAGTGCAAAACACGTCGACATAAAAATCTCCGAAAACTTGCCTTCTCCGTCCATCAGGGTCGTTAGCGACCAGTTGGCCACACACCAGAACAGTACCGGGATCATGACGTACAACACTTCAAGCAGGCTGTTCAGATACTTGGGATTGTTAAAATTAATGAGAAAACCGCTGTACTGGGCATGCAAAATCTTGGTAACCGTCAGCAGCAGCATAATCATACAGGCAATCAGCAATGTCGTTCGTTGATTACGTTCATATTTCAGTTCCCAGTACCCATCGAACGGGTGAAAAATGAGGTGAAGCGGATACTGGTAAAGCTGCTTACTTGGCGCTTGCATTTGTTGTCCTCCTTTTCTGCCTGCGAACAATGACGACGGTAACAAACGCAGCAACAGCAAGGAATAGACCGGACATCATCCACGAAAAATGCTCACGCATCAGCTCCTTGCGGAACAAGAGAAAAGCTTTGGAGTAACCCTGCCGCTCCATGCTCCGTTTGAAATATTGCGCAGATTCGGCATAATCCTTCTGGCGAAGCAGCGACTTGCCAATACCCGCATAGGCATACTCCAGGTTCGCATTCATCTCGGCGGCCTTGGCGAACAGCACCGAGGATTGATCTTCATCCCCGTTGTAATAACTGCGCACCGCTTCGTGCAGCGTGCGCCCGTATTCGGTAATCTCGAATACCGTAATCTCACCGAGCGCCTTATCCAGCACAAGCATTCGGTCTCCTGCACGTTCCAGTGCAACTGGTGTGTTAAACTGGCCTAACCGATTGCCTATCCCCCCAAAAATATGGAGCAGGTACCCATCCCCGTTATAGGTGAATATTCTCCCTCTGCTGGAGTCAAGCACCGAATACATGTCACTGTCTCCCACGTCTACATCAATCAGGCGCGATGGCCCTGCTTCATTCGTGTACATCAGATCACCTTGTGGGTAATGATAACCTTGTCTGCGCAAGATATCGGTCCCCTGGGCATTCAGCTTCTTGATTGGATCTTTGCCGCGGTCACCGCTCGTGGCATAGATGAATCCCTCTTCATCCATATCCAGGTTGGTGAATTCCGTCGGCGTGAACATGACCATCTGACTGCGCTGCTCGCGCGTGGCAAATCGTTTCCACAAATACTCTACCGGGTCAACTTGAACCCTGTTCGCTCCGATAAAGGAGGAAAATGTACCGTCGGCACTGAATTCCATGAATCCGTCAAATACACCCGCTGCCATGACGTAAATGCGGTCTCCTTTATCCATGACAACCCGAACGGGTTTGAATTGAAAATCCGCTTGTAACAGATCCGATTTCGGCTCAGCCACAACCTTGACCAATTGGCCTTGTTCATTCAGATGAACGACGCGTTGATTGTCGGTATCCGCAATGAGAAGATCCCCTTTTTCACTTACATACAGCCCTTGCGGGTTATTGAATTGCTCCTTCTTTCCCTCACGTTCAAAGGAATCAATCGTCCGGACCAGCTTCAAATTACGATCCATTTCCACAATGCGACCATTGCCGGAATCCAGTACGAACACCCGCTGATCCGCTGTGACATGCATGTCACTTGGTTCCTTGAATGCCCCAGCGTTCACTTTTTTTCCCGTAATGATGGACGTGGCCTCGTATGCTGCAGGAGCCGGAACGGAATCGCCCCAGTAGGAATATTGGTAAGCATCCTGCTTGCCATCTGCACTCACGGGTGCTGCCTCCTGGCTGAACCACAGGAGGCAGACCATGCCCATGATGATCCAGCCCTGCTTGTTCCATGTGCTTATCCGCACCTCGCTGCCTCCTTTCTACTCTTTCATGCCCGAAGTAGCCATCGTCTGCATGACACTGCTCTGGGAGATGATGAACAGCGTAATCGGTACGATCATAAGCAGCAGTGCAACCGCTGCACCAACCCCCGCTCTCGCTATTCCTCCCTGAACAATCTGGCTGAGCGCGTAATGCAATGTTTTAAGATTTTCACTGTAAATAAAACTTCCACCGTCTGTTCCCCAGAGGGCCGGAAACTGCAAAATCATCAAAGTGAGCCATGCCGGCTTCACATTAGGCATCACAATACTCCAGAAAATCCGGTATTCATTCGCGCCATCAATTTTCGCTGCCTCCAGCAGTGCATCCGGGATCTGTTCCATGAACTGTTTCATCAGAAACAGTCCCAACGAGAACGCTAGGGATGGCACGATAATCGAAGCATGACTGTTAATCCAGCCGAGCCAGGACATCACCATGTAGTTCGGGATGGCAGTGACATGCGGCGAAAACATGAGGGACAGAATGACAATTGTGAACAGCACCTTTGAACCCGGAAAACGATATTTCGCCAGTGGATACGCCGCAGCTGAGGCCAGAAGGATATGTCCTGCTGTTCCCAGGATCGTAATGAGCAATGTATTGGCAATATAGCGCGATAACGGTACCCACGAATTGCCCATCAGATTGATCAGATCCGCGAAATTCTCCGTTGTCGGATTGTTCACCCAGAAGCGCGGTGGAAAAATAAACAATTCATCCAGTGGCTTAAATGCGTTGTTAACAGCATAGATGAGAGGTAACACCATAAATGATCCAAATACGGCCAGCAGGGCAAACAGCATCAGGCTGACGGTAAATGACCGATTCAGTCTTTTGGGCATGCCGAACACGGCACGTACTTTGCTGGTCATTGTCATTCACCTATCTTTCTCAGCATTTTTTGCGTCAAGACGTTCGTACCAAGCATCAGTGCAAACAGCACCGTTGCAATGGCCGAGGCATATCCCATCTCGAAGCGAATGGTGCCGAAGTCCATCAAGTGAGTAACGACCGTATGCGCTGCATAGTTAACACTTGGGAAACCGGCCAGGGCAATCGAAATTTCGGCTACCGCAAATGAAGCCGTAATCTGCATGACGGCGCCAAACATGAGTTGGGGTCTCATCGATGGCAGGGTAATATACCAGAGCTCCTGCCAGCGATTTTTGATCCCATCTACGGTACCGGCTTCCACCAGCGAGCGGTCAATCGTCTGCAAACCTGCGATAAAAGCCAGGAAGCTGGTTCCGAGACTGAGCCATAGTTGCACGATAATGACGATGGCCAGCACGTATCTCTCATCTGCGAGCCACTGGATGGGTTCTAGGGTGACGCCCAGACGCATCAGGAAGCCATTCATGTACCCGTAGCTGTCACCTGAGAAGATGATCAGCCAGATGAAAAATACGTTACCGGATATGGACGGAGCGTAGAATACCAGCGTCATAACTGCCCGGATTTTGGGCGATAGTTCATTGATAATCCACGCAAACAAAAAGCAGGCAATATAACTGACTGGGCCGGTGATGACGGCAAACAGCAGCGTATTTTTCAGAGCAATTAAAAAGACATCGTCCCCCAGGAACAAGCGTGAATAGTTCTGCCAGCCGATAAAACGCGGCAGCTCCAGCATATTGAAATGGAAAAAGCTGAGCCCAAGCGAAATGCCGACCGGAATGACAGTGAACATAAAAAAGATCAACATAAACGGTGCCATCAATACGTAATAATGTCTGCTGAGATACAGATCCCTTTTCAAAAGGGACCACCTGCCCGCTGGACGCGTATGGATGGCAGGAGCGGCTGCTGTCTTGGCTGTTTTGGCTTGCAACCGTTACCCTCCCTTCCTTCTACTTCAGATTGAATTCCTTGCGCTTTAACTCGATTTCGTCATCGATATACAGGACATAGTCCGACAGGGCCTCACGCGGGTTTTCGTTGGCGTTGACCACTTTACGGAATGCATTGTCCAGATGCCTGCCTGTGAAATAACCTCCTGGCAGCTGCGGGATACCTTGTACCCATTTCCATTGTTTCTCGAGATTTTGATAATCCTTCACGGGCCAAGGCAGCTGCTGCAGTGCCTTAATATTGGCCGTCGGATAGCGGGCAGCTGCCCCCATCAAGCCTTCCATTTCTCTTCCGTATTCGATCTGGGTCTGCTCATCGGTCCACCATTTCATGAACTTCCATGCAGCTTCCTTGTTGCCTGCATTTTCGAGCATCATCACGGCGCTGGTCGCACTGGCTACCTCATGCCGTATCGAACCGTCCGGAAGCTCCGTACCCGGAACAATGGTAAAATCCCAGAGGTTGCGAATTTCCGGTGCCATAACCGTCAGCATGTTGTACGTGGTATAATCGGCGATGCCAATCGGCATTTCCCCAGTACGGAACCGGTTTGGAAAGTCTGCCTTGAGCGGAAATTTGTAATTGGTATAGAACTGGGTCCAGCGTTTAAATGCATCCATTGAAATCTCCGAATCCAGTGCACTCTTCTTCTGATCTTCCGTATAGAAGGTGCCATCATTCTGATACAACAGCATGGCAAAAGTGGAATTCGGTACAAGGTTTGCATTGTTCAGCGTATCCTCGATCGGCAGATAGAACTCCATGTTGTGTTTTTGGAGCACCGCGATGGCGTTATAGACGTCCTGCCATGTCTTCGGCGGTTCAAGGCCAAGCTCATTCAGGATATCTTTCCGGTAAAAAAGCATCGGGAAGTGCTGCTGTTCCGGCAGAGCGTAAACCCCGTCATTATAACGGTAAGGCGTCAGTCCGCTTTCACGGAACCGTTCGGAAATCTCTTCGAAGTCCGGGAACTTGCTCAGATCCGCTGCCGCATTTCTCATCGCATAGTTCACGGGAATGTCCTCACCCATCTGCATGGCTACGTCCGGTCCTTCCCCCGAAAGCGTTGCAGGCAGCAGAATGTTGGGCGGAACAAGGCGCAATTGTACCGAGACATCGGTATCCGGGGTAAACGAATCATCGATCAGACCCTTAAGCACCTGGGCTTGGTCCCGTCCAGTTGTAATCCAGACGGTAATCGCGTCTTTCTTTTGCTCCACGTTGCCGATACTGTCGTAATCTTCCGTATAGGAAGCCACATAGGCTCCCAGTTCATGCTTTACTTGCTGGATGGCCGAAGAATTTGCATCCGGCAGTGACCCACCTGGCTGGGATACGACAAGGTAATCCATCGTAATGGGCTGCTCTCGTACGGTCAGAATCCAGGTACCAAGTCCGCCCACGTTAATTTTGAATGTATCCAATCGTTTCGGTACCGTCTCCGGTCTGGCCACCATATCCCTAAGCTGAACGACCATGGCATTCAGAATCGCGACTTTATCGCTCTGCTCACCCGTGGCCTCCTCCAGATAGGCTGCAACCGAGCTAAGTGTTTCAGCCTGTCGTTCAAACACCTCGGTCATCTCCGGTATACGCCGTTCGAGCTGATAATCCCGCAGCGGATCGGGCTGGTTCGAAGTGATCATTAATATTTTGCGGTACATCTCGTTCAGTTCCAGTACGCTGGACTCCACCGTACGGAGCAGCGGGGCAATATCACCCAGTGTGACCGTCATCCGAATGCGGTGTTTCCCTTTTTCAAGATGGAACTGATAGGGCTGTTCTTCTCCGGCTCCGAGGACTTGCGTTTGCCAGGAAGGACTGTAATTAAAACGAATGCGTTTCATTTCCTTGAACGGTACCTTACCGTCAATGGTGAGACTACGGGTGGCATAAATGCCGCGCAGTTGGTCCTGCTTCACCTTCAGCGCGATCTGATATAACCCGTCTTCCGGAACATCAATCTCCCACTCAATCCATTCACCCGGCAGTTTCCAGTTTATTCCTCCAATGGCGTTAATCCGAATCTTCGAAACGTGATATGGCTCCAGTGAAGGACTGGATCGATCCGAGATGGGTGAAAGTGTCGGCGAGGACTTGCTCGCTGCCTGCTCTGCCTGAACCTTAAGCATGACAGGAGTAGCCGGTTTCAAGCTGCGTGTCTCATAACTTGCCTGCAAATCCGCATAGGAAGGGACGTCCTCTTCCTGATACAGTTCGATATAATCAATGGCCATGCTCTCTCTTAGCGAGGTGAGAGTTAAATCCTGTGTACCCTTTTCAAAATAAAATTGGAACGGCTCCTCGAAGTAACCTGCGCTATCCCTGAAGGAAGCGAGCTGCCACTCGGGCTGTTCCACCTGTCTCGGCCTGAGATCGTTGCCGCGGTCATCCCGCCTGATGTCTTCTTCCCGATTGCCCCACACCCTGTCGAACAGCAGGACGTCAGCCCCCCTGAATGGAACCTGCCCGTTTAGCTCCAGCCTGCGTTCGATCCCTGAACTCTTGCCTTCAACGGGATAATAATGGATGCGGACATGGTACAGACCACTCGCTTGAACAGGCACATCCCAGCGAATGCTTCCGGTTTCAGGCGTAATGACGGCTTTGCCATCCAATCCTTCATATCCCTGTACAACTTCGAATGCTCCGCCTTCGGCCTGAACATAAGATTCGCCTTCAATTCGTATGACGTTATCCGGCTTGGCGCTGCTGGCATGCATACTCAGATAATGTTCATAGCTGCTTTCATCGTCCGTGTTCGAGACCGCTTCAAAATCTTCGAGCGCATGTACCGTTCCCGTGCTTTGATCACGCGATGGATAGATCGTCCAGATCGAGAACACTAAGGCCAGGACAAGCACCAGAATCAGCCCCATTTTCTTACGTGACCGCATGTTCGAATGTATCCCCTTTCCTGTAAGCGTAGCGACCATAAAACGGTTGACTAACTAACCCGGACAGACCACACCGATACTGATGCGTTCTGCCCGTGTATAGTGTAGGTGCTTATTTATATACCTCATCAATCGCTGCCTGGAAGGGAGCCTTGTATTTCTCAATCAGCGTAGATACGGATACGCCCTCTTTAAGCTCTGCATCAAAGTCCCAGAATGGCAGGGACGGGAATGTATTGTGGTCAAGTACAAGCATGCCCTCTGCAACCTCTCTGGCGTTATTGATGTCCGCCTCATCCGTCAGGTGTGTCTCCAGCGTGGATTGGCCAGGATACTCGTAGATTGAATCGATCTCGTTAATTTTCTCCCAGATGTACATCAGTTGTTCCGGGTTCTCCACCGCTTTAGGAATTGTAATTGCTTGGTAGCGTGATTCACCAGAGTGATATGCCGAAGCACTTGGTCCTTTGGGAAAAGGTACAAAGCCGATATCATAATCCTTCATATCCGTCATAATGCCTTCCACCTCGTACATTGCCCCTGCGTACATCAGCGTATTACCTTGACGGAAGAAGGTGGACGGTTCTGTCCAGTCGCCGCCTTCTGAAGCTCTGCCGACTTTCTCGGTTGCCATTTTGGACAGGAAGTTCAGCGCTTCTTTGGTCTTCGGATCCTCCAGGTTCTGCTTATCTTCTTTGGTCAGAGAAGCTTCGTTGGAATACAAAACGGGTTCAAGAAGACCTGTCTGAGCAAGTCCCCACGTATCCAGCTTGCCATCGTTGTTTCGATCCTTGTTTGCTTCCTTTGCGACGCTGAGGAATGTATCCCAGTTCCATTCATCGGCATCCACATATTCCTGCAATGGCTTCAATCCCAGTTCCTGCATAAGGGTCCGGTTGTAGAAAATGCCATTAATGAACGAAGATTGATCTTCGGTAAACCCGTATCCCTTGCCTTCGTACTGCATGTATTCCTTGGTCGTTTTCTGGTTGAATACCTTGTCGTTTTTGATATAGTCATCCACTGGCCACAACAGATCCTGTTTGGTCAATGCAGGGATGGCGTAATCCTTACCGAGCCTTACAAAGTCCCCAAGCGGTTCACCTGCCATCAGAGAAGCCACTACTTTCTCCTGATACTCACCAAAGTCGATAGAAACATATTCGATGTTAAAGTTGTGTTTTTTCTTCAGTGCTTCCAGATTTTCGAGGCGCTGAATATTGTCCGGGTTATTGTCCTGAATCTCCATGTCCCACCAAGCAACCACTTTGATGGTCCGGCCGCCCATATCAAAATCCATCTCCGGCGTGGAGTTTGGATTCTCGGGCTCCGTTTCGGCAGGTTGTTGTTCCTCCTGAGGTACCGGTTTCTCCGGTTCAGGTTGTGCGGTTGGCGTAGAACTGCATGCAGCAATGAACAGCATGACCGCGAATACCAGGCTCAGCAGCATAAACTTGTTTTTTCTCATCGTCTTCCCCCCTGATTGTCGTTTGCTCCCACAGTGTATCTCTCGGATGAAAGCGTAAACAACCTGATGAAACTTAGATATTTACCCTGTCAAATTATAGAAAGGCATGGTTTTGAAAAGATACGCTGTCTTTTTAATATGAATTGGTAAAGAAATGCACTATCTGCAAAAAGTTGCACATTGTATGCGCTTTCTTTTATTCCCATAATAAAATTATGCCTTTATTCAGAGATGAACCGCCCGCACAAAATTCAGGAAGGTGAGGTCATGCTTCTTGTACAATATGCTGCTTGTCGATTACAGTCGCCGTTGGTGCAGAGAACTTCAGCAACTGCTGAACCATAACAAATCGCAGTATGTGATCGGTGAATGTGTCCATTCTGCTCCTGCAGCCCTGACTGCTTTGTCTGAACAGCAATTTGCCATTGTGGTTGTATTTACGGAGCGGTGTGATACGGCTGGGCTGTGGTTATGTCACCACATACGGAAAACAAGTGATATCCCAATCCTTCTGCTAGGTGGAAGAGATCACTACCGACTTGTGAGGAAAGCGCTGGCTTATCAGGTAAATGACTATTTGTCTGGTCCAGTCCGGCCCTCTGATCTGCTGAATAGTTTACTTGGAATGCAGAACAGGCTGAGCTCGGAACCAATCAAACAAAGTCTGCCTAGTAAATCCCCTATTCCAATCTACGGAAAAGCAATGAACTCCAGTCATGTCATCCGCCTGGTCAAAGCCTATATCCGGGATCATCTGGGGGATGAAATCACGTTAAGGAAAATTTCCGATATGCTGCATTTCAATTGCGCTTACCTGGGCCAGAAGTTCAAGCTGGAGGAAAATATGTCTTTCACGGATTACTTGCTTCAGCAGCGTATGGAGAAAGCCATGCAGCTTCTGTCCTCTACGAGTTTGCGAATCTACGAAATAGCTGTAGAGGTCGGTTATAAGGATATTGATTGGTTCTACAAAAAGTTCAAATCGTATACCGGTTCAAGTCCCAATGCCTACCGGAGACAGAAAACCCATACAGCATAGGTATGAATTAATCTGTTTGCCATTTGGAACTCGGCTACTCCTAACCAAAAAACGCAGGAGCAACTGCTCCTGCGTTTTTATCATATCCGGATCTTTATGACATTTGATGAAGACAGTAAACCTATCGTCAATGTACGGAAGCATACTTGACTCTTGAAATCTGTCTCAGCCAATCATTTCTGTTCTTACACTTCTCCTATCGAACCAACAAGGATTCGCGATATTCCTGCGGCGTCATACCTGTCAGCTTCTTGAACAGACGTGTAAACGAATGAGCTGCTTCATAACCGACTTGCAGCGCAATCTCCCGCACCATAAGATCCGTATGGGCCAGCAGCTCCTTGGCTTTTCGAATGCGGCAATCGTCAATAAATTCGGACAAGTTGATCCCGGTTTCCTGTTTGAAGAACCGTGAGAGATAGGATGGGTTGAAATGATTCATTTCAGCCATTCGGACCAAGGATAAATCCTTCTCCAGATTGTTTTTGATGTACGTGCATATCGTTTGGGTCACCAAATTAGCCCGTTCCGCTTCATTGGCCTGTTTGAATTGAACCAACTGATCAGCAGCTTGGTACAGGTTGTGTACCGCCTCCCTTATACTTCGATAATCTCCGAGATGAAGAAGGCGTCGCTGATCAGGGATCTTATGCGGAAGCCCCCAACGATTGAATGTGGTGTACAGCATCAGTGCCAAGTGATAGTACGTCTCCATCGCTCGCTCCATAATCATGTCCTGCTGCAGCAATTCGTTGATCAGCTCTTCAAAGACGTCATAAAAAGCCTGGAACCTGCCGGTTTCTAAATAACCGATCATTAACTCAATACGGCTTGAAATGCGGAT
This sequence comes from Paenibacillus xylanilyticus, assembly GCF_009664365.1. Classification (NCBI taxonomy): domain Bacteria; kingdom Bacillati; phylum Bacillota; class Bacilli; order Caryophanales; family Paenibacillaceae; genus Paenibacillus; species Paenibacillus xylanilyticus. The sequence continues at coordinate 3,807,354 of NZ_CP044310.1, forward strand.
GTAATCCTTGGAAGCCCCCACTGCAGGTTCTTCGGTTCTATCTGTTAACACCATGGATACCCCATCCCCGATCTTCATCCATTGCAGGAGACGCAGACGTTCGTATTGTCTTGGAATTTGGGACCATGGACAGCCTTGTCCGCTTAATGCGAATGCAATGGATACACCCAAGGAAGACTGGCAAGCTTCTTGTACAAGTTCCAATGTACCTTCGACATAGGTGACAAAATGATCGTCCAGGCTGACGTTCTCTCTATTCGGTTGAATCAGCCAGACCGCATCGCCATAATGATCGGTTACGCTGGCAGATGTCGCATGTTCACGGATAAGCGAAGAGCCGATCACTCGAATGGAGGCCTGAAGATGTTCGAGATCAGCAGGATTTACTGGCATCGTGTTGAATCGACCAAGCACCAGGAACACCGGGGAATCGGCTTGCAATTCAATGTTTCTTCGCGTCAGTTCAGCTTGAATCTCATCTGCTGAACCTGCCGGCTTACACTGCTGAAGAAGCTTACGCACATATTCCTCCTGCTGCAGCGCGGCTAATCTGGAAGTAATCTCATCAGACTGTTCCAGCACTTCATTCATGGTATGACTTTGCCGAATCTCTTCGATGACCTGTTCGACGACGGTCATCACTTTGTCATAGCCCTCCGTTTTGAGTAAATACCTTACGTTGCCCATTTGAAAAGCCTTGTAGGCATAATCAAAATCACTGTGTCCTGTCAAGAAAATAACGCGGCATTGCGGCCATCGGGCCTGAATCTCCTCGGTCAGCTCCAGACCGCTTGTGCCCGGCATGCGAATATCTGTCAGAACAATGTCGATCCTGGAGCGCCGCATCCAAGATAATGCCTCCGCAGCTGAATAGGCTTTGCACACGTCAAGGCTGTCTGGCATATATCTGGCAAACGTCTCATACAGACTATCCGTTATAATCTCCTCATCGTCCACGATTAAAAGTCTATACATTCGTTATTCGTCTCCCCTTCCTTCCGTTTGAATCCGAACAGCGACTCTGAGCCCCTGCAGCTCACTCTTGGAGAGAAAAAGACCGCTTTTTTCCCCATAGGTCAGTCTAAGGCGCCGGTGTATATTCATTAATCCGGTCATTTCATCTGTACTTGTTTCATTTAGCAGCCGTTCTTGGAGGAGCTCAATATCTTCCATGCGCAGCTCGTTACCATTGTCTTCCACGACAAATTCGATAAAGGATTCCTCCATATTGAAATGTACGCGCAAGAGACCCATATCTGTATTTTTTTCAAGACTGTGCTCGTAAGCATTCTCAATAATCGGCTGAATAATCAGCCTGGGCACCTGAATCTGTTCCATTTCCAGGGGGACCTGCCCGAAGTCCACCTTGATGCGTCTGGAGAATCGCAGCTGCTGAATTTCCGTATAGATTCGCGAATGCTCCACCTCCTCCTTCAAGGGAACATGATCTGTCCCGTTTCGGGTGATGAAGCGGAAATACTCGCCGAGCATGTTCGTAAATTGTTCAATACGATCCGTATCTCCTGTTCTGGCGAGGGAATTTAGAATAAAGAAGCTATTGTACAGAAAATGTGGATTAATCTGGGATTGAAGCTGTTTTAATTCGGCCCGCTGCATCATCATGGTCATTTTGAAATCACGGTCAATCAGCTGCCGAAGATTTTCGATCATAAGATTGAAACGGCTGTACAAAAAACCGAATTCGTCTTTTCGATGATGGTTGATTGGAATGTCCAGCACGCCTCCCTCCATTTTCTTGAACCTTTTGACAAGCAGCAGCAGCGGCATGTGGATCAGCTTGTAGCTGGAATACAGATACGCCGCGATGGCGATGAATGAAGTGATGGCAAAAATCCAGGCCCATTGAACAAATCTGCTGAGAGGTTTGGTTACGATTTCCTCCGGCAAATAGGTGGCTACGGACAAGCCCAACGTACTTATATGGAGTTGGTTCACATGATACACGGTATCGTCCACGCTCACCTGAAAGTTGCTTTGCGAATTCGTAAAGCTGGACTTGCTGTGACTGGACAGAATGGCGTCACGCCGCTGGTCCGAGATGGCAAGCCCCGTTTGGTCCTCAATCAGCAATGTTGCGCTCTCGGGATAAAGATTAAGCTGTGACAATTCATTCTGAACTTCAGCGTTATCCAGTTCCACTTGGACAACAAACAGCGGATCCTCACCTATTTGGCCTGTTAGTCTCACAGCGCTAAGATTCAGGCTGTCCCCTTTCACAGTAAAGCGAATCCCTTTTTCTTCTCGGGTTGAGCTAAAGTAGCTAAAGGATTCCTGATCAAAGTCATCAATGCCCTGCACGGCCGATACACTCTTGTTGACTGAAGGGATATGTACGTAAACGTTCCGGATGTAAGCACTGCTGTTTTTGAAAGCAGCCAATCGTTCCGATAAATAATTCAACGTTTCACGTCGTTCCACTTGATCCATCATATTCCATAGAATGGCAAGCCGGTTCAGTTTGCGGTCTTCCGCGATGTCGAACTGCTGCAGCTCCATCCATTCGATTTCCCTGTTCAGCTCCATGGCAAATTGGTTCAAACGCCGATCTGTCGACAAGGATATTTCCTGGCTTGCAGTGTCATAACTCCAGTGATATAGATATACGCCGAGAAGAATCAGCGGAATGACAAAAGCCAGGTAGGTCATAATTAGTCTTGCAAATATGCTATTGAGCCACGACTGGGCAGGGATCCTAAACAACCCTTTCACCTCCTGTGAGCCAAACCGCGAAAAGGTTTGTGAATTAATTCGAAGATGCCAACGAGCCGTGATTCCCTCCACCATTGGTTCTGAACCACGCATTCACCTCCGATGTAATTTCTTCCCCACCCAACTTGTACCAATCGTCGACGAACCGATCAAACTCTTCGAGGGGTGAACCAAGGATAATATTCATGTAGGCTTCAAGCTGGAGATCTCGAAGAATAATTTGCCGGTCAACCATGCTTTCAGTTATCCCACCCGTATATTCGTCGTACATCAACTGTCCGTTCAAGTCATAGGCATCGGCAATGCTAAAAGCACCCGAAGGGCCATAGGTCTGTTTCCATCCCCATCCACTCTTTACGCCTTCGGAGTCATAAGCAACTATTCGTTTGTGGATCGCAAGTGCTTCATTCTCCAGGCTGGAGTAGTCTCCTTTTTCTGTGGCGTCACGAATATCTCTGTAAGCATCTATGTTTTTGGTTCCTGGAAACGGAGTTACTGGCGAAAGCTTCCACACGGCAAGTGAGTCATCATTGTAATACTTTTCATACTCAGCTTGTTCACCCCAGTTTTTGTCCAGATGCAGATTCATAAGCTTGACGATGACCTCAGGATGGGCAAATCCTTTTTTAACGGCAAAATATTGTCCTGTATTGGAACGCAGCGGGACCCGTATGTCTTTTCCAGACTCGGCCACAAGAGGGTATGCTTGCCACTCCGCGTCTGGGTCCTTATCGCGCGTAGTCTGAAGCATGAATGGGGTCCACTGTTCACCATACAGCATGCCTATTTTACCGTCCTGAACTAGTCGAGACTCCTTGCTTCCGTTTTTGTAGGCAAACTCGGGATCAACCTGGCCATTAAGGTATAAGTTTTGCAGCTTCTCAAGCGCTTGTTTGACCTCTGGTTGTATGCCACCGTAAACGAGATTCCCCTTCTTGTCCTTGATCCAGATATTCGGATAAGCCTCGTAACCCGCCATGAATCCGGATACGCCCATGACGGGATCCCACAAATAACTCGTCATCGCCATTCCATAGGTGTCGTTTTTCCCGTTACCATCGGGGTCTCCTTCGGTGAACGCTTCCGATATGTTCAGGACATCCTCCATCGTTTTGGGCGGCTTTAAGTCCAATTTATCCAGCCAATCCTTTCTGATCCATAGATACTGCGCCGTTTCAATGGAAGATGACGATTCAGGGATGGCCATCAGTCTACCGTTTATGGTAGCAGCGTCGAATGCACCTCTTCCCTCAGCCTCCAATATTTTTTTGGTAAGAGGAGTGGCTTGCGTCTGGTACACTTCGGTCAGATCTTCAATCAATCCGGCATTGCTTAACTGCCTGAGCTGGTATGGGTTTACTTTGACAACGTCAGGGAAACGGCCTGAAGCAAGGGCTACCCCCAGCTTCTGATTATAAACGTCACCCGTGGCGATCCAGTCATAACGAATCTGAATACCGAGTTCTTCTTCATACAAGCGTGTCCAGCGATTATCTATCAGACTTTCACCCGGTAAATCCTCAACCATTCGCTCCAGTTCATCCCCTGTTTCCCTGACAAAAGTGACTTGTATGGACGGAACATATTTCCCTTCATCCTCATAAGGCTCCCCCTGCTGCCCCGTGGGTAACGGTTGCGTCTGCTCCGACATTCCTTGCATAAGGCTTACAGGCATGAGCACCGCAAGGAGCAGAATTAAGGTCCATCTTGTTCTGTACTTCCATCGATTAGACACGGCAACTTGCCCCTTTTCTATTGGAATGAATCATGCCATTTATTTTATGGATCATTCGGAATTCAATCATTCGATATTCAATGATCTGTAGGCGTACAAAAAGTCGCCACCAGGCGACTTTATATACCATTGTGTATTTGTTGCCTAGACGACCTGGTATTCAAAATTGGAGAAATCGACCATTCCTCCAATAACCTTCGTTGAGTAGAAGAATAAGCCAATCCGGCAGCCCATAAAATGGTCCAATTTATAGTACATTTTGTGAGGGATGCCAATTGGCTTCCACTCCGTATTATCAAGATAGGCAAATGAACACTCATCCTGATTATTCACAAAATGACCTGACGCCTGGAGCGTAACGACCGGCCCGGCTACGGGGATTCGTGCATGTTCCGTCGCCGGCTCCTCATCAATTAAATTCCCGAATATGCTGGGATCCTCACTTTCCCGTGCTTGCATGACAAGGTAAAACTGTCCCTCATCCCTAGTTAAAGCAATCAAACCGTAGGTTCCTATTAAAAAACATATTCCTGCATAATCACCATCGTTTAATCCGCTGCCATCCAGTGTCACGTTAACCGTACATGCAGGTCCCATCGCGCGCTGGGTTAATGTATTTACGGCAAACGTTAAGTTCGGACTGAGCTGACCGCTCCGAATACGATATGTACCAGGCTTCTCGGTTACAGTCCAAAGCTCATCATGGGGCGTATGATTCCACTGCCAAAAATCACGCAGGCGTACTCTACCGTCTTCTCCAATGTGATAACTGAAATCGTCGCTGCCTACCAGTGGGCTGTATTGATAACCCGGCCTTGTGCTAGGAATATCGATTTCTTTTGGTGCCTTGCTTGCAAAAACGGGTATACTGCCTTCAAAATGCATGGGAACAAGTACTGGAATACGACCCACCGCACCATGATCCTGAAACAGCATGGCATACCATTCTCCATCCGGTGTATCAACAATCCCACCTTGCGCAACACCTGAATTGAAATAACCCATATCATCGTTAAAAACTTCTCCACCGACAAATTCACCGTCTATCGTATCCGCCATGAAGTAAGCCTGTGTTCTTCGGCCCGCCTCTTTGGAAATGTGAATCAGGAACACATAATACTTCCCATTGATTTTATAGAAATGGGCTCCTTCGTAACCCAGGTGGAAAGGCTCGCGCTCTTTAACGATTATTCGCTGCAATCCCCCCGGTTTAGGTCCTGACAGATCAGCCTTTAACTCGATCAGATGAATTTCGGTATTGCCATGTACCAGATATACCCGGTCGTCATCGTCAAAGAAAAGAGAGCAATCATGATAAAAGCCCTCAACAATGCGTTTGTTCCATGGCCCCAATATAGATGAAGAGGTGTACAAATACGTCTTGCGCGTATCGTTGGCTACAAAGATTACATAAAAAGTCCCCTGATGATACCGAAGTGAAGCTGCCCACATTCCTTTACTATAAATCTGCTTGCCGTCTTCCAGTCTTTGGGCGGGCGTGTCATCCAGTCTATCATACACATGAGTTGCCACTTCCCACTGCATCAGATCGTATGAACGCAGGATGACACATCCTGGCATCATATGCATCGTCGTACTCACCATGTAATACGTATCTTCTACGCGGATAACATCGAGATCCGGATAATCGGCCCATAGAATCGGATTGTGATGAACCATGCCTTAATACACCCCGCTTATTTATGAATAGTTTAAAAATATCGTTAAAATTAGCAATTCAAACATTGACTCTTCAGTCAAAATCATTTTACATGTTTTAATCCAGAAGCGACAGAAAAAATAACAGCTTTCTCCATTATAATGAAGGTTAACGCCATAAATTAAGCGCTTTCAAAAATAGATAAGTTAATGTGACCTTCTCTTTAAAACCAAATGCAAGCTCAAAGATAGATTTTAAAGGTCGGCTACAAGGTATGATTATATAACTAGGGAGGCCCGTGAGGCCCCCCCATAAACTTGTTATTTTTCCGGGTATGGATCAATCATGCGAATGGTTCCATCGGAGTTATACGTCAGTTCGGCGAACTTGACACAGCGTTTGTAATCGACACCGCCGGACAGGGAACAGTCATGATAAAATAAATACCATTTATCCTCAAATTGAACAATGGAATGATGTGTCGTCCATCCCAAAACAGGCGGTAATATGGTGCCCTGGAACGTGAATGGTCCCATAGGATTGTCACCTGTAGCATATACCAGCTTGTGCGTTGTTCCCGTGGAGTAAGACAAGTAATACTTGCCATTATACTTGTGCATCCATGGGCCTTCGAAATATCTGCATTCTTCGTTGCTCGCGGTAAGCGGCTTGCCTTCCTGATCCAGGATCACAATTTCCAATGCTTCTGTAGACATAGAGAGCATATCCTCGCTGAGCTTGGCAATTCGTGGGCCAAGGGCAGGCGCATCCGGAGCAGGACCTTCAGCATCTTCCACGTAGCTTCCCGTCTGCCACTTCTCCAACTGACCACCCCACAGGCCGCCAAAGAGCATGTAGGCTTCGTTGTCCTCATCAATGAATACGGCAGGGTCTATGCTGAAGCTGCCTGGGATGTACTGCTCCTCCGGCTGGAATGGACCTTGGGGAGAAGAGCTTGTTGCTACACCGATCCGGAAGATGCCATCATGATCGCGTGCAGGGAAAAATAGATAATATTTTCCGTTTTTGTACGCTGCATCTGGCGCCCACATCTGACTGGATGCCCACGGGACATCCTTAACGTGCAGCACTTCACCATGATCCACGACCGGTGAGTTCAGATCGGCCATGGACAATACATGATAATCCTCCATTTTATATTGGTCTCCGTTGTCATTCACCGGACCGTCATGATCCAGATCATGAGATGGATAGATATAGATCCGATCTTCAAAAACATGTGCTGATGGATCTGCAGTATAGATGTGGGTGACTAACGGTTGATGCGGTTTAGGCACTTCAGACATTCAAATACTCCCTTTCAAAAGAGATGATTCATTTCCAAATGTATTTTCGGACGCTTTAACGATATAAGTATCACTTTTTCTCCATTGCAGCTTGCTTCGGAATCTGCGCGACGCGCTCATAAGCCGGTTTGGGAGCATGTGATTCATCGAACAAAAATGGCCAATTTTTTCTGCCTCTGACCGGGAAATGATCAAGCCAGGTATAATCATCGGCTGCTCCCCAGAATGTGACGGCACTGATGTGTTCACGATATTCGTAAAGGAGACGGAAAATGGATTCATAACGCTCGGCTTGCAGTTCCAGCATTCCCTTCTCAGGACGAGTCAGGTCCTTACGTCGGTCGTCAAAGCGAAATACCGATACGTCAAGCTCAGTCAGCTGAAGCTGGAGGCCAAGCTGGGCATAACGCTCAATGGCAGCACGCATGTCGTCCAGCGTGGGGTCGTATAAATTCCAGTGTGCCTGCAAACCTACCCCATGAATCGGTACGCCTTGATCCAGCAGTGAACGAACAAGTCGGTAGATGCGCTCTCGCTTATGCGGGTTGGACTCGTTATAGTCGTTATAAAACAAGAGAGCCTGTGGATCTGCTTCATGAGCAAACTCGAATGCTTTGGCAATAAAGTTCTCCCCGGCAATATCCAGCCATTTGGAAGGCCGCAGATATGCACTTTCATCATTCTCATCAGAGATGACCTCATTCACAACATCCCAGCAGTAGATCACATCCTTATATCTGCCGACGACAGTCTGAATATGCGAGCGAAGCCGTTCAAGCAGTACATCCCGCTCCGCCTTTCCGCCCGTTTCATTTTCGAACAACCAATCGGGAGTCTGATTATGCCAGACCAGCGTATGTCCTCGCAGTGCCATACCTTGTTCTCTGGCAAATGACGCTATGACGTCTGCGTTCTCGAACGTGTACAGATTCTCCTCCGGGTGTAGGCTTGAAAATTTCATTTCATTCTCTGCTGTCAAGCTGTTGAAGTGGTAGGCCAGCAGCGAGCGCTGGCTGTCGATCGTCAGGGGGTTAACCGCTGCACCGATATGAAAAGCATCCTTATATAAAGCCTTCAATGATTCCTCTTCACGCCTGGATTCCATAATTCCCCTCCTCCTGATTACCGAATAAGTAATATTAGTTCGTCTCGTTAGATCAGTTAGCTAGATTTCATAATCAAACCAATCGAAGCGTGCAGGTGTATGACTTGCCTGGCCGTTGCCAGTGGCATATAACCCGACTACCGCTCCGGTAAAGCACATTTTATGCACAAAGTCCTCCGGAGAGATGCCCCGTGCTGAACCCGTTCCAAGACTTACCCAGTCCTGTTCATTCAAGGAGCAGCTCAGTTTGTAGTCCGTCTCCGTTGATTCAATTCGAAGGAACAGCTGCTCTGCTTCGGTCTCATTCTCATACACGATTTTCGACTCTCCACGTACCGTCAGACGGGCAAAAGTGAGGTTGCGTCCTTCCGACCTTTTAACACCAAGCTCATAATGCGCATCCTCATCCCGGCGAATACACATGCCCGCTTCTTCTCCATCAGCAGTCGGCACAAATGTCATGCTGGTTGTATAGCAAGCCTGAAGATGCTGCTGTCTACGGCCAATAAACGTAATCTGACCAACGTCGCTGAGATTTGCCTCCTGCCCGTAAAGTGTCAAAGAACCCGGATGTTCCGTTATGGAGCATGCTCCTTCTGACGGATTGCGCACAAACATCCACTGCGGACCCAGTTCTTCATTGAAGTCATCCCGGCCTGCGACAATGGCTGCATTACCATCCACTTGAGAAGGAACTGACATCGGCTTACGCTGAATCGTCATGTCCAGGCTTACTGTGCCTTCATTGTTGTCAATATGCGGCCAGCCCTCATTCCAAACAACCGGCGCAAGGAATGTTTCGCGTCCAAGCACGCTATATCCGTCTTCTGTCAAGCGGACGCCAAGGAATACAGCCCACCATTCTCCGTGATGATCCTCCACCAGATCGGCATGGCCTAAATACTGGATAGGGTGGTCCAAATGGCGGTGAGTCAGAATCGGCTCTGGATACCGTTCGAACGGACCATACGGATGTTCGCTGCGACCGATGATTTCGCGATGCTCCTTGGCCGTCCCTCCAGAAGCAGACATCATATAATACATCCCGTTGATTTTGTACAAGTGCGGCCCCTCGGTCCACGGGCCACCGTCTCCGTGCCATACTACCTGAGGTTCGGATAACGCCTTCCCTGTCGTGATGTCGATCTCATATTGAATGGCATGAGAATCGTAGTCCGCTCCTTGCTGAGCGGTGACATACACTTTCCCGTCATCGTCAAAAAACAGAGAGGGGTCGATTCCCCCATACGGAATGCGAATCGGATCAGACCATGGTCCCGCAGGGTTGGTTGCCGTAACATAGAAGTTCCCGATACCTCTAACATCTGTCGTAATCATATAAAACGTACCTTCGTGGTATCGCAGCGCAGGGGCATAAATTCCGTCCGAGCTCTTCTGACCAGTCAAATCAAGCTGGCTTACCCGATCCAATACGTTGCCGATCTGCTCCCAGTGAATTAGATCCGGGCTCCGAAAAATCGGAACCCCCGGAAAATACTCAAACGAACTGCAAACAAGGTAAAAGTAATCCTCTGCCTTCACAATGCTCGGATCCGGATAGAATCCGGGAAGAATCGGGTTCGCATAGCGAATTTGTTGTACTTGAAGCTGTGACATTTATTCCTTCACACTCCCTACATTAAGTCCTACGACAAAGTATTTTTGCATGAACGGGTATACAAGCAAAATCGGAACGGAAGCCACAATGGTCACGGCCGCACGAATGGAAATCGGGGTTACCTGAGTCGAATGCTCTGCCCCTATACCATTGGCAACGGAAGGATTGCTGTTGGCGTTCATGCTGGAAGACAACAATTTCATCAATTCATATTGCAGCGTGCTGAGCTCTTGACGAGACGACGTGTACAGAAATGCATCAAACCAGGAGTTCCAAGCCCCGACGGCAACGAAGAGCGCAATGGTCGCCAGTACAGGTTTACATAGCGGGAAAATAATCTTCCAGAAAATCCGGAAATCTCCTGCACCGTCTATTTTCGCAGATTCAATCAAGCTTTCAGGTATCGTGTAAATATAAGTACGAATGACGATCAGGTTAAACGCACTTACCAGTGATGGCAGGACATACACCCAGAAGGAGTTAATCAAATGCAAATCCTTCATAAGGAAGTATCCCGGAATCAGACCAGCGTTGAAATACATGGTCAGTACAAAAACAGTTGTAATCAGCTTACGGAAGATATAATCGCGCCGGCTCAGCGTATAGGCCAGCATGGTGGTCAAGAAAATATTAAGCAGTGTAGAAAGTACGGTCCGCGCAACTGAAACCAAAAACGCATTATAGATCGTGCCTGAAGCAAAAACTGCTTTGTAATTCTGCAAGGTGAAATCACGAGGCCATAAATATAAGCCTCCCCGAATGGTGTCATTACCTGCATTAAACGAAACTACAATGGTGTTTAAAAATGGATACAGCGTCACAATTACGAGCACGATCATGAAGATCGTGTTAAAGGTGCCGAACAGAAACGGTTCAAGGCCTCTGGCACCAGGACGGCGTACAGAAAGCGCCGATGTATTTCCTAAACCGGACAATGGTGTTTTTTTCATCTTATAAGAGCCTCTCTTCCCCAAGCCGCTTGGCTGTCCAATTCGCTACAAGCAACATCGTAATGCTGACCACGGTCTTGAATATACCGCCTGCAGTCGCAAGCGAATAGTTACCCTGTGCAATCCCGTATTTGAGCACAAAGATATCAATCGTTTCTGCCCAGTCAACAACCAATCCGTTACCCAGCAAATATTGAACCTCGAAACCGGCCTCTAGAATATGCCCGATCGACATAATCAACAGGATGACAATGGTAGGCTTGATTCCAGGCAAAGTGACATTCCACATTTTTTGATAACGGTTAGCTCCATCAATGTCGGCAGCTTCGTACTGTGCCGGGTCAATCGAGGCCATGGCCGCCAAATAAATGATGGTACTCCATCCAACCTCTTTCCAAATGTGGGAGCTTGCAACAACGCCCCAGAAATACTTACCTTCCGTCAGCCATAGAATAGGCTCATCAATTAAATGCAATTTCATCAGGATATCGTTGACAATACCGTCAGAAGCAAGCGATGTCGCTACGATTCCGGTAACGATAATCCATGATAAGAAGTGAGGCAGATACGAGATCGTCTGTACCGTCCGCTTCCATAGGACCTTCTTGATCTCATTAAGCAGCAAAGCAAGAACAATAGCGGTTACAAAACCCAGAATCATGTTGATGACACTCATGGCTAGCGTATTGCGAAGCACTCGCAAAAAATTGTCATCGGTAAATAAAAATTGGAAATGCTTGAATCCTACCCACGTCTGCTGCGAGAAACTCCGGGCCGGTTTATAATCCTGAAAGGCCATCGTCCAACCCCATACAGGTACATACGCAAAGACAATAATGTACGCAAGCAGAGGAACAGACATCCAAATGAGTTGTCTCTGTGCTTTAATATTCTGCCAAGTAATCCGCCTGATTTTCGGTTTTTTCTTCGGGCGGAGCGGCTTGGTACCCACTACAATTTCCTCCATAATATCAAGCTCCCTATCCATCTTTATAATCAAAGGAAAACGTCGAAACAACCAGAACACATCTGTCATAAACATGTTTCAAAAGAATCAGGAAGGAAGGTTATCTTCCTTCCTGACATAAGTTGTTTTTATTTCACAGACCAGTTATCAATTCTCCACTGCAACACTTCATTGATACGATCTTCATATGCCTTGATGTCAAGCTTTTGAATCTCGGAAACGTATTCGTTCCAAACATTGTCAAACTCTGAAGTACCGGCCAAGATGGCTTTTGGCAAATATTTGGTCGACAATTCGTTCAGCTTCGTATTGGCAATCTTGGCTGGAGATCCCTCTACCACGTCGACAGACCAAGCAGGGTAAGTCACGGGATTCTCTGGTGGAGCACTGAAGAAATCGATATAGCTGTTGAAACCATATGCATCCAAAACTTCCTTATCAAACGGTTTCAGGCTTGCTTGGTATTCTTCTGGCTGATTACTTGCCGAAGTTGCGTTGCCATCGCTAAAGTAACCTTCCATTTTCGGTGCAGTTCCATAAAATGCATCTGCCTTGTTAGCAAGCTTCCAAGCAGCATCCGCTGCCTTGTCGCGTTGTTCTTGTGTCTTCATGAAGCGGCCTTCTTCATTGACATAATAGTCTTCATCCACAATGCCCCAAGTGAGTGTTTTCTGCCATTCTTCCTCCATCAGTTTATCGAGCACTTTGAGGATTTTTACAGGGTCTTTTGCACTCACGGTAATACCGAAACCATTGTTGAGATTCAGTGCTGCGCGGTCACGATAATAGTCTTTGGTGCTGCTGTCATACACAAGCGGGAAACCTACATAAGTGCGTTCAATTTTGTCTTGCGTGATGAGGGAATCTTCCGCGCTTTGGAAATTCCAATGTTGATCGAACATGCCGAGTACGGAACCACTGGACAATTTGGCCATATATTGGTCGTAGTTCTGTGCAAACGCTTCCTTATCAAGCAAGCCTTGGGCATTGATTTCATTTAGCTTCTGATAGTACTGTTTGGCATACTCCTTATCGGCGAAGATCTCCGCCTTGCCATCGTTGACGACCACTCCGCCATCATTCGGATGACCGATCAAATGCTGAGGCGGGTTCAACAAGCCCCAGTTTTTCCAGTCATAGTTCAGGACCTCAAAACCGATGGTTGGCTTGCCGTCAATAGTCGGATATTTCTCTTTGTATTTCGCGATCAGCTCGAAGTATTCATCCAGTGTTTTAGGAGTCGGGTAACCGAACTCTTTCAGCACGGCTTTTTGAATCCAGAACGCGGGACCGCTGTAATAGGTGTCAGCTACTTCGCCGTTATATGCACCATAGTTTGGCAGGTAGTAGATATGTCCATCATTCGGGTCCTTCATTTGATTCCAGTACTTCTCGTAATGTTTTTTCAAATTCGGGGCGTGTTCTTCAATCAAATCTTCAAGCGGAATGACTGAACCTGCAGCTGTCAGTTTGGTATCAGCTGAGATCAGGTCTGGATAATCCCCACCAGCAATCATAACGCCAAGCTTTTGGTTTTTGTCACCGGCCAGAAATTCGAACTTGAATGATACGCCAAGCTCATCCTTCATTTTCTTGTAAATCTTGTTGTCAGCGGTTGGCTGCTGTCCGGCCTCGTTAAGGAATACCGAGATTTCTATCGGATTGTCAGGCCCTACCTCTGTACCGCTTCCCTCTTCTCCGCTGCCTGGGTCACTTGTACCGCCGGAACAACCAGCCAGTACAACGCTCAGTGACAACAACATGGTTGCCCCCATACGGAAAAACTTCTTTTTACTTTCCCCCATAAAGCACCTCCAAAGTTTGATTACGCCTTCATGAAAGCCCTTTCATTTGAATAATTTCATTATAAATTTAATGGTAAATGGAAAATACACCCGAATTATAGCTCTTTCCGAGAAAAACTCAGGTTTTCAATCTATAATCTATAGATTCAACCGTACACATTTTATAAAAGATTTTCTTAGACATGTTTCTTATACTCATTCGGAGACATGTTCAGCCTTTTCTCAAACTGCTTCAAAAAATGATGGTAGGTGGAATATCCAACTTTTTCGGAGACCTCACTATTTTTGAATTGATTCATTTGGAGTAAACGGCAAGCTTCCTCAATCCTCAAATTATGTAACAGTTCATTGAAACCAATGCCATTTTTTCGTATAAGCAGCTGTCCCAGGTAGGCTGGGTGCAAGAAGAAACGCTCGGCAAGCATTTTAATGCTCAACCCTTCCCGGTAGTGCTCATGAATGTAATCGTTGATATCCTGTACTATACCCTGCGCTTCGGAAGCATTCTCCTTAAGCAAAAGTTCAAAACACACTCGCCCGCACGACTGCAGCATGTCAATCAGATCGTTCCATGTCAGCAGGCGTTCATCCAGATTGGGGATATCGAACAGACGATTTGGAGCACCGGAATCCTGTGCCAGTTCGCCTCGCATATATGCTCGAATCTCATGAAGCAGGTAGATCACGTATTTGCGCGCCTCCTCCGGGTGAACTCGTAACTGGCGAAAAGATTGCTCAATATAATCCACTGCTGACTTGTAGGCATCGTGGTCGATGAGTTGAAATGCCCCCAGGATTCTCGCCGTGAGTTCTACCTGATCATCATGTCTTTGGAACGTAAGATCCTTAAGGCTCTCATAGTCCATCACGCCAATCCTATTCGTTTCATAAAAGGTATGCAGGAGCGCTTTTTCTGCTGTGACCCTGGACTGATTAATGAAAAGAAGTGAAGACGCCGCTTCACCAATGGCCATAAATGCGCGAAAGTCCACCAAACGGCGCGCCAGTTCCTCCAATCGCTGTCTAGCCCTACTGCTCGTGCCATGGGAGGCTGATTCAGCACTCCCAAACACGATGGAAACCAGATCATTTCGCAAACGAATCACATACATGGCTTGTGACCTGTCCAAAAATTCCGCAGCAACCGTGCTCCACCTGCAATAATCCTCTGCCGCGATCTGAACGAGGCATACATTCCAAACATGAGAGGAGCTCGACAAGGACTCCAGTACACCAGCGGCTTCTGTTGACAATTCTTTACCTGTTAGAGCCTCCTTCATGGCCAGATTCTCCTTCTCTCTCTGTGCCACCTGCCCGACGTATAGTTGTTCCCGCTCCTTAGCCAGTTCCTGTCCCACCTGACGGATCTCCAGCTCGGCCTGTTCCTCATCCAGCGGTTTAAGCAAATAACGAGAGACTCTATATTTGAGCGCCTTTCGTGCATAATCAAAATCACTGTACCCTGTCAGGATAATGAATTTGGTAGACTCGTTGCCCCTGCGTCTCCACTCCTCAATCATCTCCAGGCCGTTCATCACCGGCATATGAATATCAACCATGACCAGATCGGGCTTCAGCTCCTCCATTTGCTTCAGGCCCTCCGAACCGTTTCCGCAGACCCCGCATACCTCAAAGCCAAGGTTCTCCCATGGTATCCATAACTGAAGGCCCTCAAGCGCCAAAGGCTCATCGTCAATTAACAACACTTTAAATGCCATCGTCCACGCCTCCCTTTACATCCTGACGTTCCAGCAATTGCAACGGGATTTCAAAGGATACCTCAGTCCCCTCCCCGATCCTGCTTACCAGGTTAAAATTCACTTTATCGTCGTAGTACAATTCAAGACGGCGATATACATTTCGAATTCCAATATTGTTTCCGCCGCTCTCTTCCTTGCTTCGCATGTGATACAGAACCTCTTGAAGCCGTTCCTTGTCCATACCCTTTCCATTGTCAGATACGACAACACGCAGATGCTCATTCACAATTTCAGCTTGAATCTTCACATAGCCAAGCCCCTCAATGGCCTGAATGCCATGTTTGCATGCATTTTCCGCCAGCTGTTGGATACTCATTTTGGGTATTTTATATCGCCTTGCCTCTTCAGTGATGTCAATATAGTATTCAAACTTGTCCCGGAAACGGAATTTCTCAATACCCAGGTACATGACTGTAAAGCTCATTTCCTCCTCCAGCGTGACCACATCGTCCTTCCAGTTCAACAGACGGCGAAGCAGCTTGGAGAGATCCTTGATGATATCCTTCACGTCCGCATAGTTATTCTTGGTACTAACCACAAGCAGCGCATTCAACGTATTGAATAAAAAGTGAGGATTCATCTGGCTTTGCAGTAGATTAAGCTCAGCTCGAATGCGCTCAGCCTCCTGGCTTCGCTGCTGAATTTCGAGCTTGTACACATTGTTGATCAACGAATGGATTCGTGCTGTCATTATATTGAAATTGCTTATCAAATGCCCAATCTCGTCGTGCCCACCATCCATGTTGATTAGTTCGAACTTCTCGTTACCCACCTTCTGCATATGTCTCGACAGCCGCTTAACACGATAATTGTAGGAACGGAGCATGACATAAATGAAAATGGAAGTGAGCAGCGTAATAATCCCGGCCAGCATCCCAAAATAAAGCTGCATCGATAACATCGCTTGTTTGACACGTGTTTCCTGAGGAACACCAATCAGCTTCCAGCCTTTCACATAACTAGCACTACCGATAGGGACGATATGCAAGTCTTTGTCTGCCGCTTTGCTCATATCAAACAAAGCATAGCTACTCTCCATCTCGCCCTGATACTTGTCATCCGCAGATACAATAATTTGATTCTGGGCATTCACCAGATACAGATCCAGAGAACTCTTTTCTCTGGCAATCACATCATAGAAGCGACTAACGTAGAAATCGATGCGTACCAATTTCTGATAAGAGTTGTCGGCGTTATAGTAATCCATTTTTTCGATCACGCTTAAATACGAAGAGGTTGCAGCACGATCATTCGTTGCCTGATCACGGTACGCAAGCACTTTCAGCGTTTCCCCAGCAGCCTTCCACTGCTCGAACCAGGTTCCGGAGCGTACGTCGTTGTCCAGAACATAATAATCCCCGCCAGGCACAATGGTCGGATTTTCGGTGTAAACCCCTATTCGCTGAATTTGGTTGTTCACAGGAATATAGGAAGTCACCCGATGACGAAGCTGATCATCGAGTGTGTTATAGAAATCCAGCTGACTTTCATACACACGATCCATGGATTCGGTCAACAACTTGTCCGTAATCAAGGCATGACTGACGGCAACGCCGCCATCAATCATGGTGTGAATATCCTTTCTTGCACGCTCCAGTGAGATTTGTAAATTCTGCTCTTCCCGTTCCTTGATCAATCCAGACATACGATCCATAAACAAAACATTGCTTACAAAGATAGGAAGCAAAATACCAATGACATATATCAATATAAATTTGTAATTCAAGGGTATATCGTTCACGATGCTGCGAAAACGGATTGTTCTGAACATGTTTGCTATCGCCATCCTTCATTCGTACTTCTCATCTCTTGGGGGATCTATTGCTGCTTACGATATGCAGAAGGTGCCATGCCCGTCATTCGCTTGAACTGACTTACAAAATAGTCTGCATTCGGATAACCAGACTGTACCGCAATGTCAGCGACGCATGCGCAGCTTTGGCGTAATAGCCTTTTCGCTTCCTCAATCCGTTTATCATTTAAATATTCCCGAAACGTTTTGCCCGTCTGCTGTTTGAATGCCTGCCCCAAATAATTGGCGTTCATATGAAATTGATGTGCGAGCTCCTGAAGCTGCAGCTTCTTACGGAATTCCTGATTGACATATTGCACCACACGAAAAATGGTACTGCATTCCTTTTCTTTTCTTTGCTGCTGCAGCGCCTCCAAAGCGTTCAAACATAACACACGTGCATAATCCAGAAATGCTGGATAGGAGTCGATTTTCGTAATGCCGCCTGCCTTATTTTGAACGTGAAGCATAAAACTGCCCATATCTCCATCCAGCTCTTTCAACTCCTTGAGAATACTCATTTCAAGAGCAAGCAATTGAACACGGACGTATTCCATATTAGAGAAAGGCAATCCCAAGTCAGGATCAGCAAGAAGTGCTTGAATCTTTCCTTCCAACCGATCATGTTCACCAGAAAGAATGACTTCCATTAGACTGGCTAAAGCTTTTTGATTCACACTGGCCAATGGGTCACTCTGCGGCAGATCCTGATGATGAACAAATCCGCCCCCTCCTTGATAACGCTTCCATCTCAGAGCAAACAAAGCTTTCTCGTAGGCTGATCGCATACCGAACGCTGTGCCCGAATGATGTCCAACGGCGACAATCATGGATGAATGACCAGCATAGGTCTCCACGATATTTCTGCCCATTGACTCAAGGAGCTTCAAGGAATTATCGATATCGGCAGCGAACACTCCGAGGTTTCCTTCAGCATCCACAAAAGGTTCGGACCAATGGGAACCACCAAAAGCATGTATTCGCTCTTTCACGTCATCTTTACTGATATCCGTGGCAATTAGAAGACAGGCCATATTCTCTTGACCATCCATTTGCAGCATGGTATTCACTTCGTCCCGAAGCCCCATGCTGTCTTCCCCTTGAATCAGCCGATCAAACAAACAATTCACATACAGGGCACGATCACGCTGGTGTATTTCAGCCGAAATCTGTTCTTCCTGAATTTTACGCCCCATCTGTTCCAACACGTTTTCGATCTCGATCTCATCAATGGGCTTGAGCAAGTAGTCCTCCACTCTCTGCTCCAGCGCTGTTTTTACATACTCAAAGCTGTCATATCCACTTAATATAACGAATCGGGGTGATTTGGCCAGCTCATGCTTGGAACGGTCGATCAGTTCCAGGCCACTCACAGAAGGCATATGAATATCTGTAAACACCAGGTCCGGTTGAAGACTTTCGATCATGGACCAGGCGGCATTGCCATTCTCCGCCTCACCACAGATGCGAAAACCGTATTTGTCCCAATTCACCATGGTTCTCAGGCCTTCGAGCACCCACGGCTCATCATCCACTAATAGAACTTTCATCATTTGTGTTCCCCCTCCCAGCTAATGAAGTTTGTATGATGTTTGAGAGCGATTTCATCATATTTTATCATATGAACAGCACCATTAGGGCCAGCCAATGTAAAGCAATAAATTATCATACACAGAAAAAGTGTACCATTACAATTATCTTGAGTTTTCAATCCTTACACAATAAACAATACTTGATATAACAACCAAAGCTTTACTCTTTTATAATAAATATAATAATATGAGATGCGCAAAACATTAATCAAGATATTTAGTTGCCGTCTAATGGAACGGATGTTTTCTCTGTTGAAATGTTGAAACTCCCCATACAAAAGAGAAAAAGCATAAAAATATGCTCATCTCTTGAAATAACTCTATCAAAATTGATTCTCCGAACACATCTGCTTTTATTAAATTAATCCGACATTCGGAAAGCAAGGTTCCAATCCATATCCTGCCTGTAACCCATTTTTCTTGTCTTCGTGCCCTTCGGGAAACCTCTAAGCATACATTAGCTTCATAAGCAGCAAATCATTACGGAGGTATAAAATGAATGAACCATGTAGAAATGCCAAATCGACATGCATAGAGTCAAATATGTACGGTTTCTACAGGGACATTTGGGAATGGGAGGCTTCCGTTTGCTCCGTCATTAATGAACAGGTCTCTCCTTTTGATTTTGGTGAAGCCGCTAAATACGAGATCCCGAAAACCCTTGAAACGGAAATTCACCATTATTTGACGCCCTATACCCTTCATCCCAAAGGCGGATATGTTGCATACTTATCGAATGGACGTGTTTGGGGATCATCAGGTTCTATCCTTACATCGGAAGGAAAGCTGATCTTCGATCTTTCTCCAGAATACGATGGTAAACGAAACAGAATGCTGACACTGGAAGAGCACCCCGCTTTGGATCAAAGAAAGATGAAGGAAGAGCTGCACATCCAAGGAACAGCTGCCGCTCTGACTTTTTGTGGGAGTCATAATTATTTTCATTGGTTGTATGATGTACTGCCGCGGCTCGGTATGCTGCGGATTTTGAATATTCCTTTTCAATATCTAATCATGAATCCGAATCCTCATGGAACATTTGTGAAGGAAACGTTATCTATGTTTGGCGTATCGGAATCGTCCGTGATTCGTACCGGAGATGATCGTGAAATTCGGGCCGATCGATTGGTCGTGCCTTCTGTAATGATGAACTCCCATTATCCGCCTTGGACGACATCTATCCTTCGCACGTTTATGCTGCCCGGACGCGATACAGCGGCGCATTCACCTAGTCGCATTTTCATTTCCCGGAGTAAAGCCTCTGTGAGACACATAGTTAACGAGGGTGAAGTAATCCGTCTATTAGAAGCATATGGGTTCATTCTAGTTTGTCTGGAAGATTGGAGCATTGCCCAGCAAATACAGCTCTTTGCTTCCGCAAAAGCAATCGTTTCACCGCATGGAGCCGGGCTGTCCAATCTCGCTTTCTGTAAGAAGGGAACGTTGGTCGTCGAAATTTTCCATATCAGGCATGTAGTCCCCACTTATTGGATGATCAGCAATCATAATAAACTCGATTATTACATGATGTATGGGCAAGGCGCCGGGACAACACAAGATTTTTTTGCAGGATTGGAGGACTTCGTGGTCGATCTGGATCGGCTGGAGCAAACGCTCCGTCTGGCCGGGTTAAGCAAGCAGGTTACCTAAGCAACTCATCCGACCACACCTTGGCGGCAAGTGGAACCAGGTTTCGATACAACGCTACTCACTTATTAACCATGACTTATGCTGCATCTAATACAAGAAGTTGTTCTAGGTTAGAGGACAGCAAAAAGGACTGGTTCCATGAACCAGTCCTTTTCGAATCTATGGTATGTTTCTCCAGCCTCCGTAAGCAGAGATATCCTCTGCTTCTTCTTCAGCATAACCTTCGCATATAAATCCGGGTACTTCTGTCCCGTCTGCCAATTCAATTTTGCCTATACCTAGCGGGGCCGGAATTAATGCAGCGAACGCGCCAAAATTAGCAACAGGCATCTGCCACAATTCAAGCGTAAAACTGCTGCCGCCTGCCTTCTTCTTCAGCAGTCCAGGCTTAGCTGGTATGGTAGGCAGCTTCACCATTTGATACTTCTCCGCGGTTTGCGACTCACCTATGAACCGACTCCCGTGCTCCAGCATTTGCTTCTCCAGTGGATAACCCCTCATGTGCAGGCCGCAGACGGCAACCAGCATTGTTTCTTGTCTGTTTGCTTCCAGAGGCGGCAAATTCACTTCAAGAAACGAGGCCGCAGCGTTTTCCATCAAGTGCTCATTTCCAGATAGCGAAAATAACGTTATTCCAAAGGGCATCTGAGACGCTGCATCCCCTGCCGGTACAGCCACCGCGCATAAATCCAGGAGATTGCAATGGTTCGTGTATCGTCCCATGTCCGAATTCGTGGTTATTGGGTCCGCTTCAACCTGACCTCTCGTCCATGTGCCTCCACAGGTCGGCATGATAAGAACCGCTTCCTGGAGAAGCTCGTTGCTTATCATTCGCAGCTCCTGAAGCTTATGCATCGCGGTGAATACGGAAGCTGCATCATATTTGTCTGATCCACCTGATCGCAAGACTTGTTCCGTCACCGGGAAAGTGACTCCTGGATTTAATTCGATGAATTCACCTACACTGGCCCAGCGCTCAGCTACCCAAGGTCCACCATACAGAAGTGCGGCAGCCTCCTCAAAAACATCGTAATCGATATACTCGAGTGGAAGCTCCAACTGTTCGATCCTCTGGACGACTGAATCCCATGCCTTGCTGTATTCCTCTGCCAACAGACCAAAAAACGTTAATGGTTTTTCAGGAAGATACAACTTTTTGGGAAGCGTATCGACCCATCGGGGTAATTCCTTGGACCATGGGTCTGATGATTCAAGGCCCCGTAATTGCATATCGACAATCCTTGCTTCGTGTATAGAACGGGTAAATACAGTTACACAGTCCAGACTGGCACAAGCGGGAACAACACCTTTTGTCGACCAGGCTCCAAGACTCGGTTTATAGCCGATGAGACGGTTCAGCGCTGCAGGAACCCTACCAGAGCCCGCTGTATCCGTGCCCAGGGCGAATGCCGCCTGCCCCCTCGCTACCGCTACGGCAGATCCCGAACTGGACCCGCCGCTTATCCATTCAGCGCTCAGCGCGTTGTGAGTCTCACCGTAAGGACTCCGGGTGCCTACAAGCCCTGTTGCGAATTGATCCATATTGGTTTTACCTACAGGAATCGCTCCGGCGTTTAACAATCGTTCTACAACTGCAGCATGCCTGTCTGGAACGTATGCATATTCGGGACAGCCAGCCGTTGTTGGTGTGCCAGCCAAATCGATGTTGTCCTTAATGGCAAAGGGTACACCCCACAGCGGCAAGGAAGTATCCATTGTTTGGAGACGGTCCAAATACGGCTTGATTCTCTCCAGCACAGGCGGAGTGATCCAAATATTCATCCCTTCGTCCTCACGGGAACGGCGGATGATCTCTTCAATGACCTGCTCCGGCTTGAGCTTCCCGCTCCCATATTGCGCTTGCAGCCAGTCTATTGTCAGTTCACACGGTATTTTCATATCGAGCTTACTCATCTGTCATCCCTCCTTGACGCGTACATATCAATCAGGCTGGTCTCATTTCGTTCAGCTTCATCGCTAGATGCAGCTGCAGCACATCATCGCCATGATCCATGCTGATCCCCAGCAATTCACACACCCGCTCCACACGATAGGAAACGGTATTATAATGGGTAAAAAGCTCCGCCGACGTCTTTTTCACATTACGATTATGCTTAAAGTATACCTTCAACGTTTCAAACAGCTGGGAATTATGCTTCGCATCATAGGCAAGCAAGGGCAGAATGAATCGATCGCGGTACTCCTGAACCTCCTCTGTATCAGGCAGATGGTATAAAAGCTGAAACACGCCTAGCTTCATATAGTCCACATAAGGTTCACGGTAATCGCAAATGGAGCTGATATGATGAATCTTTTTGGCATCGTTATAGCTTTCGTACACCTTCTCCGCAGCTTCGGTTCGATTACCGACACAGAGAGAATAGCTCTCAGCAGGAAAAACCACCTTCATATCAGCGAGAATGGCTTCCAGCGCCACATTCCGAATCCCATGCATTTCTTCTGCGAAAAGAAGGACCAGCTCTCCCTCCAGTATGGTTGCCTGAAGCCCCACACATCTGGATTTGGTTCTCAATCTTTTAATCGCCTGCTGCATGGTCCTGATGCTAGGTTTGACGTTCAAAAATCGCACTAACGCGACATGCCGCGTTTGATCATCATCAAGCGGATGCCCGCACGCTTCCGCTCGCAGCCTCAAATCCTCAATAGTCACAATTCGGCCTGTAACCCAGTCCTGCAGAAACTGATCAACATACTTCAGCTCTACTTCCCGCCTGGCGTTGGCGTTAATCATCTCGAGTCCTACCAAAACACCTACGCGGTCAATCGTCAGTCGATCGACAACCGAGTGCTCCTGATTCCATTCCAGCAGAACCAGCAAACATTTGTCGTATTGCTTGTCATTAACGGCTGATACATATACACGAATTCGGCGCTCGCCCAATGTTATGAAACTCACACCGAGGCTGCTCTCCTCCCGCAGACTGGACCACAGTATCGGATTATCTGCCTCCACAATCTCCTCTGCCTGGGGAGATAAGAACAGATGATTGGAGTCATCAAGCAATACAATGGGATTGTTCAATATGCCATCCAGCGTTTGCAAAAATTCCTCTAAACCTTTCCCATACAGGAGCTGTTGAGAAAGCTTTTGAAAACGGCTTTGCAGCAGCGAAAGCTCTCTTGCCTCCTGTACAAGGACCCGCTCCATAATATCCCGGACAACATCCGAAAATACGGTCGCGGCCGGAAGCTCGAAGATCGGAAAGCCCAATTGGTCAGCCAGCTCGAGTGCACGGGCAGGAATATGATCGATGAATCGTTTGGTTTTGATCCCCAGCGCCGATACACCTTTCTCCACCAGCTGCGGTATGATGTCCGCAATAGCTTCCGGCTGATCACGAAATGGAAATCCACTGGTAATCAGAAACTCCCCCGGGCGTACCCAATCGATCACATCGGGCACTTCCATCACGTTGACACGGTTAATCATTCGCTGCATGCCACTCGCTCCAGCCAAGACGACAGCTTCCTTAAAGTCGGGGATCAACAAAACATCACTGCACGTGAATCCTGCCTTCTTGTGATCTGCCATCTCCTATCCCGCCTGACTATTTCAATTTGGTGGAAAAGACATCTTCCACTAATGTCGTATTAAAAAAGGAGTTAACCGGAGCATTTTCTTCAACCGGCAAAAAAATACTGATCTGCTCTGTCGGCTGTACATCATCATTGGCTACCGAATGAATAACGCCTGCCGGTACATGGAAGGTATCTCCTGCCTGGTAGCTCTTCCATTCTCCATTGCACAGCAGTTTCACTTTACCTACCGTGATGTGAATGATTTCGGCTACATCATGATAGTGAGGCAGTACCTGACCGCCGACTCCAATCTTTTCCCACAAAACAGAGCTGGCACGAAACCCCATCTGATCCGCCTGTTCCGCTGACACAATCTCGCGGTGATACAGGTGGATATGATTCGGCATTAATCCCCATTGCATGTCTTCTCCAGTGATAACCTCAGTTTTCTTGGCTGTAATCATCGTGTCATTCCTCCATTTGTTTTTTTATGGATGTATCCCGTCTAATCCCTGCGTTTAAAAACGACAGCCACCGGCCCGCCGCCTGCCGGCCCTTGATGTTCGGCTCCACCAGACACATAGATCATTGGATCACCACACACCGAAGCAAGCACACCTCCGACGACCGCTCTCGCATGTCTCGTATGGTTGATATCTGAATCATCCAGCATCGTATGTCGGTGACCCCGGATGAACCCGGTGGGATCAGCCTCTGCCTTAGCCATCACCTGCACCATTTCAGCATCTGCATGAACATCCAGCAGGCGCTTGAGTGCAGGAGCGTCAATCGAATCTTTCATTACAGCATGGTCGATAAAATACGGACCTTCCGCAAAGTCGGAATTGCCGAAGACGATCACCTCACAATACGCCAGCTCGCTGCCTGCCGACGTGGAGGCTACACTGCTGAACAGATGCCATGAATTGCAGATGTCCGTATTTTGAAGTCCAGCTCGTTCCACCTCGCCAAGAGCAACTGCCGCACCAAGTGCGGAGGCTCCTCGTGAATATCCCATGGATTTGTAGGTATCTTCTGTCACGGTGGTTTGAGATCTGCTCAAGGCATCATGCACGCCCTCGGACGTTAACAGCGGACACTTGATTTGCACAAAATGTACATCTGCTGAAGATTCGATGCCAGCTTCCGCTATGGCTCGCTGAACGGCCGCAGCCACTTCGTCCACTTGAGCCAGCCTTCCAATCTCCTCGGGAAGGAAATCCCGTGTTTTTGCGACGCCAATGGCCAGCGATTTCTGATCTTGTCTCTGACCATCTCGGTTGTAAGCACCCTTGCGGCTAATCACTGTAAAATGAGGGCTCAATATGCCCTCGGTTCCTCCTGACATGACATAGGATATCGTAGAGGTTGATTCTTTTCGGTATTCGCCAAAAAATTGCTTTAAGGCCAGCACAGCATAACCACGCGTAAAATCGTTCACGCAGCCATTGCCCTCGGTTTTGCCTAAGACTGCAACCACATCTTGAGGATCAATGACTCCCTCTTGGATCGCTCTCTCTATCGCAGCCGTATCGTTAGGCGAACGGCTTGGAATACGGTTCACAGTGCATCTCATCATAGGTCATCCGTCCTTTGCCAGAATATAATTCTTCTCTCAAGTAAGCTGATGGCCCAAAAGAGAACCAGTCCGCATAGTGCGGATGCAATAATTGCGGAGAACATTACAGGTGTATCCATATGGTATGAAGATACCAGGACGACATAGCCGAGCCCTTTGTTAGCGCCGACAAATTCACCGACAATGGCACCCACGATCGCCAGCGAGGTCGAGATTTTCAATGCAGAAAACACATAAGGCAAACTTGCAGGCAGCCGTAATTTCCAGAAAATCTCCGACTTGGTGCCTTTATATGTGGAGAACAGCTCCCATGTTTCGTGCTCAATGGCTTTCAGACCCTTTACGCTGTTGACCAAAATCGGGAAGAAACAGATTAGCATGGAGGCTACGACCTTGGAGGAATATCCCGTCCCCATCCAAACCACCAGAAGCGGAGCCAGAGCCACAAGCGGGGTCGTTTTGAGTGCAATCGCCAGTGGGAATACTCCCTTTTCAATCGGCTTGGAGTGCACGAAGATCACAGCGGTAATCAATCCCAGGACATTGGCAAGCACGAAGCCCGCCAAAGCCTCCAGCAGCGTGACCAGCATATGTGACCATAAGGAGCTGTCCATCACCGATAAGATGCCTGTGGGAGATGGGAGCAAATAAAGGGGGATGTCGAAAAGGCGTACAATGAGTTCCCATAAGATAAGAAAGGCAATGGCGAATACGACAGGATACATGGCATCTTTGATCTTGGTTTTCATAGGTGTTTGACCCGCTTTCTTAACTCATTGACAGTCTGGTGGAAGGCCGGAAGTTCATCCATGCCAATCTCCCTCGGTGAAGGCAGCGGAACCGATATAATTTCCTCCACGCCGGCAGGCCTTGGTGACATCATGATCACGCGGTTGGATAGCAGCACGGATTCCTGAATCGAGTGGGTAACCATAACAACTGTACTTAGGCTCGTTTCGGGACTCTCCCATAAACGCAGCAGCTCGAAATTCAGCTTTTCTCTCGTAAATTCATCAAGCGCCCCAAAGGGCTCATCCATAAGCAGTACTGTCGGATCTGCAGCGAGTGCCCTTGCAATCGCAATCCGCTGCTGCATGCCCCCGCTCAGCTGATGCGGAAAATGATTCATGAAATCCTGAAGTCCAACCAACCGCAGCGAGGATTCTGCTTTTTCCTTGATCTCTTTTTTGGTGAATTTCTTCTCTCCAATCGTGAGAGGCAGGGATATATTTTGGATTGCGGTTAGCCAGGGCATCAATACAGGTTTCTGAAACACCATGCCGAGCGAGAGATCTTTCGATGGATAAATGATCTCTCCTCCTGCATTGGGTTGAAGCAGGTCGAGCATTAACCTGAGCAGCGTCGACTTCCCGCAGCCGCTTGGGCCGAGAATCGAAACAAACTCATTTTTATAAATATCAATCGACACATTATTCAATACGTTGACGTCACCAAAGGATAAGGAGCAATTTTTCAACGTAACCGCGATGTCGCTTTTGGAAGAAATGGTTGTCTGTTGTTCATGCAGCCCCGAAGCTTCTTTCTCCAGACCACTGGTCGTTGTTAGCATAAAATCACACCCTATTCGATAAATTCGTTTGAAAAGACGTCTTCAAGGTCTTGCTTTTTCTTCAAGAATTCCAGATCGATCAAGTTCTGCTGCAGCACGTCCCATGCCTCTGATTCCATTTTGCCGAGTGGAAGATTTTCCGGCTCCAGCAAAGGAATGCTTGCGTTCATCATGCTCACCTCGTGATCAATGGTCAATTTATCCCCGTATTTCAAGCCAAATTCGGCAGCCTCTTCCGGGTTCTCAATAGCGTAGCTCCAGCCCTTCATGGAAGCCTGTACGAAGCTTTTCACCATTTCGGGATCACGCTTGATGATGTCCTCTGTCGTAAACAACGTATCTGCATAAAAGTTAATATCATAATCGTTTGGCTCAATGATATTGACTTCATTCCCCTGCTCCTGTACGGCGAGAACCTCATTGATGACATAACCTGGCCATGCCTTTACCTGTCCACTGAGCAATGGGCTGAGATCATATTTTGCTGGCATTTCCTCCACCTTGGTTCCATCTATGCCCGCATTCTTCACCATTGCTCGGTAAGTCAGCTCTTCATTCCCTCCAAGCTTCACACCGATCTTCTGGCCGACCAGATCCTCCATTTTCGTGATCCCTGAATCCTTGAGACTAAACAACACAAATGGCGTTTTTCTGTAAATGGCGGACAGCGCCTTCACGGGAACCCCTTTCTCCCTGGCCATCAGTATTTGATCTGCGCCAGTCACCCCGAATTGCTCCGCACCTGATGCAATCATCTGTACGGAAGGAAAATCAGCGCCGCCGGGTCTGATCTCAACATCCAATCCCGCTTCTTTGTAAAATCCCTTTTCTACGGCGGTATAGAAGCCGGCAAACTGTGCTTGATGAACCCATTTTAGACGCAGAACCACTTTTTTCAGTTCACCGGATTCTCCATCTCCTGAAGCTGAACTGGGCACATCGTTCGACCCGCAAGCTGTTAGTGCGAGCAAACAAACCGACATTACGATAAGCAGTGACTTTCTGGACCATCTCCACATATGATTTCCTCCCATGCTGTTGTTTTTCTAATGCTGTATCGGTGTTGCTTAAAAGGCAGCTAGCGCCTTTAAAACCTCGCTGGAGTTACTGACGCTGCCGAACACGCCTCCCTGCATTTTGACCATCTGGAGTGCTGCATGATGATTATCAGGGTCGGTTGCTCCCGTGCAGTCTTCCAGAATCAGACATTCATATCCTCTGTCGTTGGCTTCCCGCATGGTTGTATGCACACAAACATCCGTTGTGATTCCCGTCAAAATCAGATGAGTGATGCCTTTATTCTTCAGGATCAGATCCAGGTCTGTGGCATAAAAACTGCCTTTACCCGGCTTATCAATGATCGATTCACCTTCAATGGGAGCAAGCTCCTCTATAATCTGCCAGCCCGGTTCACCTCGAACCAAAATGCGTCCTGCCGGTCCGGAAGAACCGATCTCTGCCCCGATCTGTTTGCTGCGCCAACGTTTGTTTGCTGGCAGATCGGATAGGTCCGATTTATGTCCCTCTCTCGTATGAATGACGTGAAAACCATCTATCTCCCTGACCCGATGCAAGAGCTTTTGAATAGGCTCAATGGGTTTGGCCGTCATGGACAAGTCATATCCCATCTGTTCCACATACCCGCCTTTTCCGCAAAAATCGATTTGCATATCAATAATGACTAATGCCGTTTTACCGGGATCGATGCTCCCGTCGTAAGGCCAACGGTAAGGTGCTGCTGTAATTTGCATAGATATTCTCCTTTCAGAACAGAGACTGAGATCCCTGTGTTGATTAATTTAGATGTAATATAACCTTACTTATTCCTTCATTTATTCTTCTTGTGTCATATTATATTACGAACATTTCTGGATGTCTTTGTAGTTTTCCATAAAAAAGCTTCATTATTTTTTGTTGTTTTTCACAATCATTCATTCTTTGTGTTATAAATTATTACATAATGAATCACTCCATGGCCTAAAGAGCAACAAAAAAAGTCGCTGATTCAGCGACTCTCAATTGTATGCGTTGGTATGATGAACACCTATCTATGACCTCATATAGGATTCATAAGGTTTACTGTGCAGTTATGTAGCCACGCCCTGGTTCAGGATCATACTGTATTCGATAAAGTCGAACCGTTCCACGCGATACAGATCATAGAACGTCTCCCCGGCATTGATGGACCCGTATAATTCATCATGCGAATCATTGGCCAGTTTTACATAGGGCAGTTTTTGTGCAGCTTTGCTCGACCGGATATTTTGTTTGCGAATCTTCAAAAATACCGTTTCTATGGCATGTTCGAGAAAAAGCTCACTCAAAAAGACGGATTTCGCCCGTTGGCTGTATCCATTACCGAAGTAAGGCGCTCCAATCCATGTGGCCAGAAACCCTGTTTGATTTACGATATGATATAAATCAATGGTTCCAATCGGCAGGCCCGCTTCGTTTAGAATTGTACGGGAAATCGCGGTTTTCTGTTCTTCCTCATCCATCAACTGTTTGGTCAGGAATACATATTCCTCAGGTGATTGACATCGGTAACGAACATAAGGTGACACTGAGGGGTCGTTCAATAAGCTGTACAGTGCGTGGCATTCATGCAAATCGCGTTTTTTTAACATTCTGTCTACCACCTAGTCCTTTTAGTTCGCTGTATAAGCAAATTAAGTATATAAAAGGTATTGTGGAGTTTAATGAATTCTGTATGTGGCTTATGTAAAATTCATTCGGCAATATGATATTTGTGGTTTGAATGATACCGAACGAGTATTGCATAAAAAAAAGGCATGTCCTTTCTTATGAGAGGACATGCCTTTAATACGATGAAACGCATGATTGGATTACTGCATACCCTGCATAATGGCATTAATAATGCCTTGCTGGGTAACCGTGTTGTTTGAGCGGTTAAACAAAGCAAAACCATGCTGACCGTTATGTCCATTGTCCCAATACACCGGCACGGCCCCGTACTTCTTGGCAGTTGCCGTTACCGCCTTGGCATAAGCTTGACGATAAACGTTATTGGTGGAGTCATACGCCGTTTTATCAATGGAACCAAATTCACCAATAACAACCGGATAGCCCTGCGTTACAAACTTATCGTACATCGATTTGAACTGTGCATTCAGATAGTCTTCCTGACCCCAGGTTGATTTCTTCGAAGGATTTGTTGCCGCTGCGCCCCACTGCGTGATATTTCCGTTCTCCTCACCAGCAAAATCCCACGGAGAGTAGTAATGTGCAGAGATCATAATTCTCTTCTGAGAGCTTGGGATTGCCGAGGATCTGAAATGATCTGTTGGAAGAGCAAAACCATAATTGCCCACCGTATAGTCAATATTGGTGTTCCAGCCTGGAATCAGTAACCATCTGGCGTTGTTGTTGCCCCCAGTCTGCCGGACCGTGTCCACAAAGATTTGATTATAGGCATTCAAGTTAGCATAGTATGCCGCATTCGGATTGCCGTAATTTCCGTCGAACACTTCGTTCATCGATTCAAAAATAAGACGCTCATTATAATTGCTGAACTTGGTAGCAATCTGCTGCCACACCTTTTGGTATTTCTCCTTAATTGCAGCCTGATTGCTGCCATTCACAAGAAGCCATCCGCCAGGGATGGAATTATAGCCATCTCCATGGATGTTAATGACGACATATAAACCTTCATTATACGCATAATCAACGACGGTTTCGACTCGATTCAACCACGCTGCGTTAATGCTGTAATTGGGAGCGCTTCCAATATGATTCAAATAGGATACAGGAATGCGAATGGTCTTGAAGCCTGCCGCCTTTACCTTTTTAATCAACTCTGGAGTAACAACAGGATTGCCCCAGGCCGTTTCACTAGGGACGCCATTCACTGTTGCTTCAAGCTGATTCCCCAGATTCCATCCTGCACCCATCTCCGATACAATCTGTGAAGCGTTCAATGATCTGAAATCCGCTGCCGACGCTTTAGTACTCCACCCGGTCAATGCCGCAGCCGCAAACAATACAAGTGCCAAACTGCAAACACCATATTTCTTCATTTTTTTGAGCATAACCAAACCTCCGCTTATTTTTCATTTTTTACAAGCAGTGCCGTTACTCTCTTTATACCAATTGAATGAATCGAGAAAGATGTCCCTCCCTTCTATATCGATCAGACAAATGAAATGGTTGCCTAACATCAACAGAATAACACAAAAATGGAAAATAAAGAACAATATTCACTATGGAATCTTCGACGAAAAAATCTATACCAATCTCGGATATACTCACTTCATATGAAGCAAACTCTGGCTGAAGAGCTGATTATAGAGATCATCCAGTTTGTCCCCTACAATTTCCCACCCGCCTTCGTGTATACATGCCCATGACTCATAAAAATCCGATCATGTTTCCTTCAATCAAGAAAAGCCGCCACACGAGCGACTTTCATTGGTAGTTCGTAAACAATTTAGGATTAAAAATCTGTTCCTTTTCTGTGAATTATCCGAAATTCAGATTTTGATCAGTCCATCCGAATACCAGGCACTTGGGATCATCTCACGCTCCAGTTCCAGAAGATCTTTGGTGATCTGGTCCGCGTCACCGATGGAACTGACAAGCGGATCTGTCAACATCGCTCTTCTTAGCTTCTCGTAGCTCTGCTCCACAACGGCTTCTGCCGTAAGTTCATGGGTATCGAGTACAAGCTCCTGCATCCCTCGAATTCCTCTCGGCATCTCACCGACATGAACCGGCTTCGCTCCCTCCATGCTTACATCACATAACAGCTCCAGGAACGAATCATCATTCATATTTGTCACTGCCCCATTGTTGAGCGTATTCACGAAGAAGCGCTTCCCCAGATTGCCCACCATATTTTCAATAATGTCTGTTGCATGATCCGGGCCGAAGGTACTCATATAATCGGCAATGGGAATGTCTCCTGTAAGGAAACCATCCACCTGGTTCCACATCTCGTCGTGACGCTGATAACGGTCCTCTGTCTCCCAGATCGATAATGGCGGGATACGATCTGGAGATTTGCCATGGCCTTGCCAATAACGGACATACTCCTTCGTATGTGCAGTGCATGTAGGAATATATCCAAAAATATCGTACAACTCATACGTAATGGCGTCGTTATGGAGAGCTTTGGCACCTTGGTCACCACCGTTGTTCTCCTCACCGGCCGATTTCCGCATAGCCTCCGCAATCATCGGCATGACGTCCTTGCCTTCGTACTCCGCTTTTAGAAGCCACGTAAAATGATTGACCCCGGCAATGCGGAAATCAAACTTCCGATCGATTTCCTCGGTGAACTCTTTTCTGTCGCCGATGATGCCTGCTCGCACAGCATAATAAGCCTTCTTGTGAGGCATATGATGACTGTCACAGAGCGCAAACGATTTCAGCTTCGGTGCATAACGGTGCAGTGCTATACCGTGGACGGTAGACGGATTGATATAGTTAATCACCCAAGCATCGGGACACAGCTCTTCTATGTCTTTGGCGCATTCCATAATGATCGGCAATTCCCGCATCGCACGAAAAACCCCTCCTGGCCCGATTGTATCCCCCGAGCACATACGAATGCCATATTTCAACGATACCTCGCAATCCATCCCCCGATATTTCACCGATTGCTCTGCGAAGCTGAGTACAACGAAGTCGGCCCCCGGCAGCACTTGTCTGCGGTCTGTCGAGCCCTCAATCTTCAGGGATACATGGTTCTCCCGAGCAACCATCTCCGCAAGTTTCATCATTTTTGCCAGCCGCTCTTCGTCCGTATCGACCAGAGCAAGCGTGCCCTGGTTCAAGTAAGGGGAATGAACCATCTGCCATATGGACTGACGACCAAAGAATAGACTCCCTGCTCCAATAACGACAACCTTAGGCTGCGGCATATTTGTCTCGTTCATGAATAACCCTCCTCATGTGATATAAGTTCATTATAGAAGAGTGGCTGATAATCGGAATGTGCAATAGTTTTCAATACATGTCATATCGTACGATATTTAACAACGCGGAAAACCTTTGATATAATGAATTAATTTTATAGATGTCAGGTGGTAAAGGTGGATGAGGAAATCGGATGAGTGAAAACAGATTGAATATGAGCATCCTTAATGAACTTTCGGAATATATCCATCTCCGGTTGAGCTCCTACCTGGAACAAACTCACGATCATGACTGGACAGAACACAAATCGCATCCTGATTACGATCTTTGGTTCATTCAGGAGGGCTCCGTCAAGATGATGATCGATGGGTTCGAATATACGGCAGTCCCGGGAGATGTCATATTCTTTTATCCGGATATGCCTTATATCGCCTCGTCGTCCGAGAACGTTTGCCGATTCATATACATCCATTTCGATTTTGGCATCGGGGAGCAGCAGCGAATTCTGGGCGGTTTTCAACTTCCGGGAATTGTGCCGGGCAAGCTGATTCAGGAGGAAACCAAGCTATTCACCAGGGCGTTTCGTCGATTGAAACAGGAGAACGGCACGTCAGGGAACCAGCTTTACTTAAAGGCCTCTCTTCTCGCCGTAATTGCAAAGATTCTCGAGCTTCACGGTCAGGGCGCCTACGTGGGTCAATTCCTGAACGGCAAGAAACCGAGAAAATCTGAAGGTAGCCTGGAAGTATTACAAGACGTATTTCAATATGTCGATGCGAACCTGCACCGTCCGATCCGAATGAACGATCTCGCAGCAATGACTGGAATCTCGGAGAAGTATTTTATTTCCTATTTCAAGAAAACCGTCGGGATCACCCCGGGTCAGTACATTTCACAGATCAAAATGAATCGCGCCAGGGACTATCTCTACGAGAAAAAGTATACAATCCAACAAATCGCCGGCTTCCTGGGCTATCCGGATCCGTTTACCTTCTCGAAAGCTTTCAAAAAATACTATAACGTGCCTCCATCCAAATTTGAGTGATTGGGTTCCATTGATGTAGTGTGAGGGAAAAACGCAAAAAAAGCCGCCTCATGGCGGCTTCTTATCCTAGTTCTGCTGAAGATTGGTTGCTAATCGTTCTGTCCCTACCCTATTTATTCTTCATAGACTACAACGGTTCTGCTTTGCTCTTCCCATAGGACCGTTGCCCTCAACGCCTCACTTACAAAACGAACAGGCACATAAGTACTCCCTTTGGTGATGGTGGCTGGTGCATCCAATGATACGTTTTGACCATTAACCGTTGCGGTCTTACTGTCAACCACAAGTTTAATGCTTACTCCATCCTTACTGACAGTTATGGAGCGTTCTTCAGGGTTCCAGGTGACTTCGGCGTTCAAAGTCTCGGCAATGGCGCGAAAAGGAACGAATGTGTTACCTTTTTTAATGAACGGTTCGGCATCTGTCCCTTCACCATTCACATACAATTTCACTCCATTCTTTTTACCCGCCTTTTCATTCAGTTTCCCCAGTGTTTTGTACAGATCGAGATTTTTGAAATTAGATTTTATCGCTTCTTCCTGCAAATACACAGCATCCGTCACACTACCATTATTCTCAAGCATCTCTGCAGCGGTTTCCAATGCCTTATCCTCTTCGATGATGGCTTCCAGTTCTTTTTTCTGTTCGTCTGTCAATTCAGCTGCATATTTTGTGAGCAAAATATCAGCCAAAACAGTACCTGCCGGCTTGTCTTTTACATTTTGAATGGCTTTTAACAACCCTTTGTATCCTTTGGGTCCTTTTTTACCAGGTTCGGATGAATCGGTTGCAGGGCTCTCTGTATTCTCTGCCTCTGATACTGAAGGCTCCTTCACTTCATCTTCTTCCGGCTTGGCCGTTTCAGAAGGATCCATTTCTTCGGTCTGTTTCTCCTCCACTTGCCGCTCCTTGTCCTTAGGTGCTTTTGATGATACTTCTTTACTTGGTTTTCCGGGTGGAGTGTTTCCCGGTTTGGCTAAGACTGTGCCTGCAGTGGTGCCTAACATTAGCGCTAGACTTGTTAACAAGATGACCGTTTTTTTCATCGATGATTCCTCCTGAAGTAAAAATATATGCACCTTCATTATCGGCAGAATGCATACGTTTCGATAGGGAGTTTACAACACCATCAGTGAGAAAAATACTCTTTTAACTCGATTAGATCATCGATAACGATATCAGCCTGTGAAAGCTCATCACTTTTGGCAAAATCAAAATTACATCCGACCGCTACTAAACCGTTGTCTTTGGCAGCATGAATATCCGATAGGCGGTCCCCTATTACGGCTCCATTCGAAATTCCATATTTGACGATAATCTGCTGTACAAGATCAGATTTATTCAACGATTGAATTTGCTGAATGCTAAACGTCTCCGTAACCCAATGATCCAAGCGATAATACTCAACAATGGCTCTGAGATATTCAGTCAAACCATTACTTGCTATGTAAATGGAGAAATCTCTATTTTTAAAGTAGGTGAATATTTCTTTTACGTTAGGGTATAGAGCCCCCTTACCATTTCTTATGTTATGTATTAATCTTTCCAGGAAATACGCGTCCGTTAATTCTCTCACCTCTGCAGAATGCTGGGGTAATAGCGTTTCCCATACCTTGGGCAGCGGCACCCCCATAATTTCTCGATATTGATCAATTGGTGTAGAAGTAAACCATTCATGTCGTGCTCTTAAATGATTAAACGTATCTTCAAGTGATAATTCTAAAATTTTATCTGTTTGAAACAACGTTCCATCCATATCAAATATAAGTGATTGTGACATAGCTGCATCTCCCTTGATTAAGTTAATAATATATTATTATACATTTATTAGGTTCTTACGGGTGTAATAATTAAAATGGTAGATGGATCGGTATGTTGGCGCTGATGAGAGAATCCTTGTGACTGAAATGATCTCTCTTCATAACTATTGAAAAAGAGCAGTTTGCCCATTGGCAAGCTGCTCTTTTAATTCCCAACAGATATATCCCTCTACTCTTCATTTGGCACAGTCTAAAGCCGTCCTGAAGTTAGTTCAGTGTCACTCTTTCGTAAAACTTACTTATGCGGGGAAAGAGTCGAAATGCGTTGCCGTAAGCAATCGCCTTCATGTTATCTTCGCTAATTTGCATAGCTTCATGAAGTACCGACTCCCGCTGCATGCGAAGCACGCTGTCTGTTGGCCAGGGAATATCCGCACCGAACAGAATCCGATCCGGCCCAATTAACTTTTGGATTGTGCCGAGGTTCAGCGTGGAATCATAGTAGAGATGGTCCAGTTTGGCCATTTCGGCTTCGAATAGTTCCGGCGTTGCTTCCACTTGGATGGAATCCTGCCCTATGGCAGCAAGGGCAATCCTCCATTTGATATATGGAACCATGCCTCCTGTATGAGGAAGAATAAACCGAATTGAAGGGTATTGGTCGAAAATGTGATGAACCGCCATCGTAGTGACAGCACGCGTCGTATCAAAGGTGCCTTCAAGCAGCGCAGGACTCAGTCCGGCAATTTTCTGGGGAATGAGAATCGGGTGCAGAAACACAACCGCACTACGTCTATCCAACTCGCTCAGCAGTTCAGCGTAATCTGGATGACTTAAATATTTACCTTGATAGCTAGAGAGCATTGCAACTCCATCCAGTCCAAGGATATCTAGCGCATATATAGTTTCTTCCAGGGCAGCTTCAGCATCCGGGAGCGGCAGCGTAGCGAATGCACCATACTTTTCTGGATACTGCTGAGCATACGAAGCAAGTTCTTCATTCATCTTCCGCGCAAGCGTATTGGCAGATGGCTGGTCAATGAATGTCAGATCTGACGGGGCCGAAAGAAACGAAAACGAAATGTCGGCTACACCCATTTTCTCAAGTCCAATCTCAGGCGTCCACTTCGGCATAAAACTTGGAATCTCCATGCCAAGCTCCTTCTGCTTTCTTTGCATTTCTCTAGAAATGATATGATGATGCACATCAATAACGGGATTAAACATAGATGATCAGCTCCTTTTATTTGTTTTCAAGCCATTGGTTTAGCTGGTTTTGCTTTTCTTCCAATATTTTGTCAACGCCTGCACTCTTTAATTTTTCGATATACGCTGGCAATTCTGCCGGGTCAAACGTTCCTGTCTGAAATCCAGCGTCATACTGATTCTGGACATTGGTTACCGATGTAATTTGCGTTTTGACCGGATTGATATCGAAGCTGAATCCCATCGCCCTTGATTTTACGGCACTTTCATTTTCACTCTTTAACACCTCCCACATATCCGGGTCATTCCCTTCCCAGATATAGGATAGAAAATTGTTGCCAACTGCGTACTGATTGGAATCATAGCCTGTTGAGCTCACACCGTCCGGCTTGGCAATGAGGCCATCGCTCTGTTTAACATAATGCTTGCCCTCGATGCCATTCGTGAACAAATTAATGACTGCTTCGTCCGAGTAGAACAGTTCCAAAACCTGAATGGCCTTGTCCGGCTTCTCACTGTTTCTCGCCAAAGACATCATGTTGGAAGCTACGCTGTTTCGCGTCATATACGAATCCTCCAGGGGAACACATGCAAGCTCTGTCCCTGCCGCCAGTGATTCCGAGTAACACTCATTGATATTCCGGATATAGGAGAAGGCTTTGCCCGCCTTGATCAGGTTGGATCCCGTTTCCTGGGATGTTGCAACATCTTTGCTGAAATAACCTTTCTCGTACCATTCACGCATCAGATCGGCCATCGTTGAGAAGCGTTCGGTAGCAAAGAGATTCTGTACGGTGTAATCCGTTCCATTGAAATCCAGTACGCCAGGCGCTGTTCCCAAAGGATCGAAATTCAGCATAGCCTGTCCAGGAGTTTCCTGAGAGGTATAACTAACAATTGGTGTGACTCCCGGCTCTTTATCCTTGATACGCTGCAGCACACCCGAGATATCACTCCATGTCTTAATGGACGCTAGGTCGATACCATGCTTATCAGCCAGCTCCTTGCTCATCACAAAACTTGGAGATAGTGCCCAGGCTTTGATGCTTGGAACGCCATAGGTTTCACCATTCATTCTTCCGGCTTCCACCGCTTCTCCCGGAATGGCTTCCAGAATCTTTTGGCCGAATTCGTTCAAATGTTCGTCCATAGGCAGCAGCTGCCCCCTGCTGATCTGAGATTCCAGACCGAACCAGACACTGGTATACACCAGATCCAGTTTGTCGCTGCCAGCCAGCATCAAGTTCATCTGATTCGCATAATTGGAGCCATTTACAGGCAGGAGCTTAACCGTAGCACCTACTTTCTCAGCTGTAATTTCACTAATGGCATCCTGGACCTCCTTGACATCCGTCACGTCACCAAAAGCCGGATACGTCATGACCACTTCGTACAAGCCGGTTTCTGCATCATTTCCGCGTACCGATTCCTCCTCGCTGCTCGAATTTCCGCATGCTGTTAGTAAAACACCAAACAAGGAAACCACCAGCGTGAAACCTACGAACCTTCTTTGTTTATACATCTTTCTTCACTCCCCCATGTTTGCTATTGGAAAAACCTATTGGATGCCGAGCTCTGTTAGCCTTTTACAGCACCAATGGTCAACCCTTTAACGAAGAACTTCTGGAAAAACGGATAGGCTGCAATAAGCGGCAGTACACCGATGACGGCAATAGCCATTCTCACGCTTGCAAGAGGTACGGATGAAGCGACAGCCGTCTTGCCGGACAAACTGTTCTGCTGTAAATACTGAACATCGGACAACATGCGGTTAAGCAGGTTCTGAATACTGTACAGGCTTCCGTCATTGATGAAGATCAGACCGTTAAACCAATCGTTCCAGTACGAAATCATGAGCATCAGACCAATCGTAGCCAGACTGGGAAGCGCAAGCGGGAGAACAATTTTGTAATAAATGACCCATTCACTCGCGCCATCCACGTAAGCCGACTCCACAATTTCACCGGGAATTGACGTGGAGAAGAAGCTGCGCATCAATAAAATGTAGAAGCCATTAGTCAGTAGATTCGGGATGATCAAGGACCAGATGGTGTCTTTCAAATGGAAGAGGTCCGTATACACCAG
Source organism: Paenibacillus xylanilyticus (assembly GCF_009664365.1). Lineage (NCBI taxonomy): Bacteria > Bacillati > Bacillota > Bacilli > Caryophanales > Paenibacillaceae > Paenibacillus > Paenibacillus xylanilyticus. Next base: position 3,846,687 of record NZ_CP044310.1, read on the forward strand.
GTACATGGGCACGAGCCCGCCATTGAAAAGCAGGGTGAAAAATACAAAGAAGGACAGGAACGAACGAAACGGAAGCACATTTCTCGATAATGGATAAGCGATGAGGGTTGTAATCAGAAGGCCAAGAAGGGTTCCCACCATCGTGATGAACGTGGTAATTCCGTACGAGCGCAGAATCAATGAATACTGATTGAACAAGTACACATAAGCGTCGAAACTGAATTGATCTGGAATTAAGCTATATCCATTTCTAATGATGGTTTGTTCCTCGGTAAGTGAAGCGGATATAAGGAGCAGGAACGGAAATGCTGCTGCAATTGCCATCGTGATGAGCACGAAGTGAACCGTTATTTGATAAACTCGATTTGAATACAAGTTGACCACCCCCTTTTACTAAAACAGCGCCAGATCCTTGTCTTTTCGGCGAACGAACGCATTGGTCGTCAAGACTAATACAAAACCGACGATGGACTGATACAGTCCAGCTGCAGATGACATCCCGAAGTCCCCGAAAGTCATCAATCCGCGGTAAACATAAGTGTCAATGACATCCGTAGTGGTTTGCAGTGCACCTGAATTCAACGGGACCTGATAGAACAGTCCAAAATCGGAATTGAAGATGCGTCCAACCGAAAGGAGAACCAGAATAACCATTGTGGGTTTAATCAGAGGAAGGGTGATGCTCCAAACTTGTCTCCACTTGGAAGCTCCGTCCAACGTAGCCGATTCGTAATACTCCTGGCTGATGCCTACGATGGAGGCCAGATAGACGATGCAGGTATAACCAACATTTTTCCACAGGTACACGACACTTAATATGTAGGGCCATTTCCCTGCGTCTGCATACCACGACACCGAATCGATCCCCAGCCAAGGAAGTACGTAATGGTTGACGAACCCATTCTCCTCATTTAGCAAGGCTAGTACCAAATAAGCGACTATAACCATAGAGATGAGGTAAGGGAGTAAAATAATGCTCTGATACAAGCGGGAGACGAATCTTTTTCTTACTTCGTTTAGCAACACTGCTACAGCGATTGAGAGTATCGTTCCAAGCACGATAAACGCGCCATTGTACAATAACGTGTTTCGGGTAATCACCCAGGCATCCTGCGTTTGGAACAAGTAGGCGAAGTTATCAAAACCTACCCAGTCACTTCCCCATATCCCCTTTGCGAAATTAACATTTTTAAACGCAATGATAATGCCAAACATCGGCAAGTAGTTGTTGATGAACAGATAGATGATGCCTGGTAAGATCATGACCAATAGCAACCAATGCCTTTTTATGTTTTGAATGCGGTATGCAAAGGTACTACGACGCATGCCCTTCTCCCCCTTTTCCACGTAACGATACTTGGTGTCGTAAAACAAATATATCCCTCCTTTTCTTCTTAGTGTAAGTTTATCTAACGTTATTTTCTTCTTACAAGAATAATACGCTGTAAACACCCCCTAGTCATTGGTGTAATCGTCTAAAAAATTCAACGCATCTTGGACTGATACACCAAAAGGAAATCTCTATTCCGGCATCCGTGTCAACAATTATTACGTAATAACACAACATGTCTAGTTTTTCATACATCCTCTTCCACAAACCAAAAAGCAGCGCATCAAGGACGCGCTGCTTCTTACTCCTAGCAAAAAATAGTTATGAATGGATTTCTGCCATCTGCCTGCTGGTCGGGAACGCACGGCCTCCAACAAGCACACCACCCGAGAATACCGCTTCTCGTGGAGGTGCCGCTGCCAGGGCATGCATTGCATTCAAAGCATGTACTAGGGAGAAATCGCCACGATCACCCACTTTTGGAGTTAACGGCGCATTGGAAATAAGCTTGTATGTCTCAAGCAGCCAGTGGTCTTCTACCCAACCGGAGGCTTCAGCGAGACGTGATCCACGTGAGAGCATATCGCCATTGCCGAATGGACTCCACGAATCCAGAATATTATCTGAACCGACATGTACAGCTACTCCCGCTTCCAGCAATAGTTTAATGGGCGGCATAGGTCTATCGATAGGTGCACTTGTCATAATGGATACGCCATTCGCACACAGCTTTTCTGCCAATGAACGAACCTCTGCTTCACTAACCTGACCCAAACAATAGGCGTGGCTCACTGAAGTGCGGCCGGACATGCCTGCTTGTTCCGTTAAATCAGCGAAGCGATCGATCGTGTATGTTCCGAGGTGATCCGGGTCGTGCAGATGTAAGTCGATTCCCGCAGCAAATTCTGCCCCCAGCTCAAACATCGCTTCCAGGCTGGCGTCCACTCGGCGGTCCAGCCCGGCCGGATCGACACCACCTACATAGTCGGCTCCAGCCCGGAGTGCTTGCCGCATGACAGCTACAGACTCGGATCGAAGTAGTCCTTGTTGAGGAAACGCAACGATCTCCATATCCATGCGGCCGCTATATAATTCGCGAACTTCCAATATCTCCTCAAGATGCGAGAGGCCGATTTGCGGATCAACGTCAACGTGCGTTCGGATCTTGGCCGTACCTTGGGCCAGCATTAAATCGAGTAACCGTTTAGCACGTTCTCCTGCTCCGGTCGGAAGTTCTCCCAGCATGCGTTTCTCGAATTCCAATTGGCCAGGCAGGGTGACAAAGGGCTGCAGTGTCTTCCACGGCTCGCCAAGAAAATGTTTGTCCAGGTGGATATGCATATCTGCCATAGGCGGAACGTAATGTAAACCTTCCGCTTCGAAGACATTTGCCTCTTGATGGTTGGTACCTCCAGATGCAACCTCTGCATCAGTTGAGGCTGTTTCAATGCTGATGATCGTTCCTGTCATTCGATTAATCGTTAGATTGAACAGATCATCTGCCCATTTGACATTTTTAACGATGGTTAACTGTTTCTCCATAGCTTCATCCCCTTCACTCATGTCCCAATGTATCCATAGCTTGTGAATTCCGCAGCCATTCTATTGCTTTTGAACCCTATCGCCCACCTGCACACCCGATTTCCAAACGATTCGCTTTTCCGGCTTATCCAGCAGTACATCCCTTTCGGATCGTTCCTGGAATAACACCATATCTGCCGGAGCGCCTACCTTCATTCCATAATTCTTAATACCCAATGCCTGAGCTGCGTTATACGTCAGCATCCTGATCAACGCAAGGGCATCCCGTTCCCCGCCCATATACGAAGTTACTGCAAGAAGCCAGGCGACCTCTAACGGATCCGCTTTGCCAAACGGTGTAAATGCGTTGCGGACATTGTTGACGCCAATTGCTACATTCACACTGCATTCCTGCAGCAATTTCACAGGCGTCAAGCCTCTGCGCTGCCCTTCCGCATCTCCCCGGCCATTCAAAAACAGGTCGGTCATCGGCAGCGTAATAACGGTGATCCCTGCACGATGCAGAAGTTCCGCGATATCCATGGCTTCATGCTCAGGCAGAGAACCGAGCGAGGTTACATGTCCGGCAGATACCTGTCCCTGCATTCCTGTGATAAGTGTCCTTCTGGCTATGTCCGCAATGGCACGGTCCTTGGGATTGTCCGAAAAATCCGTATGAAAATCCAGCGGTTTTCCGTATTTTTCTGCCAGACCAAATGCAAAATCCAAGTGATCTTCCAGGCATTCATCCTGATAAGTGATTCCTCCGACGACGTCAGCCCCCATACGCAGCGCTTCCTCCATTAACTCTTCTGTCCCAGGACTTCTGAATACGCCTTCTTGGGGAAAGGCAACCACCTGCAGATCCAGTTGATCTCTTAGAGATTGTTTCAGATGGAGAGCCGACTCCATAGCCTTGAGACCCAGAATCGGATCAACCTCGGCATGGCAGCGCATATGGGTAACGCCGTTGCGGACAGCTTGACGAATGACAGCAAGCGAGCGCTCGTTCATGTCCTCGTCTGTAAAAGAACTTTTCAGTTTAGCCGTTATCTGAATTGCGTCTTGGAGAGAATCTGCATCCCGATCCATAACATCCAGTAAATAGGCTTTTTCCAGGTGAATATGCGGCTCGACCAAGCCGGGCAGCAGTAAGCCTCCTTTGGCTTGAATGACATTCATCGCTTCCGATATCCCTTCACCGGATGGTGAGATAAATGCAATTTTACCTGAGGATACCCCCACATCCATTCGCCTTCCATCCTTGGATAACACGGTATCAGTAATAAGCAAATCAACCATGACAGCCCTCCAATCATGTACGCTTTTATTACACGTTAAAAACAATTCAAGCATATTCCACGCTGCAGGGGGAAGTCATTGGATGATAAAGATAAAAATAATTTGGATTATTGGACGAACAAGCCAAAGATATTTACTCGGAAGGATCGTAATGTTATATTACTTAACAATAGTTTAACTTGTTCCAGAAAGGGATGGGTCGATGTGCTGCTGATAGATTTGCTCAATAACGGCATTTACGATGATGCCAGAGTGATTACTGGGCACAAGGGTCTTACGCGCGAGGTTCAAACCGTTAACATTATGGACTGTCCAGATATCATACGGTTTTTGAGGCCAAACGAACTCTTGCTGACCAACGGTTATTTCATGAAACAGCAACCTGAAGTGTTCATTCACCTGATCAGGGACATGCAGCGGCTTCGCTGCTCCGGTTTGGCCATCAAAACCAAGCGTTTTGAACTTCCGATCCCTGATGAAATATTACATGAAGCCGACCGTATCGAATTTCCTATCATTGAAATTTCCGATGTATGTCTATCCCTTGGTGAGATTTTGCAACGATCGACCAGTGTTATTCTGAACAATAAGAGCGACGAACTCCAATATGCACTTAGCATTCACAAAAAATTCTCCGAAATGATCATGCGAGGCAAAGGAATTTCCGGCATTGTCCAGTCCTTGTCCAAACTGCTCTCATCCCCAGTCATCCTGTTAAACAACAAATGGAAAACCATTGCTGCCACCAATCAAAATGCAATTATTACTGAGCTTACTTCAGCTGCAGTTAGTGCACTTCACGGATTGTCCGACACCTCCAGCCCGACTTCATTGTGCTTAATCAACTCATCCCTGCGGGAACGCAGCTGCATGCTCGTATATCCGGTAAAAACGTATCGTCACGAAGGCTATTTGTTATCTTTTCATACGCCGGATCAATGGACTGGTCTGTACGGTTTAACGCTTGAACAAGCCTCCAACGTCATTGGAATGGAGCTAACCAAATCCCAAGCAGTCAAGGAACGTTCCCGCAGGCACAAAAACGAGTTTTTTTCCGATTTGATCGAGGGGTATATTACTTTCGAGCAGGAAGCGCTGAACCGCGGCAAGAAATACGGGCTTAGAAAGGGGTATTCTTGTGTCGTGCTGGCTATTCGAAATGATGAGGCGGCGGCCCTAAAGGGTGACAATTTGACCGAACAAGAGGAGCAATATGAGCACATTAAACGTCATTTTGGTGCGTTGGAGCATTCGTTCACCATGTTTACCAAACATGACACCTACTGCATTCTGCTATCCATCCCGGAGTCAGGCTGGGACGAGGCGAAGCTCACCGAGCATCTCACGGGAATGCTTAAACACCTCCATCAGGAGAATGGAATGTGCATGTCGGTTGGCATCGGCAAACCTGCAATGAATGTGCTCGGCGTTCGCCATTCTTACACAGAAGCAGTCAATGCGCTGCAATTCGGCTATCGATTTAAACGCAAACAATTTGTCCAATCCTACCAAGCCAAGGATATCGGATATTTATTCCATATGCTTCCCCACGACGAGCTAAAACAATTTTACGAATCGACTCTAGATGGATTACTGCAAATTGCCGATGAATCCGAAAGAAAAGAGCTGCTCCGTACCCTGAACGCATTTTACGAAACACAATGCCAGCTTGTCGAAACATCCAAACAGCTCTTCGTGCATCGGAATACAGTGGTGTACAGATTGGAAAAGTGTGAACGACTCCTGGATGTTAAACTCAAAGATCCTGCTGAAAGTCTACGAATTCGTATAGCGCTAGCGATCGAACCTTTATTGCTGCAAAAAGTTTAAGAGACACATCTTCATGAAGGTTCTTGTTTCGTCAAACTTCCTATGCGATGATCCGGCTGTTCTACCGGTATCTCAATAAAAAAACAGCCGTTCTCAGGATTTCTGTGATCGGCTGCAGATTATTTTTTTATGAAAGCTATCATCTACATGTAACGATATACTCATCTCCGAAGCCCAAAAACAGAAGCTGCCGTAAGAAGGAGACAGATTGCTAACAGCCATGCCCATGAGTCAAAAGTAAACATTTGAAGAAGCTCCCATACGTTTGAAGGGCCAGAATGAGGTCCATCACACTTCTCCCCAAAATATATCTGTTTCATAATCAAAAAGAACAGTACCCTCCCGTTTATTTCGATCAAATATGTTCTGAAGCTCAGTCATCATCGGAGTATAATTGGGATGCCCGGGCACAGGAGTATAGGAAGATGATTGCAATCTGCCTTTCAAGCCCTCAAAGTCGAACTGTTGACTCATTTGAAAGTTCGCTTTCTGCATCGTGCCTTCCTTGAAAAAGGATTGAAGCACAGACTCAGAAATGTTTTTATGATTCACTTTTTCATAGTCGGTCCCGTACGCATGCAGCAGCTGATCGTATTCTACACGAAAGGAGTTACCGCTAGTAAGACGGGAATTCCAGATTAATACCACTTTACCTCCGGGCTGTAAAATCCGCCTAAACTCGGTCTGTGCTGCCAAGCGGTCAAACCAGTGAAACGCCTGTGCGCACACAATAAATTCCACCGAACGATCAGGTAACCCCGTAGATTCTGCAGAGCCTGATATCGTCTGAAAGTTCGGTTCATTCTCCAACATCTGCTCGGCGGCTGCCCGCATGGCCTGATTCGGCTCGACGGCTATAACATAGCTTCCACGTTCCAGAAGCAATTTCGAGAAAATTCCTGTACCTGAACCAACATCTGCGATCTTACTGTTCGAATGCAAACCAACGGAGTTGTATAGATAATCAATGGCCTCTTTTGGATAACTCGGGCGGTAGTTCGTATAGGAATCAACCCGGTTTGAAAACCGTTCTTCATTTTTCATCTGTCATCAGGTCTCCTTTGAATTAGACTATCCAAAACAAAACACCATTTCACTACTTTCTCTCTTTATTTCAGAAAACCTTCCTGTTTATTCCATTATTTGTCCCATAAAAAATAACAGACCCCTGGCACCCTGTGCTCGTGATCTGTTATCTCTACTCAACTCATTTGATGTGGACTGCGTTTACTTTAAATGGATCTTGAAAACATCTCCAGCTTCACCACCAAAAACGATAAAGCCGGCTTTGGGAAGCTCGATGGATTGTTGATCGGTAGCAACCGAAAAGTGAACCACTTCGCCCTTCTCATTATATACAGCGTAACCGCCACCTTCCGGCGAGTCTACCATCAATGATTTGTTCGCAGAACGGGAATCGATAGCATACCAGCGGGCTTGACCGCTTGCCGGTATAGTGGCCTTACCTGTCTTACCGCCAAAGATCGGTGTAATCGCATCCTCTGCAATATATTCCTGTCCGTCCTGAATCAAAATCTCTGCATTATTCTTGGTGTAAAATTGCAGATCGAATGCGTCTCTACCGTTCATCACGGGAATCTCTGCGACATTCACTGCATGGTCTGAATCTACAATTTGAGTGCCGTTTGCATAACCGATCTCCGTATCCACGCTCAGATTTTTGATTAGCATCGAAGGAAGCAGATAAAAAATCGATGTGATTTTTTCATCTAACGCATAATATTTGGTGCCGTTGCGATCTGCCCATTTCTTTCCTGTGGCTGTGTTCAAAGGATTGGGATCCAACTTTTGATAATCATACGTGTTCATCACCGTTTGACCTAGACCCGGCAATGAAATCACTGCCTGAACCTTAACATACACTTTCCCATTTTGTTCCTTCACGAAACTGGCCTTCACACTTCCATCCGTACTTGTGAATTGCCCCTCTCCAGTGTAGACATACTTCTGCTCTGGAATAATTCCGCCCTGCAAGGCTGGCAGTGTGATTTCGTCGTTTTTGACCTGAATATCCAGGGTTGTACCTACTGTACCATATAGACCCGAATAGGCATTGAGCTCCGTAGGCATGTTTACTTTTACGGGCGGGGAGAAGGTCTGGTCTTCCTTGATTTCATCAATGACACCCTGATCCTCCAATACCTCCAGCAGTACGTTGCTCGCAAACATCTGATTGTAGATGGAGGACCCACCTGATGACAGAACAGCCATTGAAATATCATGCTCAGGTATGGTAATTAGTGATGCATGATACATCATGGTGTCTCCGCCTTTGGAAAGTGCAGTAATGCCATAATCGCTAAACGGGGCAAGATCCACAGCATCCCATCCCAGGCCGTAATTGAATGTATTCCGCTCATCTGAGACCCATATTCCTTGTCGATATTCATGATTTTGCATGGACTTGACCGAGGATTCGGACAATATGTCTGGTCTGTTACCCATCAATACTTCAGCGAATTCGGTCAATTCCTCGGATGTGGAGTATATTCCACCTGTACCGAGAATGTTCGCATTTTCAACTGGCATTTTGGTTTCAATCGTGGGCCAGTACGCTTCAGATAATTGATCTCTATCGAATGAATCCTGCGGTGTTTTGGTTGATTCCAGCTGTAACGGATTGCTGATAAACTTGGCGACATAATCGCTGTAGCTTAAACCACTCACGCGTTCAACCAGGATCTCAAGCAATTGAAAGCCGTCGTTACAATAAACGGAATATGAACCAGGTTTTGATTTTAACTTTTCGGTTTTGAGTTTGAGCAATAGTTCATCGTGGTTGCGCATGTCATTATCGTCAAACAGCATACTGTTCCCGTAATGTGAACCGTAGAGACCCGATGAATGATTCATCAGCATCCGCGGGGTAATTTGCGTGTACCGGGCATCTGCCATCTCAAAGTCCTGAATATAGGTAGTAAGAGGCTCATCCAGATTTACTTTCCCGGAATCCACCAGCATCATGGTGGCAGCGGTGACAACCATTTTGCTCACCGAGCCAATGCCGTACATGCTTTCCTTGGAGATTCGTGTCTGGGATGCTTTATCGTGAAAGCCAGTGCTGCCCGACAGTATGATTTCCCCTTGATCCCTAATGGCATATTGCAGACTTGTGACTCCATAATTTTGCACCAGTTTTGCTGCCATTTCTTCTGCCTGCTTTTCAATTGAAATGCTCTTATTTGCCTCTGCCCTGACGTCTGTCATCGGAGTGATTACCAGCACCGCTGTAAATAACACACTAAACAGTTTCTTCATCCTCAGCTTCCTCCCTCGTACTTTCGATATGATGAATTCATCATATCTGGGAAGAGGCCCCTTGAACGTGAACAAACCCTGAATGGAAAAAAACAATCCCTGAACGGCATGTTCAGAGACTGTTGACTTCAAAGGGCAGCACGACCATGTTATTGAAAGTCCGATGATGATGTTCAATCGTCATGTGCCCACCGTACTTTTCGCACATTCTTAATATATTCGTAAGGCCGATTCCATGAAACTCCGGATTAGGCTTCTCACTCTTCAAATAGGTTAGTGATTGCTCTACATGATTCAGCACTTGGATGATCATTGCAGAAGCAGTAGAATGAATGGCGATCAGAATATATCTGTCTTCAGCCTGTCTGACTTTTTTGGAAGCCTCGACTGCATTATCCAACATATTGCCAAGTACAACACAGAGATCATAACGATCGATATGAACCTGTTGAGAATGAAGCTGAATGCGGGCGTCAATCTTGATTCCGTTTGCCTGCCCTACGGCAATGGTATTCGTGACAAGCGCATCGATCACGAGATTGCCGGAGTTCACCCGCTGGTATACGCCTTCAATCTTATTCAAGGTAAGCTTTATATGATCAGAAGCCGCTTCATGTTTGTTTTGCTTGATACATTCTTCAATGTACAGAAACTGCTGATGAATATCGTGGATGATGGCTTTCACATTTTTGAAACTGTGCACCGTCTTCTCGTAGTTGGCATCCTGATAATCCATCTGACGCTGCAGCTGGGCATTCTCATTCGCAAGCTGAACCTTCTCCACCATATTATCGAATACATAGACAATAAACACATTGAGAAATAGCGAGCCCATCACGGAAATGATATAAAAGATGTTTTTCTCAGTGTAGTTCGAAGCCACATTAATCTGATATAACGTAATAATCGGTACAATGAGAAAAAAAAGATAGTAGCGATAGTGCAGGGCGAAACTTCTACGTTTGGCAATAAGACGAACAACCTGAATGACAATAAACATGAGACTGCAGCCAAGCAGCATCACCTTGTAGAACACCCCATGATAACCCTCATTGAAGTGATCCCATGTTGTGTAATCCGTAGCGTCCCAGACACTCATAATATATACAGCAATATAATTCACCATGGTGACCAGTACGGCATATAGGACCGTGAACACCAGTTTTAGCTTCAACTCCACGTCATAGGATTGCGCCAGACTGAAGATAAATAATAACACAACCAACGACGAGATGACCGAAGGCAATGTAGAAGCCAGATAGAAAAAGCATAAGACAATAAACAGGACAAAATAGACCACTCTGTTCGGCTTTTGCCTGGACTTACCCAGTACCGAATTGAAATAAAAATTCACCTGGAATGCCATAAGCAGCGTAACGATGATGATAGACAAGATCGTAAATGGTTCCATATCATTGAATCCTCATAATCATATATTTGGTGTAGGCATCCTTGACTTCCTTGACTTTGGAACGGCCGATGGGCAATTCTGCACCATTTAGCATGACGACCTGGGAGCCGCTAAACTTCTGGACATGCATCAGGTTAATGACAATCGAGCGATGAATTTGCAAGAAGCCATGATCCTTCAGAGCATCCGCATAATTCGAAATAATGCCTTTACTTTCATGCGTGCTTTCGTTGGTCACAAAATTCAGTTTGTTTTTGATTGTTAGACTTTTCATCACTTCAATCCAGAGAATATCATCGTATTTCAACAGCAATTCTTCATAAGCTGATTTGATTAATACAAACTTTTTGTCCATTGATCTCAAGTACTGGCATAGTTTAATCATTTTCTCCTCGAAGATATGTGTCTGGATCGGTTTGATCAGATATTGAAAAGTAACCACATCGAAGCTCTCTACCATATACTCCGGATAGCTGGTCAGAAACATGATTTGCACATCCAGAAATTTCATCGTTCTGATTTCTTTGGCTGCCTGTATGCCGTTCATCCCGTTCATCTCCACATCCAAAATAAGAATATGGAAGGTATCCCCGACCGTTTTGTAATGAGAAATCAACTCTTCACCTGATGCAAATAAGGTAACTTGGAAATCAATATTCGTTTTCAGAGATAAGGAGATTAGCATCGCTTTCACGAGCTCTCTTTGTTTCTCCTCATCATCACAAATGGCAACATTAAACATGATTGAACATCCGCCCTTCATTTGACGACAATTCTGAGTTTCACTCTCAAATATACTACTTTATCATACATTTCAGGGGGAAATGGGATGAAACGCATGTTTCAAACCCTAAACTGCATGGAGATCGGTTGGATCCGGCAACATTTGAATTTATTCAAGAAAAGAAAAAGGAGCCCACTCCTAGAGTTGGCTCCTACTTGAATGTGAAGATATAATATCGTAACACATGAATTATATAAATTAAGTTATGTTACAAACCCATATCATCAGCAAGCTTCTCAACACCTGTGAAGATGGAATCTCCGTAACCCCAGAAATTGTTGAAATCAATAACATAGATCTTCTTGTTTTTCACTGCGTTAATACTTTGTACCTGCTTGTTGGCAAGCAACTTGTCAATCGTTTCTTGTGGATCAATACCGCCAGCGTATTTGGAAATGATCATCACATCCGGATTGACCTCGATAAGCTTCTCCAGACTGAGTGTGCCTGTTTCATTGATCAACATATTATGTACGTTGATTAATGACATTGCACTTTCAATAAACGTATCTCCATTTCCGTTGTAAACCGCAATGGTTCCATCACCATTATCAGAGAAGGACGCATAGTTGATTGTTTCAGCGCTGGCACGAGCCTTCAATGCTTCCTCGCGTACTTTAAGCTCCTCAATATAGGCTGCCGCGTTAGCTTGTACGTTGAAGATCTCGCCCAACTCGGTGATATCCTTATACAGACTATCCAATGAAGCATCAGTAACACTCGTGCTCTGCACAAACGTTTTGATCCCCATATCATTCAAGCCGTTGACTGTACCCACACCCCAGTCGGCATCCTCAAACAATCCACCACGTCCCATAATGAGGTCAGGCGAAGCGCCAATGGTCACTTCCTTACCAACATATCCTTCAGCCAGAACAGGGATTTTCTTAAACTCCTCAGCAATATCTTCAGGCACACTGCCAAACAATGCAGCTACACCCACGAGCTTGTCCGTCAATCCAAGGCGAATCATCAGCTCGGCTGCACCTTGAGTATTGGCAACAACGCGTTCAGGTGCCTTGTCAAATGTTTGTTCCTTAGCGACCCAAGTACCGTTCTCTGTTGTATAATTCGACACAGTTACCGGGTAAGTTGTTTCAGATACAGCTGCAGCATCAGCATCGGTCTGCTCCCCATCTGCAGCTGCATTCGTGGTGCTGCTCTCCTCAGTTTGCTGTGAGCTGCCCTTGGCATTATCGCTTCCACCACTTGAACACGCAGCCAGCACCAGAATCATTGCAGTAATCAAACAAAGAAACATCCCTTTTTTTACGGACACCAACATGTAAATAACCTCTCCCTTTTCCATTCTTGTCTGTCTTTTTGACCATTATGTAAAATAACTATTGTCAGTATACAGTAAATGTCGGAGTGTGTAAATGAGAACAATAATCAATATCATTCTCATTCAGTTGAGAAAAAAAGCCGCTTTACAGCGACTCTCCATGCACTTCTATTCTTATCTCTCTAAGACATCCGTTCAAGAGCCTGCACGAACCATGGAACAATATGATTATCAAAAACGTTCCTCAACCCCCTGTAAAATGTCGATCATGGTAGGCTTTATCCAAATTGACCACTCCTCCGGACCATATCTTCCGTGAAGTCCACTCGGCCTCTCCCTGCCAGAAATCAGCCTCAGGCGAAAGTCCTAACGCAAGGAATACGGTCGTACACAGATACAAACTGCCCGTTGATATGTAAGCTTCAGCGATTTCCGGCTGACTTCCGGCGAATCCAATTCGCAGCCATCCGGCATCGTCAAACGTCCCTGGCATCTGAATCTGCCGCTGGATCACAGCCGTAAGGGCGCAGCGAACTTGGGCTGGCTCCACTTCTACCGGGAGTTCCTCTCTGAGTGCCATGAGAGATAAATGCTGAAATGCTCCGAAACGATAGGCAAGTGATCGCCCAATAGGGGGAAAGGTGCCTTCTGGTGAAATCATTCGTTCCAGGACGGCTGCATAGCGAGTAGCTCTGCCTAACACCCGGATCCCAATTGCCTTCCAATCGTCGAATTGATCTCCTAACGCATCCAATATATCCACGAGCATGGGTTGAATTACAAAGCTGTTATAGTAATCCCAATGAAAGTCAGGCCCGTCACCATATGCACCATCACCCATGTACCATTGGTCATGCTGCCTTACTGCATAATCCACTCGCATGCGATCCCAAGTTTCTAAGCCCATTCGGGCAAGGGCCGCTTCAATGATGGCACTAAACAACAGCCAGTTGCTGAATACAGGGCGTATAATCCGTGTGGCGAGAAGGGCTGATTTCAGATTATCTTTCGCTTTCTCGTCCAGCAGTTCATACAGCTCATGTGGAGCCCGAAGCACCGCATTTGCAAGAAAAGCTGCATCAACAACAGGCTGGCCGCCTTGCGTAAAATTCATATAATCGGGCGAAGCTGGATCTGTCGCCACTCCAATTGCACGTCTGGCCAGTTCTGCCATCCTGGCTCGACTCTCCCCCTCCTCACCTGAACGAGGGCCATGTTCAAGCCATGGTGCAATCCCTGCCAAAGTCCGTCCCAAAGCCTCCAAATAGGCGTAGTCGGTACGATCTCCCCCGTTGGATTCGACAGGCATATCGATAACAAGTCTGCTTTTTGCTAAGGCATCGAGCACAGGATGAGCTATGCGAACCAACGTATCGACCCAATACTTTCTGTCAACCGACACTTATTTTTCCTCCTCTGAATAATCATTTTCAGAAAATTATAGAAGGTTGTTTAGACGTGAACAATACACTATAATCATCAAAAACTGACCTATTGTGCTGAGGAGGATAAGGCATGCTTACGTTACTTTCTTGCGGTTATCGTACCATTCACCATGAAGGGATTGTGAGAAACCGGCCAAATGGTTCGGAAAATTACACCTTTGTGTTTTTTAACAGCAGAGCAGAAGTAAGATTGCATGACAACACAAGCACGGTGGAGAAGAATACCTTCATTTTGTTTCAACCTCAAACGCCTCATTATTACCGTGAGCTGGAGAGTCCATTTATTAACGATTGGTTCCACTGTAACGGCAGCGATTTCCACGAATTTCTCCTAAGTATTCAATTTCCTGTGGACACGCTTATTGAAGCTTCAGATCCCTTGTTGATCTCCAGAAGCATTGTGGAACTTCAGAAGTGCCTCAGATTGGATGGAAAGCTGCGTGAGCGTATTATCGATTGCGACCTTCGGTCTTTCTTCATGAAATTAAGTGACTTGCGAGCAAGAACTGCTCTCCACCAACTTAGCCGTTATTACATTCAATTTACAGAACTGCGCAACGACATCTATCGCTCTCCTCAGCAAAAACTAACCGTAACAGAACAAGCTTCACGATTAAATATGAGCAAATCCTACTTTCAACACATCTATAAAGAGCTATTTGGTTGTTCCGTAATGACGGATATGATTCATGCCCGGCTTGACCATGCCAAATATCTTTTGGATCACAGTGAGCTCTCCGTTAATCAGATTGCGTATGCATGTGGATATGAGAATGACACCCATTTTATGAGGCAGTTCAAAAAATTTGTTGGTGTTTCTCCCAGGAAATACAGATTCAGAATTGAGCCCAGTTGAGGTGTGTTTATTTGGTTATCATATTCCGTTCTATAAAATTGCAAAAAACCGTTATTCTAGTTTACGAATTAACGGTTTAATGGGCTACTGATTTGGTCATACACTTTCCTTATGTACGATATCCAACATGAGCGCAATCCTAATAAAGATAACCTAGCAAGTCCAGCTCCCCTTCATCCCAACTCATCTCACTTACTTCCTTGATCATGATTTCGCTTATCGGCTCGTGACCTATTCCGTTCGTCAATTGTAATTCATCATTAATCTTCAACCACTTTACTCGATTTTCAACTTTTTTATATCCATGCTTTAGATACAAAGCCATGTTATCTGCAAACAGAAGATGAAAATCAATATTCCTACCGATTGAGAATGCATCAATTTCCTTAAGCAGCTTGGAACCCAGCCCTTGCGAACGCTCGTTTTGTGAGACGCACAAATCAATCACACCAAGGACTCTAATACGTTTACCATTTAGATTCATCACTCTGTAATCCAGACCCACTTGCCCTACGAGTTCATTCTCATCGTTAAAAGCCAAGAATCTAAACTGCGGTACTTGCTTGAAGTAAATTCGATCCACAGGATAAACTTCAGGAAAGCTTTTGATTAATAACGCTTGTATTTTCTCGCTAAGCTCCACACCAATTTCGAATTCAAATACCTGATCTATTCTCAAATGACTCCTCCTAAACAAATGTAATGATTTAAACCTTTATCCATTGCCTTTCTACACTGGTTCACAAAAACCCTTTTATATTAACGCAATAAACTTCTATACGAATTAATTTAATCACTTAATCCCAGTATGTAGAAAGCAACAAGAAACACCCTTACGGGTGTCTCATTCGTTCACTCTAAACTATTAGTATATGAGAATCTGGTGGTTCAGTTCGTCGCACTCTCGTAAACTTCATCCGTAACAGGTTCTAGCCATTCAGGTGTACCTGCAGTAATCGCTATATGTTCAAACCAGCTGTCTTTTGCGGCACCATGCCAGTGTTTTACACCATCATGCGTAACCATAACATCGCCGGCTGTCAGGAATTGAGCAGATTTGCCTTCCTCCTGATACCACCCTTCCCCACCGGTAACTAACAGTATCTGAAATCCGTCACGGTGAATATGCCAGTTGTTTCGGCAGCCTGGCTCAAAGGTCACGTTCCCTACACCAACATTCACTTTCGGATCTGCAACCAAGGTTTGAAGATAGCTCTGTCCCACAAAATATGATGCAAAAGCTTCATTCTTCTCTCCTACCGGAAATATAACGCCGTTCTTTACCTCTTCATGTTTTGCCATAGCTAATTCCTCCAATCTGTTGATTAAAAATTATTGCTCTTCATTTTCCGGAATAACTTCATTTATGCAAGCAAGTGCATTGAGTGTCCTTGGAAAACCTATATAAGGCAGACAATGTGTGATCGCTGCAATCAGCGATTCCTTGTCATTTCCCACATTAATATTTCCCTGCACATGTGCCTTAACTTGGCCTTCGGCTCCTCCCAATGCACTGACCATAGCCAGTGTTAACAATTCCCGGATTCTCAAATCAAGTCCGTCACGGGTATAGAAATCACCGAAGCAAAAAGCCGAAAGATACTCCTGAATATGCTTCTGGTTCGAAGGGGCGCTTGCTCTCATTTTTTCAATGACATCACCAAAAATCTCAATCTGTACAGCAAGCCCTTTTTCCAAACGACTATGTTCTGAGACCTGGCTTTGGCTTTCTATAGGCAGTGCAATATTACGGGATCTGAACACCTCATTCACTTCATCAATGGCGTTTAATGTTTTCGGAAAACCGATATATGGGGCACACTGGTAAACGGCCTCTTTAATTTCTAACGGATTCACTCCAACATTCAATGCCGCACTTACATGGGCCCTGAGCTGAGGTAACGTCTGGTTGACTGTGAGGATTACCAAGGTTAGCAGTTCCCGCTGAATGTCCGTCAGAGCACCTTGATAGAACACTTCTCCAAAGATGAAACGGCTTAGAATGTCCTGAAACTCAGGATCTGTTTCATAGGAAGAAGGTACTCCCTCACCAAATAGTTGTTGGTATTTTTCCTTGCTCTTTTCAATTCGATCCAAGTGTTTCGCCCCCCCGTAGGTTTCTATTCTATTAATTCAGTGAAGGAAAAATAATTGATTGAGATCATACATATTGATGCGTTACCGCACATGTGTATAATATAAATGGAAAGTGGCACCCCTTCAATAAACAAACCTTCTTCATTCGTGCGTTATTGCACAAATTTGAAATAATGTGCGACTACCCTCTGGAAAGGAGTGAACCCTCATGTCCAAATTGAAATTGGATCGAAGAGTACAAAAATCTCAAGATGCGATCAAGAATGCATTCACTCAACTGATGTCTGAGAAAAATCTGGATCAAATTACGATTCAGGGCATTTCCCACCGGGCAAACGTCGGTCGTAGAACGATCTATGATCATTACATGGATAAATTTGATTTGCTCGACAAACTTATTGAAGAACACATTAACGAGCTACGCAGAATATGCGAAGCCGCATCTGACTTAAGTTTTGCAGAGGGAATTCTCCTCTGGTTTGAATACTTTGAACACCATCTTCCCTTCTTTTCAGCCATGTTATCAAGCAAGGGTGCCTCTGTATTTCGTCATCATTTTCTTGCATTTGTTATTGAAGAATTAGAGGGCGAAGTGAATATAACCGAAGGAATAAATCAGGGATTAAGCAAGGAGATCCTTCTTAATTTCTTTGGAGCGGCAATCGTGGAGATCGTCGAAGCGTGGCTTACCAATGGAATTACGGAGTCAACTCAGGTTATTGCAGAACAAGTAGGGGTTTTGTTGGATCGGAATTTCTAGGAACGAGTTACAGAATGAGATATCACAGCAGAAGGAGCATTGAGCCATGATTTTTATTACCAAAAAATTGATGAATCGGCTAACTCAATCTTATAGAGAACCTGACATGTACATATGTTATTCCACACCACAGAGCTGGTCAGCGAAGACAAGCCGGGCTATATTGCTCATCAATGAGGATAAATTAATCATCCTCTTCCTCAATTTTTTTTCGACTAAAGTTGTACGTACCATTGAATTCCAAACAGCAGAATTACAAGATCAAAAATATCATTCTGGCACCTTATTGTCTGCAACATGGTCATTCCACGTTCAAGGCCGGCGATGGAAATTCATGATTCCCAGAAAGATTCTTACGCTGGGCTCGATGCAGAGCGACTTTTTGTATTTTATGAAACGGCATATCTATCATTAAGGTCATATTGTCGCATCGATCTTCTGCCTGTATGAATAAGAGCAGTCGATCCAATGAATCGACTGCTCTCCTATGTTCAATCAACAGCTGTTCTACCCATTGACGCTTGAGCATCTGCACATAACTTTATTCAAGCGGCAAGCACCCGTGCAGCTAAACATGTCGATGGAGCTTGGTGTTACACTCCGATGTTGTCGCAGTGACATACTCCACGTAATTCACTGAACCTTGAAAATTCAGATACGCTTCATAACGCATGCGAATTGCAGGTAGTGTAATATAATCCAGCACCTGTTCCTTTGGAACCCACCTGCACTCGCTCGTTTCCTCAGATGCAGCTAATTCTCCACCTTCTAATTTGCACACAAAATCAAACATGACCTTTGTCGGAACATCCGTCACACCGTCATACCACTTATGTACTGCTGTATTCGAGACAACACTAATCAAATGACTCACACTGGCGTCTATCCCGCTTTCTTCCTTGATCTCACGGATCACGCCATCAATCAGGTTTTCTCCTACCTCAGTAATCCCGCCTGGGTACACCCAGCCATCGTCATGAGCTTTTACTAACAGGATATTTCCATGTCCGTCTTCTACAATTCCACCTGCCGATACAATATGGGTTGGAAAGACCATCTAACCACCTCCTCTACAGAAAATCTGTATATAAATTCCACATCCTTCATACAGCTTCCTGCATAAAACACATATTCCTTTTCCTTAATGCTTAGTCCAATCAACTTTTGGATACAAGCCGCGGGAAATGTGATATGGTCTAGAATGTATTTGTTGCATAACAAACGCACTACTTGCTGAGGAGAAGATTACAAGTGAATGAGATTCAAGGAATGGAGAAACCGCACAGATTAACCGATCCACGGGTTGTAACCTTAATCGCAAGCCTGTGCTGCTTGCTATGGGGAAGTGCTTTCCCATCGATTAAACTAGGGTATATCGCTTTTAACATCATGCCAGAAGATATGGGTTCCAAGTTTGTATTTGCAGGGTATCGATTTATACTCGCAGGCTTGCTGCTTCTGATCCTATACCGACTGATTGGAAAACGGAAGTTCGCTCTATCTGGACGGCAATGGACCAGTCTCTCTATGCTGGGAGTCATGCAAACAGGCCTTCAGTATATGTTTTTTTACATAGGTGTATCCAACACGACTGGTGTTAAAGGCTCCATTGTGAACGCAACAGCTACCTTTTTCAGTGTGGTGCTGGCCCATTTCCTGTATCAAAATGACAAGCTAAGCAATAAAAAAGTGATTGGCTGCGTGCTGGGCTTTATCGGTGTCATCATTGTGAATTTCAATACCGATCTCCTCTCATTTTCCGTTTCGTTTACAGGTGAAGGCTTCGTCATGGCAGCTGCTTTCATATTTTCCATTACGGCCATCTACGCGAAGCATTTAACCTCTTCCATGGATGTATTGGTCGTGACGGGTTTCAGCCTGTTTGTCGGCGGATTGACGCTGGCTCTGCTCGGTCTGCTGCTCGGCGGACAGGTTACACATTTCACCCTGGAATCCACCAGTAACTTAATTTATCTGGTACTACTGTCATCGACGGCATTTTGTTTATGGAATATGCTTCTTAAATACAACAAAGTAGGCAAAGTGTCTGTCTACAACTTCCTTATCCCCGTGTTTGGCGCATTGCTATCAGCTGTATTTTTGGGCGAAAGCATTATGGAACTGAAAAATCTGATTGCCCTCCTGTTCGTGTCGATCGGCATTTACATCGTGAATCGAGCAAGCTCTGCCTAGCATGCAGCTGTTTGTAAACAATCTGTCCTGGAACGACAGAAAAACCAAGTTCATCTCCTTTTTACGGGATCGAACTTGGTTTTTCTTAACTTTATTTATTATTTTCGTGCCTGGTTAACCCTGGCAATAAGTTCATGAATAACCTCATCAGGTGAACGCTCATTCATCCATTGTTGACCGAACATTTGGAATACTTTGATCATCGGGAAGTCTTCCCAAAATCCCACAAATTCCTCATTAAGATATACCTTATCTGTCACATGCTCGTTCATGTCATTCAGACATTTTTCCAATTCCCCTTTTGCTGCCGGATCACTCATCCATTCGCTCAGAAGGCTGAATTTGTGAAACGTAATCTCTTCTTTCCCGAAGTCACAATGGAGACGTTCCGTGATTCGGATGTCTTTGGACGAGCTGCCCAGCGAAATTTGGAAGTATCCGGTCTCTGCTACCCAGCGGTTATACTTGGTGTTATAGTACGAAAAATCTCTCTCTTCCAGATCAAAGGTAATCTTGCGTTTCTCACCAGGCTCCAGTTCGATTTTGACAAAGGCTTTCAACTCTTTCTCCGGACGAGTCCATGTGCACTTTTCATCGTGTACGTACAATTGAACAACTTCTTTCCCTTTGCGCTTACCTGTGTTTTTTAATTGGAAAGAAACAGTGACGCCAGTATTCGTCTGAGCCACTTCCAGATCCGAATATGAGAACGATGTATAGGACAATCCATGCCCAAACGGGAATTGAGGAGCCAGTTCTTTCCGGTCATAGTATCGATATCCTACAAAAAGACCTTCACGATAATACAGCTTACCATTCTCTCCGCGAATTCGCATATGGGACGGGTTGTCCGATAGCTTCACAGGGAAGGTCTCCGACAGCTTACCCGATGGATTCGTTTGTCCGAATAATACATCTGCAACCACTTTACCCATGCCTTGACCCGACAACCACGAGTGAATCACACCAGGCACATGCTGTACCCATGGACGCATGGCGAGTGCGGTGCCGCTGCTGGTTACGACTATGCACTTGGGCTGAACCGCGGCTACCGCCATAATCAATTTCACTTGATGCTCGGGAAGGTCAATGCCTTGCAGATCACGCATCTCCGATTCGGCATATTCCGGCTGGCCAACAAACAGTACAGCAACATCGGAATTCTTGGCTAATGTGACGCTCTCCTGAATTAACTCATCGTGAATGGAGTCATCCTCCGGGTATCCTTCTGAATATCCCATCGTAATATTCTCGCCGGCCAGATTCTTTATCTCGTCCCACGGAATGTCGACTCTTGTCGGCGTTACCTTCGCACTGCCTGCCCCCTGAATTCGAGGCTTCTTGGCAAAGCGCCCAATTACCGCAATGGACCCCAATGATTCCGGCTGCAGCGGAAGAATCGCGTTTTCATTTTTCAGAAGCACAATACTTTCGGCTGCCGCTTTACGAGCAAGTGCATGGTAATCCGCATCTTCAGAAGTCCCCTCGCCTTTGTTGCCCGTTACCCGTTCGACCAGCTTCAAAATGCGACCCACGCTTCGATCCAATTGTTCCTCGGAAAGGCTTCCGTTCTGAATCGCCTCAATGATGGCTTTGGCATTGTAATGAGCAGGACCTGGCATCTCCAGATCAAGTCCAGCCTTCAGTCCGCGGATGCGATCATTGACAGCTGTCCAGTCGGATAGCACAACGCCTTCATAACTCCATTCTTCTCTCAAAATGTCATGCAGCAAATGCTCGTTCTCACTCGTGTACGTTCCATTCAATAAGTTATAAGAGCACATGACCGTCCAAGGATCGGATTTCTTAATAATTCGTTCAAAGGCGCTCAGGTAAATTTCGCGCAGTGTCCGCTCATCGATTTCCGAACTGGTCACCATTTTCTCAAACTCCTGATTATTTCCCGCAAAGTGTTTGACAGAAGCACCTACACCTTCACTTTGAATCCCATTAATGAACGCTGCGCCAAGTTCTCCCGTCAAGCACGGGTCTTCCGAATAGTATTCGAAATTTCTACCGCCAAGCGGTGTTCTTTTCATATTGACACCCGGACCAAGCAGCAGCTCTACATCCATGGCTTTCGATTCCCGTCCTAGAGCCACTCCGACCTCATGCAGCAATTCCGTGTTCCACGAAGAACCGATGGCCGAACCCGTAGGGTAACAGGTTGCAGGTACATTTTCCGTTGTGATGCCCATTTCCTCATCGCTGTTCGTTTTACGGATCCCATTGGTTCCGTCGTACATATGAACTGGCGGAATGTTCAACCGCTCGATTCCCTTCGTCATCCACATATTTAATCCCGCGCAGAGTGAAGCTTTCTCGGCAAGTGTCATTGCGTGCAGCAATTCATTAATCGATTTATCCATGGTTCTCACCCTTTTTTTTAATTTTGTTCCTGTTCTTTCTTCAGTTCTTGTGCATCATACAGTTTGAAAAACGGAAACCATACGGCAAATACAATGAGCAGAACCACAGCCAGCAAAATAAGACCGTTAAACCCGGACATAATGTAGGTGGACAGGCCAATCGGCGTGTACCATAGCTGGAAGATCTGGCTTGGAATCCGCACCCAACCCCAGTCTAGAGCGAGGTATACAATCACCGGCGTGATGAGTGCGTTGATCCACATCGGCACCATAAGCAGCGGATTAAAGGCAATTGGCGCTCCGTACACGACAGGTTCATTGATGTTGAACAAGGACGGAATGATGGTCGCTTTGCCGACCGATTTCAGCTTTTTGGATCGTGCCATCAGGAACCAGACCACTAACGGCAAGGTTGCTCCCATCCCACCAATACCAAGCCATCCGGAAAAGAAGGTTTCAAATGTGTTGATATTGACCGGATCTTGTCCGGCTGCAACGAGAGAAGCATTCTGCTCTATTGCAGGTATCCAGATCGCGTACCAGATCGGTGTCATTACCCATGGGCTTACGCCGAAGGAATAGAGCACTACGCCGATAAAATTAAATAATAAAAATCCAGTTAAACTCTGTCCTACAGCATTGATTGGCTCAAATATGTTTACAATCAGTCCAAAAATATCAAAATGAAGCTGATATACGAGAACCCATCCTGTGGTTAATACCAGGGCGATCGGTACGAGAAAGTCGAACCAGTCCATAATGAATTCGGGAAGTGAAGACCCCTTTTTGAAGAACGAAAATTTGTTGCACATGATCATCACAAGAGCAACGAATACTCCCACCAAGAGTGCTGTGATCATTCCCGAAGGTCCAAATCGTTCAAGGATGAACTGAATGGTACCATCTTCGTTTATTGTCGGGTTAAGCAGCATAGCGAACAGGGATACCCCCGTCATTCCCGCCAGCAGCTTGATTTTGTGCCGCTCCTTTTTTTCCATCACC
Source organism: Paenibacillus xylanilyticus (assembly GCF_009664365.1). NCBI lineage: Bacteria > Bacillati > Bacillota > Bacilli > Caryophanales > Paenibacillaceae > Paenibacillus > Paenibacillus xylanilyticus. The sequence continues at coordinate 3,870,151 of NZ_CP044310.1, forward strand.
ACATAAGGCGTCAGGAAAGCAATAAACAACCCAAGCAAACCGAAACTGAACGTCGTGATCGGTGTCAGGTCCGGCATTCCCGGAATAAAGTCCTGCAAAATTGAAATCAATGTAATAATCGAACCGATGAAAATCATCGGAATGGCGACCATAATGGCTTCTTGAATCGAAGAAACCCAAATATTATTCGTAAACGCCTCCAACCTTGGCGCAAACGAATCTGTCATCCATTTCATGAACCGCTTCATCCAAACTCCCCCTGTCTTCCTCTTAGCTGCCACAACCATAGTATATCGATTCGTGTGAACGCTTTCTTGTTGGAACTTGCCACTTGATGGTTCGTTTTTTGCCCATTTCTAGTCCTACGTTCTAGCTTGCCTGCCTGTACAAGAAATAAACAACAAAAAACATCCCTCCATTACCGAAAGGATGCCTTAAGGATACTTTTTTTAATATTGTCTATTTAAAATGAGGAGCATCACGCCATGTGGGGGGAGCAAAATCTCTTTGCGCCAACACTCATCCCTAATTATCTCTGTCCTCATGAAGGGTCCGCTCCTGCCATCTAGATAAGAGATTTCTTCTTCCGTTAACGAATATGGCGATCCCATGCGTGTCCACTCATCAAATACGGAGCCATGATCCCGATCGAGTTGATAACTGGTGCATTTATATGGCCCTGGGAGCTTGTTAAGCATGAGTTCAAAAGCCTTGCTGCCCTTCTCCTCAAATACGTCATAACGGGTTGAACAGGATAATTCAGACCAATCTCCACTCGCAAACAGCTGATCTACATGCACATAATGATAGAACAGAAATTGCATGCTTCCGTCACTTTTTCGGGTTCCGACATAACCGTCTCCCTTGATTAGCAGCTCATCACCCAGCTTCTGCATAAGCTCAAATGCATAATAGCTAGGTTTCTTCAGACCATCGCGATTGATCAGACCAAAGCCCCCATAGAAAGGAGAAGTTGGAACGATACTTTCTTCGAATACATCGGTAAAAGACCAAAAAGCCATGGCTTTCACATCACCGAGTGTATTCATAGTGTGATAAATGACGAACGGAGCCATGAACATGGTATCGTGCAGCAAGTTACGGTCATACAGCGAAAAGTTCCACTCGGTGACATGGAGTTCAACATGGCCGTACGAAGACACCTTCATTTTCTGCCGAAGAAGATCAATACTTTCCTTATAGAAGGATGGCGGCATGATTTGAGTTAAACGATCCTCTTCCACTTTTAGCTTCGGATACTCCGAATAGATATGGAACGAGAAAAAGTCGAGAGCAACTTCATGCTTCCCGCAGTATGACAGAAACTCCTCAGCCCAGGTGTCGTTCCAAAGAGATCCATACCCCATCGCAGGGCCTCCCACTCTCAGATCGGGCAGTACAGTTTTGATGGCATGGGCAGTCAATTCGTAAAAAGCGAAATATTCTTCCTTGCTTCCTGCCCAACAAACACCAGCCAAGTCAGGCTCGTTCCATACTTCGAAGTACCACTTCTTCACTTCATCCGCCCCATAACGATTCAAACAGTGCCTGATGAATTCGCGAACAAGGGCCTGCCACTTGGCAGGGTCGGATGGCGGACTAATATTCCCCCTCCACCAAAACAACGTTTCCTTGGATCTCGCCAGCTGGCTCGGCATAAAGCTTAATTCCACGAATGGCCGAACTCCCTGATCCAGCAGGAAATCATACAACTTGTCCACATAAGACCAGTTATAGACAGGAGTACCTTGCTCTGTTTCGCTGTACACCATCATCTCATCATTAAATATGCCGTGAAATCGAATGTACTGAAAAGGTACTCTGCCTTTCAGAGCAGACAGCTGCTTCCGCCAATCTTCACGCAAACCTTCGATGGCTCTCCCCGCCGTCATGGTAATATTCCAGTGCTTTTCATAGACGAACGACGTCTGATCCGTATGAACCTCTATGCGGGTTTGGTCTGACAGATGTGCAGACGATACAGGGAGCATCTCGTGTTCCGCGTCGCCCCTGGGATCCAGATATCGATACAGCGAGGCAATTGCGTTCATCGTTTCCATCTCGTAATAATCTCCGCTAGAAGATTCCTCATACGTTTTGGGCTTGCGGTTCACATTCAACTCATGGGGCTCCGGTGTACGCGAAGCTTCACGGTAGGAACCTGGCGTACAGCCGTACTTTTCCTTGAAGTATTTGTTAAACAGCTTGATGTTGGCGAATCCGCAATCCAGTGCGATTTCGGATATTTTTTTATCATTTGCTGCCAGCTGGGCCTGAGCTTTCTCCAGGCGAATAAGGGTCAGATACTTTTGGAAAGGTATCCCGATCTTGTCCGTAAAGAAGTGGGAAAAATAATGCAAGCTTAAATGCTCGGAATGTGCCATATCCTGCAGCGTAATCTTCTCATTATAGTGAATATCAATATATGTGAGGACCCTGTTCAGCCTTTTATAGTCATAATCCTTACTTCCTTCTTCCAACGTTGGATTCGTTCCATTTGAAAAATGCCTCTGAAGGAAGCCGCATAACATTTGTAATCTGCCCATGGTGAAATTTTGATATCCCGGCGTTTTTTTGTTGATCTCCCACACCATCTGCGCAAGATGTTGTTTGATGCTAAGCAGCCGGGGAACGTCCTGCTCCACGTTCAAGGCAGAGTTACAGGAGATAAACGCATTATTGTTCATCAACTCCGGACCAAACTGCAATGTTAATAACACGTTATCCTGATTGGTTCGTTCCATCTTGTGCACGGACATGCTGTTTACCACAATCAAATCATCTGCATGCAATGTATACTGCTGCTGGTCCAAATACATGTTGATTGAACCATGGAGAACATAGACAACCTCCACTTCCTTATGCCAATGGAAATCGATATGTTTCACTGAGTTCACGAAGAGTTTCATCGGCAGATCGTCGTGATGTTGAATAAACTCATATAGATAGCGAATGGTCTGCACCTTCCTTCATACCGCTTATTATAGACACAGCGTTTTGAAGATATCAATGTGCAGTCCATTTCACATCCGTTACTTTCATTGTCTTCCTTTTGGAACCTCCCTACATTGTTCCAAAAGAATAACAAAAAAGCCGATCAATTATACTCAACTGATCGGCTTTCTTTTCTATCTATTGAGACTACCTACTTCATATCGAAATCCCTTATTTCTTACCAACCGCGATCGGACATACGCTCATCCGCAGACAGTTTGGAAATCTCGATCCCTTTCATCGGGGCACCCAGGTTTTTGGACACTTCGGCAATCAGTTTGTAATCCGTGTAATGTGTTGTCGCTTCAACAATGGCACGAGCGAACTTCTCAGGGCTGTCCGATTTGAAAATGCCGGATCCAACGAATACGCCGTCTGCGCCCAAATGCATCATAAGTGCAGCATCTGCCGGAGTGGCTACCCCACCTGCAGCAAAGTTAACAACTGGAAGCTTGCCGTTCTCATGTACTTCGAGCAGAAGCTCATAAGACACACCCAGGTTTTTCGCTTCAGCATACAACTCGTCCTTGGACATGCTTTGGGCTTTGCGGATTTGGCTGTTAATCAGACGCATATGACGAACCGCTTCAACAATATTGCCTGTTCCCGGCTCACCTTTGGTACGAATCATCGATGCGCCTTCACCAATGCGGCGAAGAGCCTCTCCGAGATCTTTGGCTCCACATACAAATGGTACAGTGAACTCATGTTTATCAATATGGAATACTTCGTCTGCAGGTGTCAGTACTTCACTCTCATCGAGATAGTCCACGCCCAGGGACTCAAGCACTTTGGCTTCAATGTAATGACCGATACGCGCTTTGGCCATCACCGGAATGGATACCACTTTCATAACCTCTTCAACGATCGTTGGATCTGCCATGCGAGCTACACCGCCAGCTGCGCGAATATCAGAAGGTACCCGCTCAAGAGCCATAACAGCTGTTGCCCCAGCTGCTTCCGCAATTTTAGCCTGTTCCGCATTCATGACGTCCATGATGACGCCACCTTTTTGCATTTCAGCCATTCCTCTTTTAACACGATCTGTACCTGTTTGCATGATTGTAATCCTCCCAGTTTAACTTTTGATTGATTTCAAAAAGGACATCTTATTACAACAAAGTAAATGATCTATTTTTCGATGCCACTATTGTTTCCCCTTAAACTATGAATTAGTATAAAATGAGAATGGATACATAAAAAGATCCAATATCACCGGATTTTATTGTACCACTTTGAATGTGTTGAACCACTTTATACAATCATTGGAGGATCTATGCAATTTCATCTAGCGTACAGTTCATATTTGAACCGACAATATACCAAAATGAAGGCTCTCTATCATGCGGTTCGTGACGCTATTCATGATGGTAACCTCGTATACGGCGAAAAGTTACCTTCCACAAGGGAGTTAGCAGCGTCATATCACATATCCCGGGGAACCGTGAACCAAGTCTATGATACGTTAACTGCCCAAGGTTACCTTCAGTCAGAGCACGGCAGAGGTACCTTTGTTGCTTATCAAGCAGATTTTAGCAATGAGGATTACCCGGTAAAATCCTGTACTCATCATTTATCTGCTTGGGGAAATCGTATCCAGCAGCTTGAGCAGCAGACCGTCCAACAATCGGCACAAGCTCGTGATCACAGCAAAGAGAACAGCGAAGTGATCGACTTCAGCAAATATCAGCCCGATCTTTCCAAGTTCCCTTACGATGAATGGAATAATCGATTGTATGCAGAGATACGCCATCGTGAGGAGAACGTTATCCATGCTTCTGCCTCTGTTAGCTCAACAGGAGACCCGAAATTAAGAGAAGCCATTGCTGCCTACCTGCGGAGAATGCGGGGGATTCATGTTGATGCGGATCATATCGCCGTTACTGCAGGTTCCATGCAGGCTATAGCGCTGCTCACTCAATTGCTCGCAGACCCGGGCGACCATGTTGTGACAGAAAGCCCTTGTTATGTCGGGATTTCTCAAGCCATTATGGCTTCAGGCGCCAAGTTGATTGAAGCGAGTCTCGATGGTCAGGGACTGGTTCCTCAAAACTGGGATGCACGTATGCTGTTTGTCACGCCGTCAAGGCAATTTCCAACAGGCGAAATGCTTAGTCTTGAACGCAGACAAACCCTGCTGGACTGGGCACATCGCCGGGATGCCATGATTGTCGAGGATGATTACGACAGTGAGTTCCGATACCGCGGAATGCATGTTGAACCTCTGAAGACACTCGATAAAGAAGGACGCGTCATTTACCTTGGAAGCTTCACCAAAACATTGCCTTTTGAAGTCCGTCTGGGTTATGTAGTCCTTCCTCCCACCCTGGCAGACACGTTTAGAAAGGCCCAGGCTTTATATGAGCCAAGACCTGTCAATCTAATTGAACAGCGGGCGCTCGCCGCATTTATGACAAGTGGTCAGTATGAGCGCCATCTGCGCAGAATGAATCGTCTGTACAGCCGCAAGTTCCATATGTTACTTAAACTGTTGAATCAGCAGCTCTCTACATGGTTTGATTGGGTGGAAAATGAAGCGGGTCTGCACGTATTCGGCTGGTGGCGAGGTACAGCCTCAGCTTATGAAGCCTTTCGTTCATCTGCAAGATCAGAAGGGGTGCGCTACTCAGAAGTCAGCAGCTCAACATCGGATGGCATAAAGGTGGGTATTTATTTATCCTTTGCCCATTTGTCGGATGCACAGATCCAGGAAGGCGTAGCGAGATTACAAAAAGCTGTATTGGTCTAGTCTAATCATGAGATACTTTATCTCTTTAATAACAGTAAAAAATCCCCTCATGTGTGGCAGGAAGAATTCACGATTAGATGTGATTTCTGATTGATCCTGCCACCCCGAGGGGATTTTTATAATTAATGCCTGGAGAATGCTTCATGTATAATGGGCCTAATTCATTTCAATCTCATTGCTTATTTATTAAATGTTACCTTCTCCAAACCGCCTTCAAGAATGATCGATGTATCCCGTGGTTTCGTTTCCGCGATTTTGCGGCCGCCTCTGAACGAGTAGAGCACACCGGCTTGTTTACGGATGGCTTCATATTCATTCTCTGCTTCCAGAACGATGAAGTTGGCAGGCTTGCCTTCTTCAATGCCGTACACATCCTCGATATGGAGCGTTCTTGCGCTGTTTTTGGTAATCAGGTCAATGGAATTGACGATCTGATCGTAACCAAGCAGCTGCGAAGCATGGATCCCCATATGCAGCACCTGAAGCATGTTACCTGTTCCGAGTGGATACCATGGATCGAAGATGTCATCGTGACCAAAGCACACGTTCAGACCTGCTTCCTGCAGCTCTTTGACACGTGTCAGTCCTCTTCTTTTCGGATACGTATCGAAGCGACCCTGCAGGTGGATGTTAACCAGTGGGTTGGATACGAAGTTCAGGTCAGCCATTTTCAGCAATCTGAACAGCTTGTACGTATATGCATCATTGTATGACCCCATGGCCGTTGTATGACTCGCTGTCGTGCGGGAACCCAGTCCACGTTCATAGGCTTCCTTGGCCACGACTTCGACAAAACGGGATTGCTCATCATCGATTTCATCACAGTGAATGTCGATTAGACGGTCATATTTCTCAGCCAGGTCAAATGCAATCTTCATTGAATCGACGCCGTATTCTCGCGTGAATTCGAAGTGCGGAATGCCTCCCACAACGTCAACGCCCATTTTCAGCGATTCTTCAAGCAGCTCCGCACCGTTGGGATAGGAATGAATACCTTCCTGCGGGAAAGCGACCAGCTGGATGTCAATGTAAGGCGACATCTCTTCTTTCACTTCAAGCATCGCTTTAACTGCCGTCAAGCTTGGATCTGTTACGTCCACATGTGTCCGCACATGCTGGATGCCCTGCGCCATTTGCCATTTCAGCGCCGTTTTGGAACGTGTCTTCACGTCTTCATGTGTCAAAAATGCTTTGCGTTCGGACCACCGCTGAATGCCTTCGAACAGCGTACCGCTCAAATTCCATTCCGGCTCACCTGCCGTTAACGTTGTATCCAGATGAATATGAGGCTCAATGAACGGTGGCAGTACAAGCGAACCGCCCACGTCGACGACTTCCTCATTCGCAGCAGCCGCTGGCTCCTGCGTGATTTGTTCGAACTTCCCGTCTTTTACGACGATATTCCATAGACCTTCTTTACCCCGCAATTTCGCGTTCTGTATAATCATTCATTTTCCCCTTTTCTTTGGATTCTTTCGCAGAAACGATCAGCATAAGTACAATATAGGCTACCGCTGTACCAAGAAGTGCATTCAACGGCGTTACTCCTGGTGCAAGCTGAGCGAATGCCACACCGATCGCCCAAGCCGCCATCGCTATCCAGTTTACCGTTTTGAAAGTCATCTCGGCAAACGGTTTATAATTTCTGCGCTTCACGAAGAAGTAATCTGCAATGATGATGGCCCCGATGGACGGTACGGCTGCGCCGAGTACATTCAGGAAGCCAACGAAGTTGTTATACATCCACATCGCAAAGATGGTACCCACGATGCCGTTAACGATAACGAAGAATTTCTTCGAAATTTTAGTGATGTTGGCAAAACCAAGTCCCGAAGCATATAGAGCATTGTCGTTCGTTGTCCAGATATTCAATCCCAGAACGATGATCGCCGGAATGATCAAACCTTGCAGGAACATGACTTCCGAAATATCTGCCAGGTTATAGGCCATGGCGCCGACTGCACCGAACAGGAACATGAGTGAATTACCCAAGAAGAATGCAATGACAGTTGCGATGACTGCCTGGCGTGACGTACGGGCAAAACGGGCAAAGTCTGGCGTTAACGTTCCCCCGCTGATAAATGATCCGATACAAATGGTTAGTGCGGCTGCTGCAGTGAGCGACTGTGCTGGCGTGTAATCAAATAATCCTTGCAGACCGCCCAGTGTGTCTGTTCCTTGCAACATGGAGTAACTCCCGAGAATGGCAATAGCCGGAACTGCAATATAACCCAAAATGACAAGTGACTTCATCCCGAAGATTGCAGATGCCGTCATGGCGAGACCAAACACAAAGATTAACAGGTACACATTCCAATCCATCGCTTTGGCAACAGGAATCGCGAACATCGCTACGCCGACACCGAACCATCCAACCTGCGTAAATCCGAGCAGGAACGAAGGCAGATACGACCCTTTCTCACCGAATGCATATTTGGCCAGCAAATGTGTGGACAAGCCTGTCTTCGACGCGATATGTGCCAGTGCTCCCGTATAGATCCCGAGCACCAAATTACCCGCAAGCACGATACCAATGAACTCCATAAACGTTAAGCTGACACCAAGTGTTCCTCCTGCCAGCATGCTTGCTGAGAAGAACGTGAACCCCAGCATAACGGACAATGTCTTCCAAAAATGGTTTCTCTGCGTTTTTGGCACTGCCTGCCATGAAAATTCTTGATCTTGTTTGCTCATCAGAATACCCCCAACTTAAAGTGTCCTGATACCAAAAAGCAGAAAAAAGAGGCAACTCGTCAGGTCTTAACTGACAAGTAGCCTCTTTTTTGCATCATAATCCGCGCGAAGACGCAGAGCATCCCTGAACGGAATATGCCCTGTTTCATGCGTGATTATAAAAATCCGCTGCCCTTGCCAGCCTCTCTGGACTGAATTAAAGGTACCAGTATTCAATTACGTTCTATTATTTTGAAAAACGCCACAGATGTCAATGTCATTATTATCCAAACACGATAAAACAGTTATGGAATCAAGCTTTTCTTCTTAGACCTTTTTTATGTTTTAAGTATGAATAGCCCTTCATATCTTCGTTAACGATTATCCTTGCATCCTTGTTCTCAACAGATCCATCCTGTGATAAACTGGCCTTGCTTGATCTGGTTAAGTCTGAAAGGTGTGATGACCATGGCATATAAGCTTGATTCTCGAAACAAAAACGTACGTTCATGGAAGCAGCAATCCAATCTAAAGGAGATGTCACGTTAAAATTGACTATGGTGAAATTTGATTATAGGTCAGAGACAGAGCGATTAATCATCAGACCTTTACAAAAAGACGATTATATCAATTGGTTGTATGCATTCGAAAACCGCTTCCCCTCCCAACATCGTCATGATCAAGGGAAAGTGGACATGACGGAATGCACACGAGATTGGTTCCATCATTTGGTAGATCGACATCAAGAGCTAGCATGCACAGATGCGGTTTATGTATTTGGGGTATTTAGAAAGGAAGATGGTACCCATCTGGGTACCATTGATATTGCAACCTTAGCCAGAGCTAATTTTCAATGGGCCAGCTTCGGCTATACGATCCATAATCAATATTGGAGGCAAGGATACGGCAAAGAAGCAGTAAAAGAAGCTCTTAATATAGCATTTGAACATTTGAAATTTCACCGTATAGAAGCCCATATTAATTTGGATAATACCCCTTCAATAAAACTTGCTGAACACGTAGGTATGGAATTTGAATGTATACGCAAAGGCTTCATACGCGAATATGATGAATGGACGGACCATTTGGTTTATTACAAAAATATCAATTAATTTATTTTTTATACTGGTGAATCCAAAAGATCAAAATTAAAAGACGGACTCCGTAAGCTGCAGTCCGTCTTTTAACTATTTTTTGATTATCTTTTTGATTAATTTTTTTGATTATTATCAATAGGTTTTAATTCGTTTTCACTGGCAACTTGCCGGTAGCTTCTTGATGACCAAGCAGCACGTTGATTCCGGCTTCCGTATTGGGCTCCTGTTTGCCATAAACAGCAAGTCCTGAGCGAATGTTCTTCAGATATATTGTTTCATAAGGGTTGCCGAGTGACAACAGCGTGTAGCGTTGATTTCGAGTGTTCATCTCATTGATTAAGGCTTGATAAGCGCTCCATCCAAACTGGCTGGCTACGTTACGGAACTGGTAGGAAGCCAGGATGACATAATCGGCTTTGGCAACCGTCTCTTTCGTTTGTGCTTGTCCAATTAGGGCAATGTCCGTCTTTAACGACAGGGTATTGGATGCCTGCTTCAACTGTCTCTCAAGCTGCTTGGCTTGCTCTTCTTCCGCTGCAACAATAACGACCCGATCTCCTTGTTGCAATGAATCCGAGCGTTTACCGTCACGGCTGGCCAACAGGGTCACTGCTCGCTCTGCAATTTCCCGCTCCACCTCGCGATGTGCCTGTGAACCGATAACTTGGTTAAGCTTGGCTAGCTTAGACGTAAGGCTCTCACTACGTTCAAACAAGCCATACTTCGCTTTCAGCTCCAAAATGCGCTCAACGGATGCATGAATGGTATCGATCGGAATCGTTCCGTTCTTCACCGCATTCACGAGTGTTTGGTGAGCAGCGGCAGAATTCTGCGGCATTAGGATGATATCCACACCGGCGTTGACTGCCCGTTCTACCGCTTGGTCTTCACCAAAATGCTCCGCTATTCCATCCATGGTGAATGCATCTGAAATAATAATCCCCTCATATCCCAGCTCTTCCCGAAGCAGACCATTCAATACCTTTTTGGATAACGTAGCAGGAACAGGCACGCGTTGTCCGTCTTTAAGCGAAGTGACCTGTTCGTTGTCTATGGCAGGAAAAGCAATGTGAGCAGTCATGATCATCTCTACCCCGTTCTCGATTGCTGCCTGAAAAGGTTTCAGTTCCACCGAATCGAGCCGCTCGCGATTATGCGTCAGGACCGGCAATCCGAGATGGGAGTCAACCATCGTGTCCCCGTGTCCTGGAAAATGCTTAACTGCCGCAATAACGCCCGATTGCCGCAGCCCTGTTATCGTTGCGAGACCAAGTCTGGTGACCAGATCTGCATCTGAACTGAATGATCGCATACCGATGATCGGGTTGTCCGGATTGCTGTTAATATCCAGCACTGGCGCAAAGTTGATGTTCAGTCCCAGTGCTTTCAGCTCTTCTCCCGTCAGCTGTCCAGCCGCTTCGGCCAGGCCTGAATCTCCGGTTGCGCCTAGAGCCATTTGACCCGGCAAATTGGTGCCTCCAGGGATTCGCTTAATAACGCCTCCCTCCTGGTCAATGCCAAGAAACATCGGAATGTCCCCTGCTTCCATTTGCAGATTGTGCGTAAACGTTGTGACCTGCCGAGTGTCTACAATATTTTTATCGAACAGGATTAAGCCGCCCAGATCCTGATTATGGATGCTGCTTTTCAACCCTTCATTAACGGTCGTGGTCACTTTACCATTCCACTGCCGAATGTCAGGCATAAGCATCTGACCGACCTGCTCACTCACGGTCATATAAGAAATTAGCTTGTCCCAATCCTGTGCCTGAATGGCTGCTTGGCGTTCGAACTGAATCAATCGTGACATAAATACGGCATATTCTGCTCGCGTGACCGTTTGATTCGGACGGTAGGTGCCATCTGAATATCCGCCGACCAAACTATTGGAGCTCATGACGAGAATGGGCGCTGCTGCCCAATGGCTTTCCGTATCGGACCAATTGGCGGTTTGCTTGCCTTCCGATAGAGAATATGCGCGCGTTAAGAAAGCTGCAGTTTCAGCGCGGCTTAGCGGTGCATCCGGACGAAAGGAACCATCCGGGAATCCGCTGGCAAGTCCATTTTTAGAAGCTATCGCAATTTCTTTAGTAAAGGCGTGTGTCTTGGGAACATCCGAGTAAGTCGTACCTTCAGCAGGCTTCTCAAGCTGTTCAGGATATAGCTCCCGCACCAGAAAGGTGACCGCCTGTGCTCTTGTGACAAGCCCTGCGGGTTTAAATTTCCCATCTCCATACCCTGCGACAGTTCCCCGCTTCGCCATGTACTCAATACCGTCTTCTGCCCACTTGGAATACTGTAGATCATTAAAACGTTCTTCGGCTGCTGCATTTCCCGCCCATATGAGCATGGAGCCGAGAACGGCGCCGAATATGCCTAGCATTTTTCGCTGCATTTGTATCACTCCTGTTGCGGTTCTATGTAAGATAAATAGACGCTTAGATATCCGTTTTGTTGCGTTTAATAGTCGTGGACGTGATCATCCATGCTGTCCACTTGACTGTGAATGACGCATCTAAGATAATTATGGTTTCACTAAAAATAGCCGAAGAGGAAGATTTTACATTGGGAAGTGAGGTGATTGTCTTGAATTGGCTAAATGAACTCTTCAAATCACAGAAACGCCAACCGAAAAAGGAGCTCGAACGCTCACTTGTGGAAGGCATCTTTCGGGTGTATGACCGTTTTCCCCGAATGGGTCTTCGCGAGCGGATTGGGCAGCAGGATATGTCTCTCGATATAACGGATGCCTATATTAACGGGCGTAATGCCATGATTGAAGCTGGCGTGGGTATCGGCAAGTCCTTTGGATATCTCATCCCCAGTCTGCTCATTAATCAGGTGTCACAAGAGCCCATTATTATCGCCACATCCTCCATTCAGCTTTCGGAACAGATACATAAGGATCTTCGCGTCATCGGCAGCCGGCTCGGCTTCACTACAGTTCGTTCCGTCGTGGGGAAAGGCATGGGACAGTATGCTTGCCGAAACAGGGCTGCAGAGTTGTTCAAGCCAGATGATCCAAATTCCCCAATATCCACCCTTGCCCAGCGAGTAATCAATTATGAAATTGATGAAAGAGCGGATATCCAAGGCGGAATTAGTGATACTGAATGGTCTAATGTGTCCGTAAATGATTGCCAATTCGAACGTTGTCATCATAAAAATGGATGCATGTTTTACGAAATGCGAGCCAAAATTAATGCAAGGCCAAGCGAGATTGATTTTATTATTGTGAATCAGGATCTGCTCATCCGGGATCTGATGAAGAAAAAAGAAGGAACACGGGGCATTATTACCGAAAGACCAGCTCTAATCATTATTGATGAAGCCCATAATCTGGAGGCCAAAGTTAGAGACGCAAGGACGCTGGAGTTCACATTAAGAGGCATCTGCCGTACGCTGGATGACACGGTGCAATTGCTCATGAAGCAGTCTATGGACAAGACGCTCCTTTCCCAATCCAAATTCATCAAAAGATGTGCTCAGCATATTTTCAAACAAATCGAGGCTGACCTGCTCCGAGAGGCCATACAGGATAGTGACCGTATCAAGATTTCTGAGATACAAGGCATACCATTTCGCCAAGTCTCCCAACATTTGAAGGACCTTAGTCTTCGCTTATCGGTTCTGACCTCACGCAACGAGCGCGAGATTGACGAAGTTTACGAAGCTATGAACGGGCTTATATCTCTCATGGATGTTTTGGCTAACACAGATGATAATCATCTTAGTTGGGCAAACAGGACACTTCGTGCAATCACAATCAGCATCTGTCCCAAAGATATAAGCCAGTTTCTGAAACATACGTTATTTAACGGCAAGACGTCTGTGATTCTCACGTCGGCCACGATGTGTCAAGGCGGAGAAACGCTGGAGGAACAATATTCTTATTTAACACAATCGCTTGGTTACAGGGGCGATTATATGGACCGCAAACCCTCTCCATTTGATTACACCAACCATGCCATGATGTACATCTCAAACAAGGTTCCAACCTATCATTACGATCAGCGCGAATTGTATCTTGAAGCAGCCTACCACGAAATGATTCAGCTCTGTAATCTAACCCAAGGTAGAACACTGGTCCTATTTTCTGCCAAGGAAGACATGAAGTATATTCATCAGAAGTTGATCTCACATCAGAGTCAATATCCTTGGGCGGTACATGTTCAGAAGGAGGGATCCTCCCAAGATGGGGTAATCGCTGAATTCCGACGAAGTAAAGGTGTGCTGCTTAGTACAGGCGTTTTCTGGGAAGGTGTAAATATCGAGGGCCCTGACCTGTCGCAAGTCATTGTTTTCCGTCTGCCCTTCCCTGTTCCGTCTGATCCCATCTATGAGTATAAAGCATCTGTATCGGATAATTCGTTCATGGACGTGTTTGTACCGGACATGCTTCTTCGGTTACGGCAAGGAACAGGACGATTGATTCGCAGCGAAACGGACCTTGGCGTGCTCAGTATCCTTGATTCTCGTCTTAGCGCAGCAGCAGGGAAGAATTACCGGGGACAGGTGCTGGAAACATTGCCTTTTAAAAAGGTGACAGAGGATTTTTCGGTTCTGAAAAATTTTGTACACGAAAAGGGCATTAAACGGTAAGTTGAAATGGGATACGACTGTTAACGATTGGTTGCGGACACTCATTAAAGAGTCGCATTATGGGCGTTCAACATAAAAAAAGCTGATACGGTCTTGTCACCCGCATCAGCTTTTTCAGTTTACAATCCAACAAGGGAATGCACCTGGGCAATTACTTCCCTATATACACTATCTCTATTTCGTTGCACGTTATGTCCAGCGCATCGTAAGGTCTGCCGGTGCAACTTCATCCCCAGATGAGCAGTGAATATTGATTTACTTCTCATGCTCCTTGATTACCTGCTCAATCCCCATCAAAATCAGCTTCAAACCAAATTCAAAAGCCTGATCGGTCCACATGACCTCAAAAAGTCCGCTTTTGTACATTCCTCGGAAAAGTCCCGCTTGTGCCTCTGTCATAGAGTCCAGAAGTTCGTTCATTTGCCCGCCTGGAAATTCTACCTCGTCCTCCTGCATCACGGCAATATTGCGCTGATGTTGATAATCATCCAGAACGAAATAGAACACATAGTTTGTAAGCGTTATAACGGCTTGCAATTTCTGCTCTTGCTCAAGTGGGGTCGATTCCACGCAAAGCAACATACGGTTGGTGAATTGAATCATGTCAGGTTCATGGGGCAGCGTCATCATCATGAGCTGCGTTGAGCAGGGATAACGACTCAACACTCTTCGCATGGTTATGGCTAATTCCTCCATCTGCACTTTCCAATTCCCCTCCGAACTGAACTCGTCCAGAATGATTTTCGATATCTGGTTAGCCAGTCGTTGATAGAGATTCTGTTTGCTCTTGAAATACCAGTATATAGAAGGCGCTTGAATCCCCAGACGATCGGCTAGTCGTCTCATGCTGAATTTCTCAATGCCCTCTTCTCCCAAAAGTCCCCACGATGCTTCCAATATTTTATCTTCCGTGATTTGTGGCTGTTGCTTTTTCATTTATATCCGCCCTTTATCTAACAGTGTAAGTTTTACTTTACAGGTTCATACGCTCATGATATCATCTTACACTGTAAGGCACAAACTAACACTGTTAGATTGTGAACAATACTAAATTACATGAAGAAGGTAGTGACCCACATGGATGCAGAAAACCTCCATTATTTTGAAAAGGCTCCAATCACCAAAGCCGTAGCTCACTTTGCCATCCCTATGATGCTTGGCACGTCAATGAATGTCGTATATTCCATCCTGAACGCCTATTTTCTCGGTACGCTGGGCAACACAGCGATGTTAACCGCCCTAGCGCTAACCTTGCCTTTGTTTGCCGCCATCATGGCGTTAGGTAACTTGATTGGCATAGGCAGTGGTACCTTTATTTCCCGTTTGCTGGGCGAGCAGAAATATGATGACGTAAAACATGTGTCTTCCTTTGCGTTCTACAGCAGTTTAGTTCTTGGTATACTCGTAATGGCCGTCGGTCTTCCATTGATCGATCCCATCGTTCATGGCTTGGGCGCCACAACAGAATCATTTGGATTCACTAAAGAGTATGTCACCGTTATGCTGATTGGCTCGCCATTTGTAATCCTGTTTTTCACACTGGAAAATATCGTACGTTCCGAAGGAGCGGCCATCACGTCAATGGTCGGCATGATCCTCAGTGTGGTCGTAAACATCATACTTGATGCGGTAGTCATCTACGTCTTTCACTGGGGCGTTATTGGTGTAGCCTCTGCTACCGTGATCTCCAACCTGGTTGCGAGTGCATTCTACGCCTTTCATATGGGGAATAAAAGCCGTTTACTCACCATATCTGCCAAATGGTTTAAGGCAAGCAAAGACATCCTGAGCAATGTATTCAAAATTGGTGTTCCTGTCTTTATCATGAGTATCTTCCTGGGGGCCATGTCACTTTTTTTGAACCATTTTCTTGCCGACTATGGGGATCAGGCTGTAGCGGGTTACGGGATAGCATCACGTTTGCTGCAGTTTCCTGAATTCATTCTGATGGGGTTATGTGAAGGAGTTGTGCCACTGATTGCTTTCACGTTTACGGCGAACAGGCTGCGTATGAAACAAACCATTGGATTTACGATTAAAACCATTCTTGTTCTAGCCGCCGGGTTCGGCATCATCGTTTATCTGATCTCGGATCATTTAATCGGACTATTCACGAATGATCCGCAGCTCATTGAAATGGGAAGTTATATTCTGCATGTAACATTTCTGTCCCTGTTCATCTCAGGAATTACGACGCTGTTCACAGGCATTTTCCAGGCAACTGCCCAAGGAACCGCCGCATTTGTCATGTCCATTATTCAAGGAGTTACATTGATTCCTGTGCTTTTCATCGCGAATCATATGAGCGGCTTCCATGGTGTGGTCTGGTCACTTGTTATTGCGGATGCTGTTGCTTTCCTTGTTGGTGCGGGCATGATGTTTATGCTGCGGAATAAACTGCAGCCTGAACTGGAACACCTTGTGCAGTAGAGAATATTATCGAGGATTTGTGTGACTAGGACAGAACGTTGCAAAACAAAAATAAGCCGCTTAAGCAGCGACTTATTTTTGTGTATTCTAAGGTGCATTTTTAATTTTTACGATTCACTATTATTTCTATCCAATTTATGGATTCGTTGACCATAGACCCGCATGCTTCAGCAATACGCGTGGGTGCAGCTTCAGTTGTGCCACGATCAGGTCTGCCAGATCTTCAGGCTGCATCACCTTGTCCGGATTGCCGTCCGTCAACTTGAGCTCGACCGCCATATCCGTCGCAACGGTGCTAGGAGTCAGAGCCGTAACACGAATGTTTTTCTTACGTACTTCGAGCATCAAGGACTCGGTGAGTCCATTCACAGCTGCCTTGGATGCAGTATACGCGCTCGTAAGCGGCGCACCTTTTTGTCCAGCCGTAGATGAAATGTTAATGATATCACCTGTGTTGCGCTCCATCATTTCTGGCAATACCGCACGCGTCGTGTAGTATACACCTTTCACATTGACATCAATGATATTGGTCCATTCTTCCGGTGTTAACTCCATGAATCCGCCGAATTTGCCAATACCCGCATTGTTGATCAGAATATCGATCGCTCCGAGCTCTCCCCGCACAGACTCTACTGCTGCTGTAATGGAATCCAGATCGGCCACATCAGCTGCAGCTATCGCTACGTTCACATTGTACGATTTAAGTTCTTCCTTGACCTTTTGCAAATTCTCAAGCGTACGGCCTACAAGACCTACGTGAATGCCCTCTTGTGCAAATGCAATGGCAATCGCGCGGCCAATCCCGCGACCTGCTCCTGTAATTAATGCTACTTTTCCTGCTATGGACTGCATATTATTGTTCGCTCCTTCGAATGTTAGATAAGTTAAATTGAATTAAAAACCTAGTGTTAAAAACAATCGTTCTCAACTTCTATTCCATTCTAACTGCCCTTACTTTAAATGAAAAGCATGCACTTTTTGGTGCGGTGGTTACCAAACGGTAACTGCCACATCTATTTACTTGCTTTCTTCCTTAAGCTGACTTAGCCGATTCAGACCCCAAGTATACATCATTTCCACAATGGGCAGTATGCTCATTCCTACTTCTGTCATCGAATATTCAACCTTGGGTGGGACATCCGGATAGACTTCTCGATGAACGATGCCATCCTCCATTAGCTCACGCAGCTGGCTTGTCAACATTTTATGTGAAATTTTAGGAAAGAGCTTTTGTAAATCGCTAAACCGATGAGGTCCTTCCACTCCCAAATGCCATAAAATAACCACTTTCCATTTGCCGCTAAGGATCGATAGCGTATACTCTTTCTCGCAATGGTAATCCTTTTGGGCTAATCGATCCCGGATATCTTGTCTCAGCGAATCTGTCATGTCTAATCATTCCTTTATTGAATTAAACTTTCTGTTAGCGATCTCGCTACCCCCGTGCTCAACACAACAACGTATTTAGCGACCTTTCGATTATACCATCCCATGCCTGAATGGAAGACGATAACGAGAAAAGGAAGTGATCACGAAGCCGCTCTATCAGTCTACTCTAGAATTAATTCACCCTATTAATTATTAACAACATAAAGGAGCAGCTTCCTGCCATTGAAAGGTTGAGAATATGTCCAGGCATATACTACAATTAATCCAGAGCTAGAAATCCAAAGGAGGCAATACCATGCTTGAAAGACCAACGACAGAGGAGTATGCAGCTTTTTATGAAGGGTACATAAAACGGGTTCCCGAAGGGAATATCATCGAACGGTTGGAGCAGCAATCCAATATCGTACAATCCGTTCTGTCCTCATTGACTGAGGAGCAGGCAAATTACCGTTATGCAGATGGCAAATGGAGTGTAAAAGAGGTCATCGGCCACCTGACGGATAATGAACGTATTATGAGCAGCCGGCTGCTTCGCATCGCCAGAGGCGACCAAGCAAATCATCCCGGTTACGATCAGGATGTCCTTATGCAAAGTCATCCATTCGATGCGTACACCGTGGCCGATCTGAACGAAGAATATGCGGCCGCACGCCGCTCCACTCTGCTCATGCTTCGTCACATCACGCCGGAAGCCTGGCTGCGTAGAGGAATTGTTAGCGATAATCCTGCTTCTGCTCGATCCATTGCTTACGTTCTGGTTGGACATGAACTGCACCATCTGTCCGTTCTTCGCGATCGTTATTCAGTAGATGTGCCATTATAATTAACACAACCTTTTTTGAAGTGACATCTCCACTATGTTTATCGGACAGACGTTGAACCTTCATTCTCTGAAGTTTTCAACATCTGTCCGTCATTCTTTAATCCTTCGGTTAGTGCTTACGAATCACCTTAGATTTAAAAATGATCTGTCCCTCCCTCTTTCGCAATGACCTCCCTTGCTGCTTCGAGGAAAGATAACAACATGGGTGAGAGCCACTTGTCCTTATGCCATAACATTTGTGTATACACGTGCAAGTCAGCAATTTGCCATGGAAGAACGACCAGTTCCCCCCGATCTACTTCCGCTTCCGTTGTTAATTCCGGCAGGAACGCAATACCTATTCCGGCCATGGCACATTGCTTAATCGCTTCAGCATTTTGAAATTCCAAATGTGTAATGGTATCTATCCCCTTTTTCTCGAATGCCCGGTCAAACATGGTTCGATATGTACAGCCCTTCTCATTGGTCAGGAACACTTGGCCGTGAAAATCTTCAAGCTTTAATACTGTATACTGCGCAAGTGGATGATCCGGCGCAGCGTAAAAACGGAATGTCTCTTCCACCAACGGTTCCACTGCAAGACCTGTAGATCGAATGGGTTCGTCCAACATAAAGACCACATCAGCGGTCCCCTCAAAAAGCGTGTGCTTCAGTTGTTGGTTGGGAACGGAGCGAAAAATTAGGCGAACTCCCGGATGCCTTGAACGAAACAGATGAAAGACCACCGGGAGCCGATACGCACATAGAACCTCATTGGCACTTATGGTTAAAGTTCCGCTTAAATGTTCATCGTCGTGAACAGCATTTCGGGCTTCATCCAATTTATCCAGAGCACTCTCAATATGAATTAAGAAGCGTTTCCCGGCTCCTGTGAGTACAAGCTGCTTACCCAAGCGGTCAAAAAGCCGAACACCCAGCTCATCCTCCAAAGCCTTGATCTGCATCGTCACGTTCGAAGGTACATAGCCCATAGATTCGGCTGCCCTGCTGAAATTAAGGGTAGATGCGACAGTGCGGAACATATTTAATTGGCGCAATTCCATGTATTTCTCCCCCTATTACTATCAAAAATATTGAACACTATATTAAATTCTAATCACTTTTAATGAGAGTAACAAGGACCTATACTGGCACAAGAAACACACATTATGATTCATTATATTTGAAAGGAGAAATTAAATAATGGAGTATGACATCTTCAAATTGGGTGATGTTACCTTGCAATCCGGTGTGACGTTACCAAATGCTTTTCTTGCTTACAAGACTTACGGTAAATTGAATGAGAAGAAAGATAATGTTGTGGTCTATCCTACGGCTTTTGGCGACCAGCATGTACAAAATGAATGGTTGATTGGAAATGGCATGGCACTGGATCCGGAAAAATACTTTATCATCGTCCCGAATCTGTTAGGTAACGGATTGTCCTCGTCTCCCAGTAACACACCTCCTCCATTTGATCGGGCGAATTTCCCCAGAGTAACCATCTATGATAATGTAGTTCTGCAGCATCGGCTAGTTACCGAACTATTCGGCATACAAAAGATTGCACTCGTTGTAGGGTGGTCCATGGGTGGTATTCAAGCATTCCAGTGGGGGGCAAGTTATCCCAATATGGTGGAACGCATCGCGCCTTTTGCAGGCGCTGCCAAAACATGGCCTCATACGTTTACGGTGATGGAGGGAGTATGTGCCCCCCTCCAGTCAGCCGCCCAATTTGATTCGAATCAACTCAATCATTTGACCACTGCAGACATGCGCGGGGCTGGCCGGGTATACGCGGGATGGGGATTTTCACAGGCTTTCTATAGAAAGGAACTTTACCGTGAGCTGGGTTTCGATTCTTTGACAGATTTTGTGGCAGGCTTCTGGGAAGAGGTCTTCATGACTATGGATCCGCACAATGTCCTCGCCATGTCATGGACAGGCCAACATGCCGATATTAGTGATAATCCCTTCTATAACGGTAATTTCGAGCATGCGTTAAGCAGCATTAAAGCGCTTGCCTGCATTATGCCAGGTAGCACGGATCTCTTCTGCATGGCGGAAGACAACGCGTATGAGGCTGGCCTTATTCCTAATGCGGTCTATCAACCGATTCCTTCGATTTGGGGACATTTGGCCGGTCGTGGGATTAACCCTGCGGATAACAAATTTATCGATGACAATCTTAAACGGTTGCTGACGTTAAGTCCAGGCGGATAAATACACTCTTTGTTTAATGATATACCTTTTATCGTGATATAACTCCACATGCTAAAACCAACCTCTCCTGACGTCCTGGTCTCATGAACGGCAAGAGAGGTTAATTTAACGCATTGTGCAGCAATAAAACAAAAAGGCCCGAGTATACTGCTTGCTTATTAAGCAGCACTTGGGCTTTAGTTTTGTTTAAATTAGCTCACTAACTGAGGTTCTGAGGCTTTTGTCAGATAATCAGTTGGCTCTTCTATTTATTTTGGTTTTCAAGCATATTAAGAGCGCATCAACGTGATGGGTTAGCGGCATCTTGCTGTTTATGGTTAACGATAACGGATGGCTCTATAAGTCCAAGATGCTCTCGTAACGTCATACCCTCGTATTCTTCACGGAATAGGCCGCGCTTCTGAAGCTCAGGAATGACATGCTGGACGAATTCTTCGAGATCCCCTGGCAGAACGGGTGGCATGATATTGAAACCATCGCACCCATATCCATGAAACCACTCTTCCATAAGGTTGGTAAGCTGCTCTGGGGTTCCCACAAATTGCATATGACCACGAGCACCGAGAAGCCTTCGCCCTAGCTCGGTAATGGACAACCGCTCTTTGCGTGCCAGGTCCATAATGAGCTGGACACGGCTTTTCATACCATTACTTGCTTCCACCGGATCCGGTATGTCAGGTAACGGACCATCGGCAGGATATCCGCTGAGGTCTGTCTGAAGCATGCCGGATACCATCATCACAGCCTCCTGCGGGTCAATGAGGTCAAGCAGCTGTCGTTCCTTACGACGGGCTTCCTCCACAGTTGAACCGAGGATGGGTGATAGTCCTGGCATGATGAGCAAGCTGCCACGCTCACGGCCCACGGCCAGAAGTTTTTCGTTCACCTTCCGATAAAAATCCTGCGCAGCTTCGAGTGACGACTGAGCCGTGAAGATGACCTCGCCGACTTTTGCAGCGAAATCCTGGCCTGGCTCCGATGAACCCGCCTGAATAAGGACCGGATATCCTTGTGGTGGACGTGGCACGTTCAAAAGACCATGCGTGGAATACCATTGGCCTTGATATTCAGCAATGCGCAGCTTGGATTCATCGACGAACGTACCCGATTCCCGATCCATAACGAATGAATCTTGGGGCCAGCTATCCCATAATGCCGTAACAACATCAACGAATTCCTGCGCCATCTCATATCGTGTTGCATGCTCAGGATGCTTGTCTCTACCAAAGTTCCGGGCTTCCGTATCGACTTGAGATGTCACTATATTCCAGCCTGTCCGTCCTCCGCTGATGTGATCAAGCGTAGCCAGACGGCGTGCCGCATTGAATGGTTCGTTATACGTTGTTGACAGCGTTGCTGTTAACCCGATTTTCTCAGTCACCGTGGACAGAGCGGAGAGAAGCGAAATCGGGTCCAACATACCTGCAGCAGCCCGGCTAGGGTATATTAAATGCAATAAGTCCGCAAAAAAAATCATATCGAACTTTCCCCGCTCAGCGGTCTGAGCAATTCGTTTATACCATTCGATATCAAACATCTTCTCTACACCCGATTCCGGATGACGCCATCCCGCGTGATGATGTCCGGTAAAATATATGAACGCACCAAGATGAAGCTGACCCTGTCGTTTATTCATCATACCGTCCCTCTCTTCCATACTTCAAAGATCTCTAATTATTTTGAAATCTGACCATTTACCTGATTTTCTATAATCAACCTTTGTAGGTGTTACTCCATCGCAAGAATCTTTTTTCGGCCAGTCTAACGACTGAATCCGATAGTTTACCAACCAACGCAAACAGAATAATTCCAACAAAAACGATATCCGTCTGTGCATAAACGCGTGCATCTTGAATCATATAACCCACTCCTGCGTTTGCACCCATCATTTCTGCGACAGCAAGCAGCAGCCAGGAAGCCCCTACGGATAACCTGATGCCAAGCAGGATGTTCGGCAACGCCGAAGGGATAATCAGTTTCGTTAACAGCATGAACTTGGAGTATTGTAAAATACGGGTAACCTCATAAAGGTTACGGTCAGCACTACGTACACCTAGATGCGTATGGAAATAAAGCGGGAAAAACGATCCGAGTGCGATCAGCAGTATTTTGGATAATTCTCCGACTCCGAACCACAGAATGAACAGCGGAATGACCGCAAGCAACGGAACCGTCCGCAGCATTTGGATTGTTGGATCAAGTGTTTGTTCAGCCCACTTGCCCAAGCCGGTGAATACCCCTAGCAGCAATCCTGTTGCCGCTCCAAGTAGAAATCCTCCACCCGCACGAATAATGCTCGCAGCCAGATGTTCCGTCATATCTCCATTGGTGCACAGATGCCAGAAGGTTAGAGCAATCCGAGACGGAGCTGGCAATACCGAGTCGGATAACAGCTCAAGAGCAGATGCTGATTCCCATAACACGATTACAATGACAGGCAGCATCCACCCATGCAACCAGCTCGGCAATCTCCACGGGGACCTTCTTCCAAACGCTGGTTGCTTCTCGTTTGTCTTAGCGTTTAATGACACATCGTTCGTACGCATGATCAATTATCCCCCTCCCTCCAAGGAATCCTGCCAACGCAATAATTTCTTCTCCACCAGCCTTACCAGTGAATCCGTTACCTTGCCAACAACCGCAAAGACGATTATGCCAACGAAAATGACTGACGTTAGTGAGAAGGATCGTGCATCGTTAATAATGTAGCCGATTCCAGAACTTGAACCCATCATTTCCGCGACAACGAGGCCGAGCCAGCTTACGGCAATGGACAATCGAACCCCGAGGAATAATGAAGGAAGAGAAGCAGGGATAATCAGTTTAGTAATGGTCTGAAATCTAGTGAATTCCAATACGCGTGCTACTTCAAACAAATGGCGATCTACTGAACGAACACCTAAAAAGGCATTAACGTATAAAGGAAAAAAAGCACCCTTAGCGATAAGCAAAATCTTCGATGTTTCGCCAAATCCAAACCACAGAATAAACAATGGAGCAACAGCCAAGTGAGGTAGTGTTCGAAGTAATTGAAGCGATGGATCGAGCAACCGTTCAACCTTTATAGAAAATCCGACCCATAATCCAGCAGCCAATCCCAGCCCGCCACCAATCAAAAATCCGAGTGCTGCTCTACCCGTCGAGATGCGCAAATTTGACAGCAGTTCTCCTGAGGAGATCATCCTACCAAATTCAGTCAAAATGTCTTTGGGAGGCGGGACTAACACCGCATTTACCCATCCATTGGAGGATGCCATCTGCCATATAATTAATACTGCTGCCGGAACCATCATCCCAATCAGGAAATGAATAGTCCGAAGAACAAACCTCTTTTCCGATATATGCTGCATAACCGCACCTCTACTTTATTTAAGTGCTTCCTCAATGTACTGGTTGTCAAACACGTCAGCGACGTTAATTCGCTTGCGGATAGTACCTAGTTCGAATTGGAAATCCGCCGTATTCTGCTGACTCGCTATGATATCGTCACTGACCGGAATGTTAATCATTGCTGCACGCGATTGCATACCTTGTACCAATTCAATCGGAATGTTCCGTTCATCGGCATAGCGCTGGAAGGCTTCCTCCTGGTTCGTTGCTTCCCACTGGCGCGCCTGCTCAAATATCTTTAAATATAGGGTAACAAGTTCCGGATACTCATTTGCAAAATCTGAGCGAACCAATTGAAACGACGGTGACAGTACACCCTCGGTCTCCCCATCAGCAAGTACCCGCCCTTTGCCGCTAAGTGTATTCAGGGTAATATAGGGATCCCAGACGGCCCAGGCATCCACTTTTCCGCTTTCGAATGAAGGCTGCGTTTCATCAGGTTGTAATTGAATTTCTTGAATATCGGATTTTGCCAAGCCGGCCTTCACGAGTACTTGATACAGGAAGTTGTAGGCGTTGCTGCCCTTGGTAACAGCGACCTTCTTACCCTTCAAATCGGCAATGGTTTGGATGAGACTATCGGTCGGCACAATGATTGCGACATTGTTCTTGCCATCAAGAACCTGTGAGATGATTTTGAAGTCAATGCCGGCTGCCTGTGCCGATATTGGCGGCATATTGCCCATGCCAGCAAAGTCCAAGTGATTGGATGCCATAGCTTCTACCATCGGAGGACCGCTCTGAAACTCCACCCACTCCACTTTTGCCCCCACTTCTCCAAATGCTTCTTCGAACCACTTCTGTTCTTGTGCTTTGCCAAACAAACCGCCCTTGCCTTGCACCCCAATTTTCACCTTGACATCCTCATAAGATGCCTTTGAATCCAAATTGCCTTCTTTCGTTGACGTGCCTGCAGTTTGTCCAGGGCTCGCATCCTTCTCTCCATTGCCAGCATTGTTGCTAGCATTGCTGCATCCCGCAACAATCAGAATCAGGACTATTAATACTGTAATCAAGCCATATCTATTACTCATCTATTCGCATCCCCTTTATGAACACATAATTGTTGATAATGCAGTTCTATTAAATACCGGCGCCCTCATCAATAAGGGGAGGATGCTCCACTTTTTCAAACTCACGTAGAACCCGGGAACGAAGCTCCTGAAATGAACCTCCGCTTCGCTTACGTTGATAGGGAAGGTCTACGTTCATCACATTGCGAATATGACCTGGACGAGGGTTCATGATAACGACTTTCTCTCCAAGAAATACCGCCTCGTCTAAGTCATGCGTAACAAATAACATGGTCGTCCGGATGCTCTGCCAGATGTCCAGCAGGGCTTCTTGCATATGTGTGCGTGTGAAGGCATCCAGAGCTCCAAAGGGCTCATCGAGCAGCAGAATCTCTGGTTTGCGCAGCAGAGCTCTAGCAATGGCAACCCTCTGGGCCATTCCTCCAGACAGTTCCTTCGGGTACGCTTTCTCGAATCCTTTTAGACGAACCAATTCAATCAGCTCTTGGACTTGATAGCGAACCTCTGCATTACTAAGCGAAAGGTTAGCAGCGATATTCTTCTCAACCGTCATCCACGGGAACAAACGTGGCTCCTGGAATATAAAACCTTTATCAACACTTGGTCCCGTAATTGCCTTCCCGCTCAGCTCCACCTTGCCTTCATATGTCGTATCGAGTCCGGCAACGATCTTGAGCAATGTACTTTTGCCGCAGCCGCTTGGTCCGATAAAAGTGATAAATTGTCCCCGTTCAACCTGCAAACGTATATTGCTTAGTGCCACAATGGGCCCTGTAGGAGCAGAGAACGTTTTGTTCAACCGCTCGATAGTCAACATTGCATGTTACCTCCAATTTAAAATAATTTATCATATCAACTTACTTGGTTTTATGGTCATAAAAAAAGGCCTTCTGCATTTAAATCTCTACCCTTTGAACGATCTCTGGCTGTCCAGTTGATCCTCGTTCACAAACCGAATGTTCACTCGGTTTGTTGGAGAAATTGTAGCAGTGGCCTAACTCTCTTGTCAATCATTTCTTTCAATGTTGCTTAAAATTCAATCTTTCTTTCTTGCTTGTTTTTCTTAATAGATGTACCTGACCAATTGCAACCCCATTAATCGATGTGTCTTGCAGCAAATAATGAGACAATCGATTTTGCCTGCGCACGGATCGGTACTTCAGCACCTGGCATTTTCTGCAGCGTCAGCCCTTGAATTAAACTCACAAAATAATAGGCAAGCTCCACGGGAACACCACCTACAATCAATCCTTCCTGCTGCCCCTGCTCCATAATGCTGGCTACAGGACCAAGGTTATTCGTAAATCGTTCTGTAACTTCTCGCCGAATTTCTTCGGAGGAGCTTTCCGAAAGACGTGCCGTATGGATAAGGATCGTATATGCCCAATTGTTTTCTAATGCTAGCCATGACTCAGACAGAAGTAAAAGCTTGCTCAAAGCATCGCCTGGTTGCTCGGCAAGTTGGGAGACATGTTCGCCGTAACGGGTCTGGCCTCTTCTCAGAAGTTCGCTGATAATCTCATCTTTGGATTTGAAGTAATGATACATATTGCCAATACTCATTCCCGAAGCCGTTGCGATATGGTTGATGCTTACTGAACCGATTCCTTTAAGTGCGATAATCTCCAATGCGGAATCAAGGATGTGGTTGATCCTTTTTTCCCGTTGCTGGAGATCTTTTTCTATGTTTCTTGGTGACATTACCGCGCATCCCCTTTCTGCCTTTCATTATAGCATAGCCATCTTGTAGGCTTGATGTTCACAGAAACACATCAACGTCTCTATTCTGTACGGCCTGGAAACCACGACTACCTCTAACGCAGGATTCCTCGTTGGTCTGACAGTTTTTCGTTCCCTTGATGAGTGTCAGTTTTTTCGAAACAAGCTGGATCCATAATCAAGTTAAGGTCGTCGAAATCAAGCC
The DNA here is from genome assembly GCF_009664365.1 of Paenibacillus xylanilyticus. NCBI lineage: Bacteria > Bacillati > Bacillota > Bacilli > Caryophanales > Paenibacillaceae > Paenibacillus > Paenibacillus xylanilyticus. The sequence goes on from NZ_CP044310.1 coordinate 3,897,458, forward strand.
CTATCGGTTTGATTTCACGACCTTTTTTTGTACCCATTTGATTCAATGAAACTTCCTCTAATTGTTCTATCTTTTTCCTGTGTTATAATAAAACATAAACCTATTTTGGGTAATTCTAGGAGGTTCCAATGTTGCAAAGTATTAGTATCCCAGGCTTAATCATTCTCTTCCTAGTCATTTTATTAATCATATGGCTCGTTCGTAAACTAATAGCATCCTTACGCCGTTAGGTACGTGTTTTTTTCCTCGGACCTTGACACCTTCTTATCGCCTCAAAACAAAAAGCCGCTACGTAGCGACTTCAACTTCAAACGCACTTCTATATCCCATTCTAGATCGACATAGTAAACCATGAATCAGTCTTCTACAGTTTGATGTTATATTAAAAAATGACTGCCGGACAGGTTGTCCGGCAGTCATTCGCTTAACTCGTAGTATGCTTCTCTTCATATTCGCTTGATAATTCTTTAAGCGATCTGATTTTACCATGAGGATGCTGTTCTTGCTTTCGTGACTTCCAAGCAGCTTCCTGCCTTTTCTTCTGGCGAGCCATAAAAGATCTCCTCCTCAGGAAATTAGAGTGATACTACTTTTCTATGATGTGAATTATTACTGACTTTCATTCACGTACAGCTTAGCTTCATCATCAATAATCCACTATCAGAAGTCACCAGCTCTTATTGAGCAGTGTATCCGCCATCTACGATCAGGCTGTTTCCTGTCATGTAAGACGAATCATCGCTGGCCAGGAACAGAACGGCTTTAGCCATTTCTTCCGCTTGACCAAGACGTTTCATCGGTGTTGCTGCCGAGAGGGCCTGTTTGCTCTCTTCAGGAATAATCGGTGTATCGATAAAACCTGGGCATAGTGCGTTGACGCGAATGTTTTTCTCTGCATATTCCAGCGCCAGCGAACGAGTCAAATTCACAACGCCGCCTTTGGCTGCATTGTAGGCTGCAGAACCAGGTGAACCAACCCATCCATACATGGATGCCGTGTTAACGATTGTGCCTCCACCGATTTTGAGCATTTCACGAATGGATTCACGTGCAACCAGGAATACTCCGTCCAGATCGACATTAACCGTATTACGCCACTCGGCATAGTCCAGCTCGTGCGACGGATGAACACGTCCGATTCCTGCGTTGTTGAATACGATGTCCACTTTGCCGAATGCTTCTACGGTTTGTTTGAAAATCTCAGCAACCTCTTGTTCGCTTGTGATGTTGGCTTTGATAAATAGAGCTTCAGCGTTAAGCGCTTTCAGCTCCTGCTCAAACGCTGTGCCTTTCTCTTCATTCAAGTCCACCAGGACGACTTTGGCTCCTTCGGAAACGAATAGACGAGCTGTCGCTGCACCAATTCCGGATGCTCCTCCTGTGATCACTGCCACTTTGTCTTGTAGTTTGCCCATGACTATATCCTCCAGTATACTATTTTGAATAGCGCCTATATCAATAGTGCTATATGATGTTTACAAAACTAATTGTATGCTTAAAATTGTAACAATCCAATCATTAAGATACAGCCAAGTGTCTACCTTCTAGACACTTCTCTATACAATGTCTAAATTTATAGGAGATTTTTTGAATGAATGATGAACTTATTGTGACTTCTCAACATCGTAATCGTACCAAGGAGCATCTCAAAACGGCTCTGATTCAGCTTATTAAGAAAAAAGGCTTCCATGCAGTGTCTGTCAAAGACATCGTCGACCAAGCGGGTTACAACCGAAGCACGTTTTATTTGCATTATCAGGATAAATATGTCCTTGCCGAAGAGCTTTTGATCACGAAGTTGGAAGGCTTAAAAGAAGCCACAGGCAAACCCTACTGGCACGGTCATAAAGTCTTTACAAATAAGCTTAACGTGGAATCTTTTCAAATTGTGGATTATATATATGAACATCGTGACTTCTTCGAATTAATCCAATACGATGATACATTACCCGGTCTGCATACAGGCTTTCCACAAACCATGCTCAAAATTTATGAAGAGCAATTTGTATTCGAAACGATCAATAACTCCCCTGTCAACATGGAGTATTTCAAGTACTATACTGCATACGGATTTTTTGGACTATTGAACAATTGGATTTTAAGCGGATTTCGTGAGTCAAGGGACGCGTTTATCCATAACGTAATTGAACTCACCAAAACGCATATTCAATCTTTTTATTATGTGGGGGATAAACTGAATTAAATACGTTGTTATGCCGCTCAACTAAACTAGACATTTTCCACTGTAGCTCCGGTTAATGAATTACATAAAGTTTCAGGTTTAACGGATTGAACAAATATGTTCAAAATAAAAAAGCCGCAAATAACAGCGACTATAACAAGAAATATTCCAGTTCAGCATCAGGGTAGTTCCCTATGGTGGCTTGTTTGCTCTCTACAGAGTTCAGTCGGATGAATACGTCTACAAGAAAGTTGGATCAGCGGCTGGCTAGCCGCCGATCTTCTCCTTCAGTGCAGCGAAGCTTCATTGCGGTTTGAGGATCTCTTCTGGCCATTATCATTTACTACATCCAGTTGATTGGAATTACACCTTTACCGGTGTTTGTTCAGATGCTGCTGCGGCCGCTTTTGAAGAGAAGGAAAGCTTCGGAGGCATCACGTCATCCGGGAACGGGCAAACGTACGATTCTCCTTCCAGTCGTTCAGCCAGCTCTGCCTTCGCCTGCTCAATGAGAGCGGGATCAAGCAGCGCTGCAATGGCCGTACACGCCATCGCTTTGCCTGCGAGCAGCATGCCTTTGTGTGCATAGCTGCTCTTGCCTTGCGCAACAGTCTGCCAGGCATGGATCGGCGTTGCATAAGCCCAGGTCGCGGTACCGCATTGTGCAGTCGGCACGTTCCAGCTGACATCCCCTACGTCCGTTGACGCTGGCATAACGCGCATGGTATCCATAAGTGGAGCGACGAAGCCCGCAAGAGGACGGGCCGAGAGCATGTCATGGACCGTCTTTCCACTCTGTCTCGATGCACTTGTCTTATCCTCTTCAGGGATCATCGCAAAGATCTCTTGGGCAAAGGCCATTTCATCCTCAGTATACACAGGAAGCTCAAGTTCACTGAGGAACTCATGCATTTTGCCTTCCAGAGCCGCATTCGGGATGAGATTGGAAGCCCCGCCCTCATAGTGATATGACATTTTTGTCCCCGTCATCAATGCCGCCCCGCGAGCAACATCGAGAACCCTTTCAAACAGTTCAGCAACCTGGGCAGACTTGGGCGCCCTAACCAGATAGTTCACTTCTGCTTCCGCCTGTACAACATTAGGGGCAAAGCCGCCTGTATTCGTCACGGCATAATGAATTCGGGCATCGGAAATCATATGCTCACGCAAGTAGTTTACTCCCACGTTCATCAGCTCAACCGCATCCAGCGCGCTTCGCCCCAGATGGGGAGCGGCCGCAGCGTGGGCGCTTCGGCCCGTGAATTTGAAGTGCACATGCAGATTGGCAAGCGAGGACATGTGCATAACCACGTTCATCGTTGCAGGATGCCAGCAGAATGCAACGTCGACATCCTGGAATAATCCTGCTCTAGCCATGTAGGCTTTGCCGGAACCACTCTCTTCAGCCGGACAGCCATAGTAACGAACCGTGCCGGAGAGACCATGCTGCTGCAGATAATTCTTTATTGCAAAAGCAGCCGCAAGAGAGCCTGCTCCGAGCAAATTATGCCCGCAGCCGTGTCCGTTCGCACCCGGTACTACAGGATCAAAAGCTGCCGTTCCCGCCTGCTGGCTAAGGCTGGCCAGAGCGTCAAACTCTCCAAGAACAGCAATCACTGGCGAACCGTTCCCGAAACTGCCTACAAATCCGGTAGCAAGTCCGGCAACACCCTTCTCTACTGCAAATCCCTCCTGTTCCAGGGTCTTGCAGAGCAGATCTGCTGATTCGACCTCTTCGAATCGTGTCTCAGCGAAGTCCCAGATTGAATCACTTACATCAATAAATAAATCTCGCGTACCTTCGATATAGGCGGTAACCTCTTCAATAATGTCTTTGTTCATACCAAACACCTCTCTCCATAGTTTTGGCTACTCATCATTGGGATGCGAATGCTGCTAGTAAGCTAAATACAGGCTAATCGTCAATTAAATGCAAAGCAGGCAACGGCATGCTCGTGACCTTTAAGCTCCGGTTCGAATTCGCGACAGATTGCTTTGGCGATTGGACAGCGTGTGTGGAAACGACATCCCCCTGGCGGGCGGACCGGATTCGGTACATCCCCTTGAATTATGATCCGTTTCCGTGAACGGAGCTTTGGATCGATTACCGGATTAGCACTCAACAAAGCGTTCGTGTAGGGATGCTTCGGCACCCTGAACAGTTTCTCCCGGCTTGCGATCTCCACAATTTTGCCTAGATACATCACAGCGATTCGATCACTGATATAGCGAACTGCGCCGAGGCCATGTCCAATGAACAGGTAAGCGAGGCCTTTCTCCTTCTGAAGCTTCTTAAGGAGATTCAAAATCTGCGCCTGAATCGAGACGTCCAGAGCGGAAACGGGTTCGTCGCAAACGATTAGCTTTGGGTTTAGAGATAATGCTCTCGCAATGCCAATACGTTGTCGCTGTCCTCCGGAAAACTCATAAGGATAACGGCCTTTTTCTTCTTTTGGTATTCCGACCGTTTCCATTAATTGATCTACTCGCTCCGCAACAGACGAACGACTTTCAATTCGATGCGCCAGCAGAGGCTCTGCCAGAATATCACTGATTCTCATTCGGGGATTCAGAGAGGAATAAGGGTCTTGAAAAATCATCCCCATGCTCGCCCGAGTGCGGCGAAGTTCCCTCTTGCCGAGTTCTGCCAGTTCCCGGCCCGCATAGAGGATCCTTCCGTCATATGGAGTTTCAAGTTGAAGCAGGGTGCGACCGACACTCGACTTCCCACACCCCGATTCTCCAACAAGACCAAGTGTTTCTCCTTCGGGAATGGAGAAGCTGATCCCATCGACCGCCTTAACATGGTCTGTGACTTGCGAGAAAATGCCCTGCCGGATGGGATAATATACCTTGAGACCTTCTACACTCAGCAGCGGTAGCCTTTTGCTCATACCCCGCATCTGCAGCCCTCCCTGGACCGAAGCTGGTCGTTAATCAATCAAGGGGTAAATTTCCACTTGGCAACGTTGTTTGTCAAGCCCACCGTGCTGGTATCGAGACTTTTGCCAATATCCAGGTTTTTGGCCGCTGCATACATTTGCTTATCCGCATACAGGGCAATTGCCGGAACATCGTCGTGCAGCTTTTGCTGAACCTGCTGGTAAATCTCGAAACGCTTTGATGGCTCCAGCTCTTCTGCTCCTTGGGCCAACAGCTCGTCGACTTCAGCGTTCGAATAATCTGCAAGATTAAAACTGACCCCCGTTTTGAACAGACCCAGCACGGAGTTCGGATCGAGAATGAAGCCAAGATTGATTACCGTCAAGTCGTATTCGTGCTTGAGAGCTCTTTGATAGGTTGTCGGAAAATCAAGCTTTGTCACTTGCACTTTCAAACCGGCTGCTTTCAGATTCTCGGCGATGATGTCAGATGCTTGCTCGCGGATTTTGTTGCCTGTCGGAACGACGAATTCAATCGACTGGTTGAAGTCCCAGCCCGCTTCGTTCAGCAGTGCTTTTGCTTTCTCTGGATCGTAGCTGTAAAGTGGGATATCTTTATTGTAATAAGGGTGATTTTGGCCGAGCATGCCATCCACGAGTTCACCTTGTCCTTTGAGCAATTGATCTACAATGAGCTGGCGGTTCATGGCATAAGCCATGGCTTGACGCACTTTTGGATCCGGGAACTTCTTCGTATTGATGAACATGATGTTTGGATTATTGGCATCTCCATAACCTGTGGTCACATTCGCCATATTCGCTACCTTGTCAAAATCCTGTACCGGAATGAGACCTACACCAGGAGAAGTCAACTGTATGTCTCCCGTCTGAAGCTGGGCTGCGAGATTCGTCGCCGGCATCATTTTGATATAAATGTCCTTAATATTCGGCGCACCTTCGTAATATTGCTCATTGGCGGTGAGCTGCACGTACTGGTCCTTGGCGAATTTGACAAATTTGTAGGCTCCGTTGGTGACCGTAGGATTCATCATAAATTCGTTTTTGTTCAGATCCACCGGGGCCACATCCTTCAATATGTGCTCTGGCAGATATCGGAAGTACGTGCCGAACTGACTCTTGAATTGGTTCGTTTCCATCGGGTTTTTCGTCGTAATGACAAACGTATAATCATCCACCTTTTTGAAGAAACCCAGCTCCGTTTGCCCCTCCCCTCTCTTACCCGCTTCATTCAGTCCAGCGACGAACGTCATGTTGAGAAGGGTCTTCACGTTAACATCCGTGAACATGCGGAACGTGAACTCGATATCGTCTGCCGTAAACGGTTCCCCATCGCTCCACTTCGCGTTCTTGTTTAGCTTGATGGTGAAGTTCAGATTGTCCGTCGTTTCGATCGATTCGGCAAGCTTCGGATCGAATCCATAATCGCTGTTCATGGCAACAAGGGTATCGCTCATCAACGAGTTAACGAAGACACCTGCATTATCCAAATTAAAGATATCGAATGTCGTCACGGGATTTACAAGGCCGATATACAGAGGCTGACCGGCCCCCCCGGAAGCAGAAGCACTTTCGCCACCCGATCCCGGAGACGATGATGTATTGCTGTCAGAATTCGTACCGCAGGCCGTGACCAGTACCATTAATAATGTCAATACTCCGCAAATCAAAGCTTTACGCACCCTTTTCATCGGATCTCCTCCACTTAATATCTCGTTTTGTATGTCATCATTGAGAGATGCAATGTAGCTTATTGTTTCGGGTCAAGTGCGTCACGTAAGCCGTCACCGACGAAGTTGATAGCGAGCACCGTCACCAGGATCATGATACCGGGAGGCAGCCAAAGCCAGGGCTGGTCCGTCATCACGCTAATAGATTGAGCATCTGTCAGCATATTGCCCCAACTGGCCGTTGGTGGCTGTACGCCCATGCCCAAAAAGCTTAGCCCGGACTCTGCCATGATTGCCGCAGCAACACCGAATGTCGCGTTCACGATAATGGGAGCCAGCGCATTCGGCAGGATGTGACGGAAGACGATGCGCGGTGTGCTCAGCCCCAAAGCCACTCCGGCTTTGATGTAATCCATTTGCTTGAGCGTCAGTACACTCCCCCGAACCAGTCGGGCAATGGAAGGCCAGGAGAATAGAGCAAGAACAAGGACCAGCGTCCAAAGTGTTGGTCCAAGCACACTGACAACCACAAGAATAACCATCATATAGGGGAATGCCATGAACATATCCGTAATTCTCATGACCAACATATCAATCCAGCCGCCAACATAAGCAGACCAAAGACCGATGATCGTTCCAAAAGCGACATACAAGGCGACTGTTCCAAATCCTACTGTTACCGCAACTCTCGTCGCGTACAGCAGACGGGACAGCACATCCCTTCCCACCTGGTCGGTTCCAAGCCAATGGGAAGAGGAAGGTGCAGCAGAAAATTCGGCGGTTACAGCATAAGGGCTATGCGGGGCTAGCCAAGGAGCAAAGATAGCTATGAGGATAAGCAGCAAGGTAACAACAAGTCCGGCGACGGCCAGCCGATGCTTCAGGAAACGTCGGGCCATTTGCCGGAAGACGCTCTCGGGTTCTGCCTGTTGAATCGGAAGGATAACGCCTCCGGCGACTGGGGTTTGTACAGCAGACATCGAATCCGCCTCCTCTCATTCGTGGTTTGTTTCGTGGAATATAAGCCTTCAGTTACTGATATTGGATACGAGGATCAGCTACCGAATAAAAAATATCTGTAAGTAGATTGGCAGCCAGTACAATCATGGCAGCGACCAGGTTTAGACCCATGATGGTCGAATAGTCTCTGGACATGATTGATTGAATAGTCAACTGTCCGATGCCAGGCCACTGAAACAATTGTTCCACAATGACGGCTCCACCAAAGAGCATCGGAATTTCCATTCCGACGACCGTAATAATCGGAATCAGAGCATTGCGCAGGGCATGCTTGTTGGTGACATAGAACTCTTTGAGCCCCTTGGCTCGAGCGGTGCGCAGGTAATCCTGCTTCAATACATCCAGCATACTCGCCCGGATATAACGCACTTTGCGTCCGGCAATACCGACTGCGAGTGCTATGGAAGGTAGCACCAAATGTCTGATTCGGTCGGCTAACCCTCCTCCGCCGCCAAGATCCTCTGTTCCGCCGACGGGAAGCCAGCCGAGTTGAACAGCGAAAATATAAATGCACAAGAGACCAAGGAAAAACTGGGGAATGGACGTTCCAACGAAGGAGAGTCCAGTCATCAGATAGTCGAATTTCGAGTTTTGCCGGACTGCACTCATGATTCCGATTGGCAGCGCGATCAAAAGGCCAATAATCAGAGCACAGATGCCAAGCAGCACAGTCTGCCCCAGACGCTCGCCGATGAGTGAAACAACCGATTCACTAGTGCTGAAGGAATATCCCAAATTCCCGACCAGCAGTTGACCGAGCCATTTGAAATATTGAACGACAATTGGATCGTTTAATCCAAGCTGCTCCTTACGTAACTCAAGCAATTCCGGAGGTGTATCCGGTGTCATGTACATGTCAATGGGGTTACCAGGCGCAAGATTGATGATGACAAAATTGATGATCGTAATGCCGAACAAAACGGGAATTGCAATCAGAATGCGGCGAATGACGTAAGTAAACATGCTCTCTCTCCTCTCTTGCGATTTAACCGACAGTCAGTGGATAATGACAAGCCACCGCGTGTTCTTCTCCTTGCAGAAGGGGCTCCTGCTCCTTGCACAATGCTTGGGCGTAAACACACCGGGTATGAAACCGGCAGCCTGACGGGGGACTAGCGGGACTGGGGACATCTCCCTGAAGAACGATCCGCTCTTGTCCGCGCTTGCGGGGATCCGGGACCGGATAAGCATTGAGCAAAGCTTGCGTGTACGGATGTCGCGGGTTCGCAAAGATCTGCTCCTTTGTTCCGATCTCCACCACTTTGCCAAGATACATCACCGCAATACGAGTACTGATGTACTTGACGGCCCCGAGGCCATGAGCGATAAACAAATATGTGAGTCCCAGCTCCCGCTGCAGTTCCTTTAGCAAGTTCAGGATCTGCGCCTGAATGGAAACGTCAAGCGCGGATACCGGCTCGTCACACACGATGAGCTTCGGATTCAGGGAAAGTGCACGAGCGATCCCGATGCGCTGCCGCTGACCCCCTGAAAATTCATGGGGAAATCTCTGCTTATAGCTTCGGGGTATACCGACCGTATCCAGCAGGTGGTCTATCCTTGTCTCCAGCTCCGCTCCGGTGGCCAGACCATGCACCCGCATCGGCTCGGCAAGCAGCTCCTGAACCCGCATCCGGGGATTAAGGGAGGAGTATGGGTCCTGAAAAATCATTTGCATTTTGGTCCGTTCCCTGCGGAGGTCTAATATTGTGCTTTTCGTAATATCCTGTCCTTCAAACCATATTCTTCCACTCGTTGGATTCTCAAGTCGGATAATGCTGCGGCCGATGGTCGACTTGCCGCAGCCCGACTCGCCAACAAGTCCCAGTGTTTCTCCTGGATACAGCTCCAGCGAAATGTCGTCCACTGCTTTTACATTTCCAACGGTTCGGGACAGCAGTCCTCGTTTAATTGGATAATACGTCTTCAAACCTTCGATTCGAAGCAGCGGTTCTAGGCCCACCCTATGTTCCACAAGCGTCATATGACATTCTCCTCTCGCATCTTCCAGGCACCTGAATCCTGTGCCATCCAGCAGCGCACATGGTGGCCTTCCTCAACCGACAGCAGCATCGGTGCTTCGGACAGACATTTTCCTTCGGCAAACTCGCAGCGAGTGTGGAATCGGCAGCCCTTCGGCATGTTCGTAAGGGGAGGCACCGCACCAGGGATGGAGGTCAGTGCCTCCTCGGCATCGGATTCAATGTGGGGAATGGATCTCATCAGCGCTTGTGTGTAAGGATGAAGCGGCTGCTCAAACAGGGTATACACGTCAGTCTCCTCGACGAATTGACCGGCATACATTACCACGACCTTATCGGCCATCTCGGCAACAACACCAAGATCATGTGTTATAAGCATGATCGAGGTATCCATTTCTTCGCGAAGCTCCTTCATCAGATTCAGAATCTGTGCCTGGATCGTCACATCCAGTGCGGTTGTTGGCTCATCGGCAATGAGTAATTTCGGCTTGCAGGAAAGGGCCATTGCGATCATCACGCGCTGCCTCATCCCTCCAGATAGAGAGTGGGGGTAGCTCTTCATGATTGCCTCAGGACGGGGGATACCGACCTTTTCCAGCATTTCGACGGCATAACCTTCAGCTGCCCTTCCTCTTAAATCGGTATGCAGCCGGATGGCTTCCATCAATTGGTTCCCAATAGTGAACACGGGATTGAGTGATGTCATCGGTTCCTGAAAGATCATCGCAATGTCTCCGCCGCGAATTAGACGCAGTTCGGGCTCAGGCAAGGTCGCGAGATCCTTCTCCATGAACCGAATCTCACCCTCCTTGATACTGCCATTCTTGCCGAGCAGTCTCATGATGGAGAGCGAAGTAACACTTTTACCACAGCCCGATTCGCCAACGATGGCGATCGTTTCCCCCTTCTCCAGCTTAAGGCTGACCCGATCCACCGAAGTAACTTCCCCTTTGTCCGTTTTAAACACGGTCTTTACGTCCTTCAGCTCTAGCAGCATGCGTATCCCTCCTTCGTCTATATCGTTGCTCTCTATTGCAATCAAATGTTATATAATCTAACCTGAAATTACGGTTTGTGCAGCCCTCTTAAGAAGAAGATGTAGATACCCACACTTTTTTCTCTTTTTCATTGGAGAAATCTACATATTTTTCACTGGAAACTTATGATATATTTCAATTATCGTATTTTCTTTCTAGTGGTATCCCCCTAACATATCGGTGATGTATCTCAACTTGTAATCTTATTTAACGTCAATATGACGATAAATTAAAGGCACTTTTCATTAGCTTTAGGGATCATTTCTTGACATCATTGCCTTGATAGACCAGAAAGGTATCAAATTTTAAGAATACTAGAGAACGGGGTGTGGCCGTGTACAATCTCTTAATCACGGATGATGAAAGCGAAATTCGCAACGGTCTGAGTAACTATTTCCCTTGGCATGAATTTGGATATCAAGTTGTCGGGCAAGCCTGCGACGGGGAGGAAGCACTCGCCTTTATCGAGGAGAAACCTGTGGACGTGCTTCTATGTGACATCCGGATGCCGTCCCTATCAGGCATTGATGTAGCAGAGCGGCTGTACCGACAAGGCTCAGGGGTCAAGGTTATCCTTTTAAGCGGCTTCAAGGAATTTGAATATGCACAATTGGCCGTACAGTATGGAGTCAAACGCTATTTGACAAAACCTACTAAATACGTGGAAATTGCTGAAGTGTTTGGACATCTCCGAAGTGAAATGGATCATGAGAGAATGCCTGCTCCTTCCCCTTCTGCATCGTCTGCGGAGAGCGGCCTGGCGGATCACACCATCGAGAAGGTTAAGGCATACTTGCAGGATAATTTGTCTGCTGCCACCCTGGAGAACGCTGCAAAGCATGTTTATCTTAATCCCTTCTACTTGAGCAAATTTTTCAAGACCAAGACCGGTGAGAACTTCTCCGATTATGTCATGAAACTTCGTATGCATCGTGCGGCGGAACTACTTAAGACCACCCACTGCAAAACGTACGAGATCAGTGAAATTGTCGGGTATAGCAACGCCAAAAATTTCACCAGGATGTTCCGGAGCTTCTTCGGGGTGACTCCCAGAGAATACCGGAACGAAGATTAATTTATGGTCACAACAGCTGTCCGTTTTTTCATCAAGAACCTGCTGACCTTTCTTTTGCCCATGCTGATCCCGCTCGTTGTTCTCAGTGCTCTGTCCGCGTTCCTAACCCAGCAGTACGTCGTTCATGGTATCAAAAGTAACAACATGAACATGCTGAAGCAAACCAAAGAGAACATTGAACTCCTGTTCAATGAACAGAACGCTCTGAACCTGCATATCATCGCCAGCACAACCCAGTTCATGAACCTCAAGGATATGCTGAACAAGCCCCTGCCATCGGCAGAGGATTACCAACAACTGGCCGTTCTGAAAAACTTTATTGATTCACCCTCCATCGCCAGTTCCTATATTGATTCCATCTATATCTATCTAAATAACGATAACCAGCGCTACATTTCGTCCGTTACTGGAGGTTTTATCGAGCTTGGAGAAGATCCGGATCACCTCTGGTTTGATAGCTATCAAAAGCATGCACATCACGAAGAGATCTGGACGGAAAGCCGGAAGATTCCACGCTATAATTTGAACGACGAGATCGAATATGCAGACGTCATTACCATGTACCGCCATTTTAAGGTGTCGGATGACAATACCGGTGTTATCGTCCTTAATATCAAACGTGAGTACATTGAACGCAGGCTGAATGATCTCGCTACCGCAAAAGGACAGCTGCTTGCCGTTGTGGATCAGCAAGGCTCTGTTATCTTTCACAATAACGCCAAGTACGAGCTAAGTTCCGAGGAAATGCAGCAGGTCATTTCGAGTAAGAACAGCTCTGTTACGACGCAAACTTCGAATGAGGAAGCCTTGATTCACATGATCTACTCTGAGACGTACGACTGGACATTCATTTCCGTCACGCCGAAGCAATCACTTTACACCGCGCTTACTCGTCTGCTTCGCATTGGAGCTGTACTGATGGTCATGGCGCTGGTTGCTGCCCTTTTGCTCGCCTTCCAGCTCACCAAGAAGAATTATGCGGATCTCAAGATCATCATGTCCATTCTAAACGCGGCAGAGAAAGGCAAGCCGCTTCCCTTGCATCGTTCAAAGGGGAATAACGTCTACAGTCAGATTATTCGCAGCCTGTTACAGAATTTTATTGAGCACAATTACATGCGCGTTCAACTTTCGGAAAGCCAGTACAAAACGCAAGCTGCCCAGTTCGCTGCCCTGCAATCACAGCTCAACCCTCATTTTCTCTACAATACGCTGGAGACAATACACTGGAAGGCTGCTGGATACACGGACGGGCCGAACGAACTAACGAGCATTGTAGAGCATTTGTCCGACATTTTGCGATATTCCCTGGATGGGCAAAATGGACTTGTGCCGCTTAACGTGGAGATTGCAAATACGAAGAGCTACATCGCGATTCAGAAAACAAGATACGGGGAGCGATTTGATATTTGGTGGGAATACGAAGAAGAGCTGGAGAAATACCAGGTGCTTAAACTGATCTTTCAACCGCTGATCGAAAACAGCCTTCAGCATGGCTTAAGTCGTTCGGATCAGAAACTGGCCGTAAAGATCAAGATTCAGCGCCATGGTAACCTGCTGCGTTTGGCCGTCATCGACAATGGCGATGGCATATCGGAGGAGCGGATGGTCGAGCTGCGTACAAGGCTGTTTAGTGACACAGCGGATGCGAACCACATCGGTTTGATTAATACACAGAGAAGAATACAGCTTGCCTATGGTCATCGAAGCGAGCTGTGCATCAAGAGCAGACCCGGCCGTGGAACTCTGATAGATATCAAGCTTCCAATCAGTTAATTCCCGCGCAGTTCGTCAAGAAGGAGCCGTTTTCTTTTATCCAATCCTTGTTCAGAAAAAAAGAAACCCGCCCCGGCGGTTCGCCGAAACGGGATGTTATGGATACTAGTTGTTTGCATTTTCCTTGGTCACCAGCTTCAATTCTGCCGGGATGGACTTCTCCACCTGTTTGCCTTCCAGGACATCGAGAGCAGCTTGTACGGCCAGCTGGCCAATCAGTACCGGCTGCTGAGCAACGGTCGCTGTCAGCTTTCCATCCTGAATGGATTTGATTGCATCGTCGTTGCCGTCAAACCCGATCACTGGAATGTCTTTGCCCGAGCTTTGAATCGCTTCAATCGCACCAAGTGCCATCTCATCGTTATGGGCAAATACAGCCTGTACATCCGGATTTCCCTGCAGCAGGTTTTCCATCACATTCAAACCTTTGGAGCGGTCGAAATCCGCCGATTGTTTGGCAACCACGTCAAGCTTCTGGTCAGCCACCTCGTGGAACCCTTTACCCCGTTCACGTGTAGCGGAAGCTCCTGGCACACCTTCAAGTTCAATGACTTTAGCACCTTCACCGAGCTGTTCAACGAAATATTCGGCTGCCATCTGTCCGCCTTTGACATTATCGGATGCTACCAGAGCCGCTACCTCACCTTTGTCTGCGGAACGATCCAGTGTAATTACGGGAATGCCTACGCTGTTGGCAGATTGAACTGCCGTAGAGATTGCCGCGGAGTCCGCCGGGTTAATCAGGAGTGCATCAACGCCCTGCTGAATAAGGTCATCCACATCGTTGGTTTGCTTGGCCGAATCATTTTGTGCATCGACAACGATAACCTCAATGCCTTGCTTTTGAGCTTCTGCGACGACTCCGTCTTTCAATGAAACGAAGAACGGATTGTTCAGTGTTGAAATCGAGAGACCTATTTTCTTCTGTCCTTTATTTCCGGCACCGTCCGGCTTCGCCCATTCAGGGGGCTCCAGAGAGCACCCGGCCAGAACAATGATCATAATCATGCTTACAAGTGTTAATGTCCATTTTTTCATAGTTGTTTCTCCCCTTAAGCCGTTTTCTTGCGGTCCAGCAGGACAGCAATCGCAATGACGACACCTTTGACCACCATTTGATAGAAGGAGTTCACGCCGAGTAGGTTCAAACCATTGTTCAGCACGCCGATAATCAGAACACCAATTAATGTGCCCACGATCCGTCCGCGTCCACCCGTCAGGCTTGTTCCGCCCAGAACAACGGCTGCGATCGCATCCAGTTCATAAGAAGTACCTGCTGTTGGCTGTGCGGAATTCAAACGAGATGTCAGAATTGCACCTGCTAGAGCTGCCAGCATTCCTGCAAGGGAATAGATCATGATCTTCACACGTGTGACTTTGATACCCGAGATGATGGACGCTTTCTCATTACCACCGATAGCATACGTTTTGCGGCCAAAAGCCGTTTTATGCAGAATCGTCCATAGAATCACGAAGGTAATCAACATCGTTATGGCAGGTACCGGAATGCCTAGCAGATAGCCGCGTCCAAACAGTTGGAACAGCAGACTGTCCCCGAGTCCTGTGATCGGATTACCATTCGTATATACCAGCGTTAAACCGCGGAATATGGTCATTGTCGCCAATGTTGCGATAAATGGAGCCATTTTACCCTTCGTAATCATGAGTCCATTCACCATACCCATCACACCACCAAGTGCTACCCCAATGATGATGGACAAAATCGGATCCAGGCCAGACAACATCATGTTTGCGACAAATGCGCTGGATAGAGCCAGTATGGAGCCAACGGACAAGTCGATCCCGCCGGTCAGAATGACAAAGGTCATACCGAAGGCAATCAGTGCATTAATCGATACCTGACGCAGCAGGTTCAAGATATTAAGCGGTTCCAAGAAGCTTGGATTCAGTACGGATACGATAATAATAAGAATGATTAAACCAAGCAGCGGTCCTAATTTCTGTGTTACGTTGGATAAGCGGAATCCCGTTCCGGTTGTTTTGTTGTTCTGCATTGTTGTCATTTCACTGTCCCCCTGTGGCCAATGTCATAATGTTTTCCTGTGTTGCTTCTTCCCTGGCCAGCTCTCCGCTGATCTGCCCTTCATGCACAACCACAATTCGGTCACTCATACCGAGCACTTCAGGAAGCTCCGAAGATACCATGATGATGGCGACGCCGCGTTCTGTCAGCTCATTCATCAACTGATAGATTTCACGTTTCGCTCCGACATCCACACCTCTGGTTGGTTCATCCAGAATGAGCACGCTTGGTCCGATGCCCACCCATTTGGCAATAACAACCTTCTGCTGGTTGCCCCCAGATAGGTTACGCGCAGCTGTCTCCGAAGATTGCGTCTTGATCTGCAGACGCTTGATCAGGGTATCGACGAATTCCTGCTCTTTTGGAGCTGAAATGAACCCTTTACTGGAGAAGCTGAACAGATTGGTCAGCGCCATGTTTTCCCTAATCGAGAAGTCCAGTACAAGCCCTTCATCCTTACGGTCTTCTGTTATGAAACCGATGCCGTGTTTCACTGCATCCGAAGGTTTACGAATGTTTGCTTTTTTGCCACGGACCAAGACTTCTCCACTGTCCAGGGTATCCAGACCAAAGATCGCTCTCATGATCTCTGTTCGTCCCGAACCCATGAGTCCGGAGAAACCAACAATCTCACCTGCTCTTACATTGAAGCTGACATGTCGGAACAGTCCCTTAATGCTTGCGTCCCGCACTTCCAGAACCACTTCACCATAAGAAGGATTACGAGCCGGATATCGCTCGGTCAGCTCCCGTCCAACCATTTTCCGCACCACTTCATCGAAGCTTGTCTCAGGAATAGGCTGGGTATCTACCGTCCTGCCATCCCGCATGACCGTGATTCGGTCGCAGATGGTGAAGATCTCCTCCATACGGTGAGAAATGTACACAATGGATACTCCGTTTTTCTTCAGTGCAGTAATCACATCAAACAACTTCTGAATTTCGCGTTCCGTTAACGCTGCAGTGGGTTCATCCATAATAATGACCTTCGCATCTGTCATCAGCGCCTTGGCGATTTCTATCATTTGCTGCTGTCCAACAGAGCATTCTCCTGCGGGCCGTTCGAGCGGAATTTGTACCGACAGCTTGGCGAATTGTTCTGAAGCGAGCGCTTTCATTTGTTTTGTATTGAGCAACCCTAAGGAAGAAGTCATCTCCTTACCGATGAAAAGATTATCGAGCACCGTCATTTCGGGCCAAACGTGAAGCTCCTGATGAATAAATGCGATACCTAACTTCTCTGCTTCCTTCGGACCGCCAAAGTAGGTTTCCTTATCATCAATGGAGATCGTTCCCTGGTCACGCTGGTGAAGTCCGATCAAAATGTTCATCAGCGTGGATTTGCCGGCTCCATTCTCACCCATCAGGGCATGAACTTCACCTTCCCTCAGTTCGAAATCCACTCCGCTTAACACCTGGTTGGTGCCAAATGCTTTATGAATGTTGTGCATCTGAATATGCATCATGCAACCTCCTTTTAACCAAAATGGACTCCTGCTTGTAAAATGCAATTGGCATAGGGTGTAGCTTCACCTGTACGAACGACTGCTTTAACCTGCCGGGTTAGTGCTTTGAATTGTTCGTGGTTGATGGAAGCGTCAATGGCATCGTTGCCAAATTTATCTGTAACGAACTTCAGAGCTCCCGGATTGCCTTCCTTGATCTCTTCTGCCACGATTACTCTCTCAATGACCATGTCGTCTGCGATCAGTTCAACCACTTCCTGAAAGCTTGGCGTTCCGAGTTTCAGAGCCACATCAATCTTGAGCACTCCTTCCGGAACGGGGAGACCCGCATCCGCAATGGCAATCATGTCCGTATGACCCAAATCAGATAATATTTTAGAAATGTGACTATTTAGTATGCCATTTCTTTTCATGATAAACTCTCCTCCACTTCGTCTCTCGTCGGCATGCCGCCCTGTGCTCCAAATTTGGTCACGGACAACGATGCGGCACGATTGGCGAACCGTATGCTCTCCTGCAGCGGCTTGCCTTCCGCTAAGGCGACCGCAAGTGCAGCATTAAATGTATCCCCTGCACCGGTGGTATCCACGGCCTCCACCTTATATGTTGGCACCAGGATTTCTTCTGCTCCGTCAAAGTAACGAACACCCTTGCTGCCTTCCGTTATGAACAGCTTGTTAGGGTATTTGCGCAATGCCTCAGCCGGGCTCATGCCTTGAAACAGGATTTCGGCTTCATGCTCGTTCGGCGTGATGTACGCGGCATTGTCAATGACTTCCTGCGGCACTGTTCTCGCTGGAGCCGGATTAAGCAGCAGTGGCGTTCCGTATTCAGCACACAGGCTGCTCACACGGACAACGGTTTCTTCCGGAATTTCCTGCTGGATCAGTACGATATCGGCATTGCGGATCGCTTCCGCCGCTTGGTTAACATACTCGGGAGTGACTTCGCGATTGGCAGCTTCAACAAATACAATGCTATTATCGCCTTCCGCCAGTATGATATGAGCCGTTCCGCTTTCTGAATGTGTAACCGGTTTCACATTTTGCGTATTTACAGCATTTGCTTTGAAATTATTCAAAATGTCTTGACCAAAAGCATCGTCTCCTACCCGGCCAATCATCATTACCTCACCACCCAGTCTTGCAGCAGCAACCGCCTGATTGGCTCCCTTACCGCCAGGTACCGTTTTGAAACTTTCCCCGAGGACGGTTTCACCCGCCCCCGGACGTCTTGAAGAAGTAACGACCAGATCCATGGAACTGCTTCCGATTACGCATATTTTAGCCATCTGAATTCACCTTTCTCGTTGTGCCTCGTTCGATAAAACTTACGGGCATCTGTATGTTTTTGTTCTCGATTGGAGCTTGTTCGACAAGCCCGATAAGTAATCCCGCCGCTTCCCTGCCCATCTCGTAAGCAGGCTGGCGAATGGTTGACAATGCGGGTGATAACAGGCTGCTCATCGGAATGTCGTCGAATCCGATTACTTGCACATCGTCAGGAACCTTTCTCCCGATTCGCGAAGCCTCATGCAGTACTGCCATAGCTGCAATGTCATTGCTGGCAATGATCCCATCCGTGTCAGCATATTTGCTGAACAGCTCTTCTGCCCATAATCCCGCTTCGTTAAAAGAGAACGAGGTCGTCTGAATCACATGGTAATCCAATCCGGCATCCCGGATGATTTCAATGGCTCCCTCGAACCGATCCTGTGCTGGTTTGATATGTGAGGGACCCTGCATAACGGTTATCCTACGACTACCGCGCTTGATGATCTCTCTCGCGGCCAATCGTCCGCCCTCTCTTCCGTCCGCATAGACCGAAGGACTATCGAATGCAGTCCTGTCAAGAAACACCACAGGTATTTTTAATTTTTCATATATTGGAGAATGAGGGTAGTTCGTGGATGAAATCACACCTACTACGTTATTTTGGATAAACGTCTGGATGTAATCCTGCTCCTTCGATTCATCCTCATCACTATTTCCGAATATCAGCCTGAAATCCTGCTCCTGCATCCGATCCTCTACACCCCTAGCTAACTGTGGGAAGTAAGGGTTTGCAATATCCGGCAGCAGCAGACCAATCAGTTTGGACTTACGTTTATATAATGAGCGAGCTACTTCATTAGGGGAGAAGTTAAGCGCCTTCACGGCATCTTCTACTTTCTTGCGAGTATCCGCATGTACATAACCCCTGTCATTGATGACCCTAGATACGGTGGCTACTGATACACCAGCCAAATTCGCTACGTCTTTGATTGTTGTCATGAATTTGTTCTCCTTATGTGTAACCGGTTACAGAAATTAAATTATCACATCTCTTTTTATTTGACAATCATTTTTTTACTGGGAATTTATCCAAGTTGTTTTGTGTTTCCTAATGTTTTTGATTATCCGTAGACAAAAAGCCACGGTTTACGTGACTTTCTGTCCGTTTCAATGATTATTTCCGTTGTTTAATTCTCGATGCTGGCGAGTGTAATTTCAAATGATGAACCGATATCACCAGCAAAAACAAGGGTGCCATTCTTAGGAAGAACTACCTCGTTTTGACCGCTGACCACGGTGTGATTAATGGAAATACCCGCTTGATTATACACGGTAAAAGCACCTTTTGAAGGCATTTGGACCGTCATAATCTTACCTGCGGCTTTCGCCGGGATCGAGTACCAAGTGGCATAACCATTCGTCTGGATCGTTGTCTTCGACTGATTTCCGGAATAGAGCGCCTTCACTGCGTCCTGGCTCGCATAAACTTTGCCCCCTGCTGAGACATATTCCACTCCGTTTTCCTTGAAGAATTCGTATTCCATCGTATCACGACCGGCCAAACCGGGGATTTGCAGCTCGTTCACAGCGAGGTTGGCATCTATGATTGTATTGGTGTATACCAAGCCTGGCATCTCGTCAGAGAGACGAATCGGGATGATCGGTGTAGCACTGTCATATACCGTTGAAGTGTATTTCTCGTTCACAAGAAAGTAATTCTTACCTTCACGTTTCTGCCAGGCTGCCGCTACATCCGGGGACAATTCACTCGTTTCCAGCTTCTCAGCCTTATATTCGGAAGAAGCGATCTGCCCAAGCCCAGGCATGGACTGATACGAGCGTGACCATAAATAGATATTCCCGTTATCTTCTTCAACGAACATCAATTTTTCCGTACCTTCATCGTTGGTAAAAGTTCCATCTGTGGTATATGTGTACTTTTGTTCAGCACTATTCGGTGTTAAAGGCGCGGACAAATTTAGTTGTCCATCAGCCTGCACATCAATATTCAGTAGCGAGCTGGCTCCACCTCCATAGATGCCCGAATACGCTGATAATCCCTTAGGCATCGTTGCGCTTACAGGCGTCCCGAATGACTTATCCGGCTTTCGTTCCGTAATGATATCCTTCTCCTCAAGTGCACCAAGCAGCAGTTCCGTTGCAATCAATTGATCCATTGTGCTTGTTCCTCCCGATGAGGTGACGGCTGCAGCCATGTTGTATTCCGGAAGCACAATTAAAGAGGAATGATACGAAATCGTATTTCCGCCTTTGGCAACGGCCTGGATGCCATATTCATTGAAAGGGAAAAGGTTTACACTATCCCAGCCCAAGCCATAAGAAATGGACGAATCTGCATCTTCCGGCCACATGCCATTCTTGTATTCTTCTGCTGCCATGGCTTCTGCCGATTCACTCGAGAGAATACCTTTGACCTCTCCCGTGAAAATTTGCGCAAATTGAACCAAGTCTTCGGCTGTGGAATAAATGCCTCCCGAAGCAATCATATTTGTGTTTTCTTGTGGAAGTTGTCCGTTGTGCAGGGCTGAATACGTCACGGCCATTTTGTTGTCACTAATCAGATCCTGTGGCGTTTTGGTGTTGTTCATACCCAAAGGCTCGGTAATATAGTGGTGCATGTATGCAGTAAAACTCATTCCACTAATTCGCTCAACCAGAATCTCGGCTAACGAAAAGCCGTCGTTACTGTAAACCGAATATGCTCCGGGGTCTGCCTTCAGCTTTTGCGTTGCGAGTTGATCCAACAATGTATCATGTGCGTAAGTATCGTTATCCCCGAACAGGATCGCACTGCTGCTTGAAGTTCCAGGAAGTCCGGAGGAATGATTCAACAGCATTCGCGCCGTGATTTCTTTGTAACGTTCATCCTCCATTTTGAAATCAGGGACATAATGTATGACTGGTACATCCAGATCAATTTCCCCTTCATCGACCAGCTTCATCACAGCAGTAGTAACTACCATTTTGCTAGTTGAACCTATGCCATAGATCGTATCTGCGGTGAGAGGTACAGCGTTATTCATGTCATTCTTGCCGGCTTGCCCGGAAATTACGATTTCACCATCATGTATGAGTGCATATTGCACGCTTGTTGTGCCATAGTTATCGGTAAGAATTTGGGCTTTCTCCATCACTGCTTTTTTAGTCATCTCGTACGTAACATCGTTGACGTTACTTACCGGCTCAGCCATAGCAGACATTGGAGCAAGTGTGGTAAACACCAGCGTTACGGCTGTAATTAAAGTTCGTTTCTTGATGGACAAAATTATCATCTCCTGTTTTTTTCTGTGTTGGCTACCATCAGGTGGCGTCTAGATAAGTGTACTTAAGGAAAATGTACTGCCCGTGTCATCCATATGAACTGAACATGAACTACAAAAAAAGCCGCGAATGCGGCACTATCATGACACCCATCAACGTCGTTATTGAAGTTTCCAAATATGGATACAATCTACTCTGATTCTACTTTCGTTAGATTCTCGAATATTTTTTGTTGACTTTTACTCATGGATAATGAAGTTCGTTTTAACATTTGGGGAGTGCAAGTGCAGCTTGATTGCAGGTCGAAACAAGGTACGGAAAATGGTTTTATTATTGTGAATTTTTCATATGTTGAAATATTGTAATTATAGAGCTAAAAAAGAACCTTCGGAATCACATTAAAGTGATTTGAAGGTTCTTGAATTTTTCATATACGCATCCGACTAGTTTCCCAGTGCGTTTTCCATCGTTTGTTGCTGTTCTCTCGCCTGTAATCGTTGATGTGCTATCCACAAAAAAGGCAATCCGCATACAGCACTTATTGCAATTGGTGCAAAGACAAGCATTGGCTCGTTAGCCCCGAAGCTGTCCAGCAAAAAGCCGCCCAGGATTGGAGCACTGACATTGCCCAGATTGTTGAATCCGATCATGCCGAAATATGTGCCTTTCAGTTCCGGCTTCGCAATCCGATCCACCAGAACATCCATCAGCGTAAACATGAGTACTTCGCCTACCGTAAAAATAACAACTGCCGCCACCAGCATCCATGGACTTTGTGCCAATCCAAACAGCAGCAGACTGACAGCTACCATAATATTGCCTGTAATGAGCGGTACTACAGGTGGAAAGCGACTCGCGATACGAACCACCGGAAATTGAACGGCGAGAACAACCACTGCGTTTAAGGAAAGCATGTATCCAAACCATTTCGCACCATCTGTCATATTCGGGTTAATCGCCATGAACTGAGGTAGCGTCGAGCTAAAGTGTCCGTACCCGAGCACACAAAAAATAGTCCCAATCAAAACAAACATAAAAACAGGATCTCCACTTGTAATGCGGAATGCTTGTTTCAAACGGATCGGCTCCGCTGTCCCCGTGCTCTGCTCGTCCTGCTTCAGAGGATGAAGAATAAACTGAATTATTAATAGAATACCGTAAGCTATGTATACTCCTCCAGCCACCAGAAAGGACAAATTGGAATCCGATAATCCCAAATACAGTCCCAGCAGCGGTCCGAACACAACACCCAGGTTTATCGCTGCATACCTCAGATTGAATACAAGCAGCTTGTTTGACGGTGGTGTGATATCCGATAACAACGCCCTGGATGTCGGTTCAAATAACGCCCGGCAAATGCCGTTAAGTGCATTCATGATAAAGAACAGCCAGATCTGGTCCGATAGGGCAAACCCTATAAATACGAGCGCCCAGCCAAATACTGACATGAACAACACTTTCTTACGACCAATCCGGTCAGAGATGTACCCCCCATAGAAACTGGCAAAAACACCGACGAGCGCGCTCACGGCCACGATTATGCCTGTCTGAGTTGGCGAAGCCCCCATCTGCTGTGTCAAATAGATGGACAGAAATGGAATGCTCATTGAAGTTGCCATACGTCCAAAGATGGTACCGACGATAATCGTCCATGCCAATGGATGAATTTGTTTTAACTGTGAAGCCATGCTGTTCCCCCTTGTTGACCACTCCTGATTTTACATGTTCTTATAAACATATGTATGAATTCTATTATACGGCCCATGGACTTATTAGAGGGACATTTTATTTAGTAAACAGACTTGACTTTTTACGTTTAGGCTTAATCCTCACTCTTTTTTTCGTCAAAGGCTTACACGGTATCTATATCTCGTGCAGATACACAGATAATGTTTATTATTCTGAATTTTTCATATGTTGAAATATTATAATTATTATATTTTCAAAATTTTCTTCTATTGTTTTGGCAGGTATGTCTCCTTTAACTTTGGAGCTTGGAAGCTTGGATTTCATTAAAAAAACCGCCCGAGGGCGGCTTTCAAAAGTCGACGGTTCTCTGTCGAACCGTTCGCTCCATTCTTTCATTACGTACGTCCGGTCCAATCCGCTCCGGCAACTTCCTTCCATCTTGTTCTGATTTCATCGTACAGTTCCTGCGGAAGAGCCCCTTTGGCGACCAGATCAGCATTTTGCTGCCACCGGTTGGGCTTCGTTGTTCCAACAATAGCCGTATCGACTCCCTCCGTACTTAACGTGAAACGAAGGGCCGTTTCAACCGCCGCTTGTACATCATTACCTGCAAGAAAACCGTAGCCCAGCTCCTGCAACCGTCTCCAATATACGAATGGATAGGCATCTTCGGGGAGCGTGTCAAACGTCCATGCCGCATTGGCAATCGGTCGTTTGGCAATGACGCCCATGTTTCTTTTTCTCGCCTCCGGCAATGTCAAATCAATCGCTTCCTGGTCTGCAATATTTAGCGAAGTTTCCAAACTGTCGAACACCCCGGTTTCAATCGCGTATAGCGCGTCCGTTTTGTCCCCACTGTACCCGATAAACCTGGTCTTTCCGGCTTCCTTGGCGCGCTGCAGCACTTCAATTACCGCCCCTTGCCGAAGAATTTCTTCAGAGCAGCTATGCAAATGAATGACATCCACATACTCCGTTTTGAGTCTTCTCAGGCTGCGGTCAATCGTTTGCTCCAGCACCTTGGCGTCCCAATCAGGTCCATCCACCCCGGCAGCATGTCCGCATTTGGTAAACAAATAATAATCATCACGCCGATGCGAAAGTACATCTCCAATCAGTTCCTCACTGTTCCCATAACATTCGGCGGTATCAATGACATTCAATCCGGCATCCAAAGCGGTATTCAGAAGTGTTTCCACGTCTTGTTTGGATACGTTGCTTCCGATTTCGGATCCGCCAAATCCGAGCGTGCTTACTTTCATGCCTGTGTTTCCATATTCGCGCAGTTCCATGATTGATTCCTCCGAGCTTCGTTAATATAGGTACAACTTATGAAAGATTGACAACTTTATGGGTTATTACCCGTTAGACGAACATCGCACCCACTTTAGATCTATTTGTCCAATAAACATTTAAAATCCGTATAAGAAAAGTGCCCTCTGTTCTTGTCCATGAAATATCGGATCTAATCGTGTCACACGCTCCTAATTCAATCCAATATGTATAGTGACAGTCGATTAGGTCCTCACACACGTTTACGTTACAAAAAACTGGCTCGGATTACCGAGTTCCGGATGAAATTTCTCACGAAATCTTCCTCCTGTGTAGGCTCCAATCACTTTCCTCCAGAACGCCTGAGCGATCACATTGTTGCGCACCTGCGTTACTTTCCATCTTCCCGGAAATCGATGAAACAGCTCATGTGCCGCTTGAGTCCCTATTCCGCTCCGCCGATATTTTTGCATAACAAAGAACTCGGTCAAATAATAATCGTTATCCTTACTCCCAGGCTCGAAGCGTTCCACCAGTGCAAAACCGGCCGGGGCTCCATCACACGTGATGAGAAAAGCAAATTTACGCCCTTCCTCCTCCCAAAATGCTTCCAAACCGGGATACTCCGGAAAAATGCCATTGCTGTCCACATCGATATTCAGGTATTTTGTAAAATCATATAGATAAAACTGCATTAAATGCCGAATTACCTGACTCCGTTCCCGGGGAACCAGCTCGATTTGCATATTCATCCGGTTCACCTCCTCTGCTTAACTTATACTAGTTACTTTAAAGGTTTGTACCGCGAAGGGCAAGAATACCGCCCTCCTCTGCTCTATTCCGTGAACAGGCTGTGACCAAGCAAATTATGGTACACTAGGACATAGACTATTCGAAGAAGAATTAACCAGGAGGTGCCGAACTTGACCAATGTGCAAAAAGAGATTGATCGACGCAAGCTGGATGACAAACTGCCTTCCATGCCTTGGTTCGTTCAGCAATTCATTGACTATAAGCTTCCCGATTTATCACCTTCTACCCTGCTCGAGTACTTAAGGGATTATGATACTTTTTTCAGTTGGCTGCGTGCTGAAGGTTTGTCCCAGGCTGAGTCTAACCGCGAAGTGACGTTAACTGAACTCGAAGTATTACGAATGGATTCGGTAACCTCGTTCCGATTGTTCCTCGCAACTAAACGCGAAGGAGCCAATTCGAGAATTACAGTATCCCGCAAACTGTCCTCTCTGCGCTCCCTCTTTCATTATTTGAGCCAAATTGCCGAAGATGAAGATTTCTATCCGCTGCTGAAACGCAATATTATGGCCAAGATTGAGATCAAACGCACACATAAGCCAAAGGACACCGCGGCGAAGCTCAAAGGAAAACTATTAGAGGATGAGGAGCTGCTTGAGTTTATCGGATATATCCTCGAGGGATATGCAGTCGATATGCAAAAAAACAAACAAGCCCTCTATTCCCATGAACTCAACAAAGAACGGGATGCTTGCATCGCCAGTCTTATTCTCAATTCCGGACTACGTGTATCCGAAGTGGTTAACCTGAATGTTGATGATCTGGATTTGAACAACAAATTGTTATATGTTTACCGCAAAGGTAACAATGATGAAACGTTCAAAACACCCGTATATTTCAGGGAGCAAGCCAAGGATGAACTAGCCAACTACATGCAGCTCCGGCAATCAAGATATCGCACACCCAAACGGGAAAAAGGATTATTCATTGCGCTTCGTAACGGTGAATCCGAAGGCAGCCGAATGACCAAACGAGCGATTCAAGCCATGATTATGAAATATGCCAAATGTTTTGGCAAACCGTATCTGACGGTGCATAAACTGCGGCATTCCTTTGCGACAGACTATTACCTGCAAAACGACATCTATAAAACAAAGGAACAGCTTGGGCATGCTTCGACAGAAACGACCGAAATCTATGCACATCTTACGGACAAAACGATGTCTGAAGCCATTGAGCGTCGTTCGGAAGGTACGGGGTCATAGGAGACACCCATACCAATTAAACAGCGGATACTTTTTACTGATAACCAGTAAGAATATCCGCTGTTTTTCGCTTATTCAATATAGTAATGATAACGAATACGGTAGAATTTGCTGATATGAAACTGCATTATTCTTTCGATCACACCAAATACTTTCCGGCTTATGACTGCGCTAAATTCACATGTTCCAGCAACCATCGGGCAATAAGTTCCGGTTCCTGCACAGCGTGCCAAACCACTTCGCTTATCAGATCAGGTTCACTCCCCGCAGCATGCAAGGTTTCTCTCGGAAACCAGGAAATAACCGCCATCACTCCCTTTAGCTTCTGAAGTATAGCGACATGCTGTTCCTCACGAATCATCACCAGTTTGGGGTAAGGTGCTGCTTTGTATCCTTCGATCAGAATCCAGTCATAATCCGATAGACGACTCAGCATCGTCTCCAGACTGGTTGGCTGCTGCTCGATGACAGCCGTTCGCTTCTCCGACATTACTACCACGGCGGAGGCTCCCGCCTGATGGAAACGATATGAATCGGTTCCTTCATGATCCATCTGGAAATGATCGTGTCCATCATGCTTAATGACGGCAACCCGTAACCCCTCCGAAGAAAGATATCTCGTGAGTTCTGCAGTTAAGGTGCTTTTCCCCGTATTTTTGTATCCTACGATCTGCACAATGTGTGGAAGTGTCCTCTTGTTGACCATGAGCCCTACCTCACCTGTCCACTTGGCAGCTTGAGTATGTGTACTTGTTCTCCTGCAGCAATCCCTTTCTTGTCAGGCGGAATGATGATCAGACAATCACTGTCCTTGATGGTAATCATGACGCTGGACTCATCCACTCTTGACGCAGCAGGCTTCGCATATACCCTGCCATCCCGAATCTCTGTGCGCCCCCGTACGAATCGCGTAAAATTGTTCACTTTTGTATATTCTTGATCCAGGGTCGCTGTCCACTCATCCAAATAAGGCCGGGAATCGTTTTGCATCATACGAATGGTAGGCCGTACGAACAGTCCGAATCCTACAAAACAAGCTCCCGGGTTACCGGATAGGGCAAATAGCAACTTCCCACTAACAACCGCAGCTGTCGTAACACTTCCTGGTCTCATCGTCACTTTATTAAACAGCATCTCCATGTTGCCTTCCCGTACCAGATCACCCATAATGTCATAATCCCCAACCGAGACGCCTCCTGTGGTGACGACAATATCGTTATGCTCGACTGCTTCTGCCAGTTTAGCACGAGCCGTATCCACATCATCGGCTATGGATCCATACATCACAGGTTCAGCACCTGCCTCCACGACCAAGGAACGGAGCATATGACTGTTGCTGTTACGAATGCGTCCAGGCTGCAAAGGCTCATGCACCTCCAGCAATTCCGTTCCCGTTGCAAAAATGGCGACTTTTGGACGTCTAAATACCGGTACATCGGCCACACCAAAAGTAGCCAATACGGATTGTTCTCCTGCCTGGATGATCGTTCCGGCTTCAAGCAGCAGTTGACCTTCCTGAACCTCCAGTCCAATTGGCGTTATATTGGCATTGGGCTGGATATGGCGTTTCAATGCAATCCATTGTTCTCCATCCTGTTCCCTGCTTTCGGTCATCTCCAGCATAACAACGGCATCTGCTCCTTCAGGCACTTGTGCACCTGTCATGATCCGCGCAGTGGTACCTGGAGTGATGGGTACATCCGATGTATATCCACATGGAATTTCATCAACGACTCGCAGCCAGACCTGTTCATCGCTGGTCGCATGAGTTGTGTCACTGCTGACAATGGCATAACCATCCATACCTGACCTTCTGAAGAAAGGGTATGGATGCGGAGCATGAATCGTTTCTGCCAGCGTTCGTCCATGCGCAGATTCCAAGGTTACTTTTTCAACTAAAGCTGTAGTAACATGAGGTGATATTCTGGCCTGAGCAGCCTCGACCTGCACGGCTGTACGGTTGAATTTGCCACTTGTCATATCATCTGAATGTGTATTGATTCTCAAAATGAAACGGACCTCCTTGGGACAGAACTTGTTTAAGAAAGTGTAGCGTGAAAGCAGGGGTGTGACAAGTACTCGCCTCGCGGGTAACATGAAACTGTGAGCTTATGCCCATAATAGGGGTAAGAACGGAGGAGCAGATATGAGCAACCGATGCGAATTATGCGGTAGAGAGCCTGTGGAAACAACAGTTCATCATCTCACGCCCAAGGAAATGGGCGGTACTTTCATGCCTACTGCTGATCTATGTATTCCGTGTCATAAACAAATTCATTCGCTGTTTACCAACCAGGATCTTATCCGTCTCCATTTAACAGACATTCAGGCACTACGAGAGAATGAACGAATGGCCCCATTTGTTCGTTGGATTCGCAAACAGCCACCTTCCACCATTCCCCGGACACGCAAATCCAATCACGTTCGCAGATCCTAATTCAAACGATACTTCCCCATATAAAAACAAAAAGAACAGCCACAAGGTGAGCTTGCGCATGGCAGCATTTATTCTGCCTTACCTTGTGGCTGTTCTCTATAAACTCTTCAGGCTGGCAGATCTCGTCTTTATCTTCGCCTCATGATTCGTCCGCCGCCTACCCTTGTTTTGGGTTTCTTATAAGAGCTCTTTGGTGAATTGAACAATCCACCGCTTTTGTTACGTTCGACGGTACCGGTGCTCGGTTCCTTTTTTCGGCTAAACAATCCACCGCCTGAACCTACACTAGTATCGGTGTCTCCTCCCCGCCGGGTAATGGATCCTTTTCGATCAACCGTGATAGGCGGAGCCGCCTTTTTGTCATTGCTTGTTGGTGCACGATAAGTACCTTGATTCGGTTTGTACGTATCACGATCGGTGTACCCTCTGTACTTTCCGTATCCGCTGCCGCCAAAGGAATCAAACAAATTGCCAATGAGCGTTGCGGTCAAATACCCCTGTAAAAAGGAAGAATCATAATTCTGGCGTACGTATTCCTTGGAATCCACCTCAATTAAGGTATCTTCCTTCTTGTTCGGGTCCTGCTGCAAATGATAATACTGGTCCTGATACACCAGGAACATCCGCTCTTCATTTTCCGCCGAGATCTGATCAGGTTTTCGCTGTTCCGATAATTCCTGAGCCACTTCCGGAACCGAACGGTCGGCAGCCCGATACACATAGGATGTCGTATTGCCACTGCCACTTACAGACTCAAGCGGATAAGTGTCCTGAACGGAAGGCATCCCGCACGCGGACAACAGGGACATGACAAGGCTGAGGACCAGCATTAATTTTAATCCAAGTGCCATGCGCTTTTTCATTGGAACCTCTCCTAGCTCGAACGAATCACTTTGATATCCGCAGGAAGAATGGACTCACCTTCATACAGAGTAAATCTTCTGTCTTGCCATTCCACACGCAGAAGCATGTTATCATCAGACTGGTACTGCCAAACCAATTGCTCTCCAGCCTGACCATAAGGTGTCCTGCCGGCAGTGGTAACCATTCCTCCATATTCTTCCTCCAGATGATACGCGCGTCCGTCCAGATCGAGTAAGGTTGGGACTTCGTCTGGTGCGTCAAGACGGCCATCAATTGGCGTATAGAGGGAATAACGTGTCAATTCTCTTTCTTCTACATGCAAATGTCTAAACGTTGTACCGTCCTGCAGTGTGAGTACCACCGCTTTTCTCGCACGATGCTGCACCCGCCCCACAACTTCATACGTAACGAGCGAGACCTCACAGATATCTCCAGGCTCAAGGTCCAGCATGGTTTTCTCTGCTCGTGGTGGTTCGGGTTTGGCTAGTATTCCTTTAATCCGTTTCCATACACTCATACCCATTACTCCCGTTCGTTATCTTATAAACAAGCTGCAATAATTAATGCGCCCACAATGTGCAAAGCACCGGAGAACAAGCCATATCCTGTCTTCCCTTGCTGAATTCCTGTGTCCAGATCAAGATTGGCCCATGTGCGAATCATAAAGTGTACAACGCTCTCCAGAATAAGCAGGATGACAAATGAAACAACCGACACAAGCAGCGCTTCACCCAGATGACCCGCAGTCGAAATCGAAGTGGCAAGCACATAGCCTTGAGCAAACAGCTTCATGACCATCCGTGTCGTAACCGCCATGTTCCCTGCCTTAACTTCCGCAAAATCCTTATACTTCGTAAACAATGAATCCACATACATCAAAACAAAAAGCAAAACCGAGCCAGATAACGTCCAGACCAGCATCGCCAAAATGTTCAAATCCATTTACACAGCCCCCACTTATCAACATGAACCGCATTTAAAAGCGAAGGAGAAACGCTGTCTCTCCTCCGCCAGTGAACCCTGCCTGAGATGCAAGGTTTAGTTCTTATTTTCGTACTGCTTCATGAGTGCCGCCAGTTCATCCTCAACGGCCTGATCTTTGCCGAGTTTCTCGAACTCTTCATCCAGTGATTTTCCTTTGGAAGACATTTCGTTGCTCGCTTCAGCCTGTGCTTCCATTTGCATCATTTTCTCTTCCATACGTTTCATGCCAGCACTAGCTGTATCGGAACTGAATCCGTTCAGCGCTTTGTTGATTTCGGTTTGTGCTTTTGCTGCATTATAACGCGCTACCAGCGTTTCGCGCTTATTTTTCATTTGTGTCAATTGCTTGCGCATTTCATCCAGCTTGCCGCGCAGATTGTCTGCAGCAGCCTTATTCTGATCATAGCTTGTTTTATATTCTGCCATTTTTACTTCGGCAGCTTTTTTCTCTTCCAGAGCCCGGCGAGCCAGATCCATGTTCTGTGCACGTGCTGCAGTATGAGCTTGCTCCTCACGTTTCTTCACCAATGCTTCCTGTTCCTCGAACAGCTGCTTGAATTTTTTCTCAATCGCGATTTGTTGTGCTACAGCCTTTTCTGCATCTTCCAGATCTTCCTGCATATCACGGATATATTGATCCGTCATTTTGATTGGATCTTCTGCCTTGTCAATAATGGCATTAATGTTAGACATCGTTAAATCACGCAAACGTTTGAAAATGGACATTATGGTATTCCTCCTAGTCGATATTACATCCTTGTATATAATCATACATACGTGGTAACCTTCATCCCGTTTCAATTTTACCAAAAAAAATCATAAAACACGATTCCGGCTTACCCAAAATCTACTATTTAATATCATTCGCCAGGGTTAAATGGTCTTCGAGCAGCTTCTCCGCCGTCTGTACGATCTCATCGATCTGTACACGTGTAATGGCGTCAAAATGAATCCCCATAATGACGGTTACGGTCACCTTAAGAGAATTTGCGGCCTTACGTGCAAGACGCTCACACAATTCCTGTTCCTTATGCCCTGGAATATGGACTGCCGTCCCCACCACGCGTTCTCTTTCCGGATAAAAGGTCGCCACAGCCCCTATATGAGCTTTCCCACCCGTGACCAAAAATATCTTATCTTCTCCAGCTTCAAAGACCTGCAAACGAACTGATTTCAAATCATACGTACTCATCCTAATCCACCCATCCTTTGTGTGTATATGTAATGGTGGAATTATGAGCTTATCGACTGAATTGGACAATGAAACTTCTCACATTTATGCATAATGAACCATCACCGCGGGCATACCAAAGAGAACGCAATTTGACAAGGGAGGCTATATCATGCGTATTCGCCTCATCGCATTCTCCATGTTGATCCTTATATTTATGAGTGGAAGCTATTTACCTGGACAAGTGCTGGCAAAAACCGATCCAGAGAGCATACCTGCTGCAGAGCCGGATTTATCTGAGGATGAACAGCTGACACTCGGTCAGCTCAGGCAGAAATATGCCGATACGTTCAAAACCAATGGGCCTTCAACCAGACAGGTAGCACTAACTTTTGATGATGTGCCTGATCCGCGCTTCACTCCACAGGTATTGGATATTTTAAAGAAATATAATGTAAAAGCAACCTTTTTTATTGTTGGCAACCGGGCAGAGAAACATCCCGACCTCGTCAGACGAATCGTTAGGGAAGGTCACATTGTTGGGAACCACAGTTACAACCACCCTGAATTCAGCAAGCTGTCTTTGAATGCTTTTCGCAAACAAATTCTACATACCGGCGACATTATTCGTAAACTGACCGGGTATACACCTAAAATGATTCGTCCTCCATACGGGGACATTAATGAGAAACAGCTGCAATGGGCCGCAAGACAGCAATACAGCATCGTCAACTGGAATGTGGATTCGCTGGATTGGAAAGGCCTCAGCAAAGAGGAAGTGAAGCAGAATGTTTTATCTGCAGTCAAGCCAGGCTCCATCATTCTTCAGCATGCGGGCGGAGGCGTGGGCTCCAATCTGTCCGGTACCATCGGAGCACTTCCGGAGATTATAGATGAACTGCGATGCAGGGGCTTCAATCTGGTGACTTTGGACGAAATGCTGCAATTGCCAAAAAGCAAATAATGGTTAGACGAAACAACACAAGTTATGAATTAACCATTTTGCGCGTGTTAATAAAGACAAAGGGTACCCTTATTTCACGTTAATCGTGAATAAAGGCACCCTTTTGCTGGCACTGATACTTATTTCAAGATATAAAGTTCAACATCCTGAAAACCGAATGTGCTCACTGACTTCTGGCTCCCAGGAATGAAAATATCAATTCGTTTTCCTTTGATCGCCCCGCCGATATCCCTGGCAGTAGCCACAAATGCCTGCTTAGGCAGCCCCGGATGGGAGTGACCTGTAACAAGAACCTTCGTACCCAATGGAATCACACTAGGGTCTACGGCAATTGTGCCGAGTTCAAGTGGATTGCCGAAGTAATCAACAGCACCCCATCCACCATTTTCGGAAGCGGCTGCAGAGTACGCTGTTGCTTTCACATCAATGGACTTACTGTAATCAAACGTTTTGCCCCAAGCTTGAACGACTTTATCGTCAGCATTCACATCAAGGCTAGCGGTCGTAATCGTTTTTGCACCCGTAGAGCTCTTCGCTGCTGGAGCAGCTGAGGCCGTGTTTGCTTTTCCAGGAATCGTAATTTTTAAACCACCATAAATGTTGTAAGGCGAAATATCACTGTTTGCTTTAACCAGTGTGTTCAGTCCAACTCCATATTGTTTCGATAAGGTATAGAAGGTATCCCCTTCTTTGGCCACGTGAACAGAATCAGCGTGAGCTGGAACGGCCTGAATGAGCATTGCTGCTGTCAGCAGGGCTGCTGCTGTTTTGGCTATAGTTCTCTTCTTAATCATGGTCTTCCTCCCTCATTGTGCCTGCGAAGTTAGTTGTCGGATTCGGATGGAGGAAACCACCCTATAGGTCTCTGTTACATTCGTCTTGCGTTATGTACCCCTAATTCACCCCAAGCAGCGTGCTTATCAATCTTCCCCTCCACGGTCTGCATCGTTACATCCTCCACACTTCCTCCTCAGGAAGTTTCGGCAGGAACAATATATCACAATTTTGTAACCAGGGACCGTAGTAAATGTTACCAACTGTTTTAAACAACACATAATGCTGCTTAGAAATAAGGATTTTTCTTATTAAAGAGCGATCAAGCAGCTATGGAACGATGACAGAAAAGTTACTTTTACAACAATGGATACTTATCCATGCACAAAAAACAACCCTGCAAACGTGACGTGAGCAAGGTTGTTTGATTTCGTTTTTTGTTCGTTCTTATTCATGCGGTTTACTGACTGGATCATGCTCAAAGGCTATGACAAGACTTTACCGAGGAAGTCACGCGTACGTGGATGCTTAGGCTGACCAAATACTTCATCTGGTGTCCCCTCTTCCACAATGACACCGCCATCCATAAAGATGATGCGATCACCGACTTCACGGGCGAAGCCCATCTCGTGGGTAACGATAACCATAGTCATGCCGCCTTCAGCCAGGCGTTTCATAACGTCGAGCACTTCACCAACCATTTCAGGGTCAAGTGCAGATGTCGGCTCGTCAAACAGCATCACATGCGGCTGCATCGCAAGCGCTCTGGCAATAGCAATCCGCTGCTTCTGTCCACCAGACAGCTGACTCGGATAAGCATCTTTTTTATCCAACAGCCCCACGGTTTTAAGCAAGTCTGCGGCAATCTGCTTGGCTTCCTGTGCAGACTGTTTTTTGACTTTAATCGGGGCAATGGTAATGTTTTGCTCCACAGTTTTATGCGGAAACAGATTAAAGTGCTGGAACACCATCCCCATTTTCTCCCGCGTTGCATTAATGTTGTGTTTGGGATCCGTGATCGATACGCCTTCGAAATTAATCTCACCTGAAGTAGGCTGCTCCAACAGGTTAAGACAGCGCAGGAAGGTACTTTTGCCTGATCCTGAAGGACCAATCACAACAACGACCTCGCCCTTGCCAATTGAGACATCTATGCCTTTTAGTACTTCGTTTTTGTCGTAGGATTTGTGTAATTGTCTAACGTCTATCACTTGCACTCAACTTCCTTTCCAGTCGACCCAGCAGCTTGGACAAAATAAATGTCAATACAAAGTATATGGCTGCTGCAATAAGGAACGGATTCATTCCTTGGTACGTAATGTTTTTGACTACACTTGCCTGATACATGATATCAACCATACCAATGACCGAGATAATGGAAGATTCCTTGATGATCGTTACGAATTCATTACCGATAGCAGGCAGCACAGCTTTGAAGGCCTGTGGCAAAATAATAAATCTCATGGCCGCGGCTCTACCCATCCCAAGCGAACGGGCTGCTTCCAGTTGACCGCGGTCAACGCCTTGAATCCCTGCACGGAAGATCTCTGCAAGGTAAGCACCACTATTGATGGAAAGAGTTAAGATACCCGCCTGAAGAGGCGAGAACGTAATACCAAATGTCAAGGCAAGACCATAATAAATAATCATCAATTGAACCAGCATCGGCGTACCACGAATGACTTCTACATAAGCCGTACCAATCCACCGCAAAATTGCTGTATCATGCATTCGGAACAGGCAAATGATCAAACCAATGATTACCCCGAAGATTACACCAAGTGCAGACAATAAGAGGGTATAACCCACGCCCGTAGCATAGAAGCTTTTGTACTGCCAGAATACTTCAAAAATATTTGGCGATGCGACCTCACGGTCTGCCATCAATTGACTGGCTTCCGTTACCATCTGATCAATTTTATTTTCACTCTTCAATCGTTCAAGCGTACCATTAACGGCATTAAGCAACTCCGTATTGCCTTTGCGAATCCCGATCGCTGCTGCTACTTGCTCTTCGTCCGGAACCGCAGGAGCAAGTCCAATCATATCGTCCAGGTAGCCTGCGGCAACCGTATCTTCTACGATTGCAGCGTTGATCCGCTTCGTCTGAAGTTGAAGCACAATGTCCGAGATTTTATCAAGAGACGTCAGCTTGACTCCAGGAATCTTCTGTCCGATCGTTTCCTGAATCGAACCTTTCTGTGCTCCGATTTTTTCATTTTCCAGTGCAGCCATGGTTGGGTATTTGTCTTTATCCTCATTGCGAACCATGATGACTTGTTTCGATTTATAGTAGGTATCCGAGAAGTCGATACTTTTTTTGCGGTCCTCTGTCGGTGTCATGCCTGAAATAACGATATCCACGCGTCCACTCTGCAAGGCAGGCAGCAGGCCGTCAAAACCCATATCTTCTATGACAAGTTCTACGCCCAGATCGGCAGCAATCTCTTTGGCAATGGCAATATCAAATCCGACAATCTCATCCTTGCCATTAATCACTTTATGGAATTCATATGGTGCAAAGTCGGCACTCGTGCCGAGAACCAATTTTTTACTGTCTGAAGTGCCCGTAGTTCCACTTGCCAGCGCCGAAGGAACGGCAGCCGTCAATAAAACGACAAAGGTCAACAGCATCATGGTGTAACGACTAATCAATTTCAACCCTGTTCTCCCCTTATAATACATTATGTGCTTCCTCATGTTGATGCCTGAGTCATTATAAAGTACAATGCATGATTATGCAATGAGTTTTCAACTTACAAATCCTGACTTGTTTCTGAAAAAACCAAGCAAACATGATATAATGACTAAATTATTTTCATTTTGCACGAAGGAGTTCACGATGACACATACTAAATCACAAATTTTGACGGTTATTGATCAATATGCTTCCCGTTTTAAGGAGATTTCATCATACATTGGTGCTAATCCCGAACTCGGGAACGAGGAATACCTTGCTTCTGCCCGCCTAAAGGAAGAACTGTTATTTCACGGTTTCGAAGTAGAGGCTCCCGTACTTGGACTGGATACAGCTTTTATCGGCACCTACGCTGCTGCCAAAAAAGGTCCAACCATAGCGCTGTTATGCGAATACGATGCACTTCCCGAGATTGGTCACGCTTGCGGCCATCATCTGATCTGTATGATGAGCCTGGGCGCTGCAGTCGGTCTAAAGTCCATTCTGGATGAAGTTGGAGGAACGTTGAAAGTATTCGGCACACCTGCCGAGGAAACTCGTGGCGCCAAAGTTCCAATGGCTGAAGCAGGTCTGTTTGATGATTGTGATGTCGCACTGATGGCCCATCCTTACTATGCTTATGAGAAATCGGGCAGCTCTCTGGCCATTGATGCTGTGCAATTCGAATTCTACGGCAAATCCTCTCACGCCGCGGCCAGTCCGCATGAAGGGATCAATGCTCTCGATGCCGTTATCCAAACCTTTAACGGCATTAATGCATTCCGCCAGCAAGTGAGAAGCACTGTCCGGATCCATGGTGTTATTAATAGCGGTGGTCAGGCTGCCAACATCATCCCCGACTATGCTTCAGCCCAATTCTACGTACGTGCCGCAACCAGAAAAGAGCTTAACATGCTAACGCAGCGTGTCATTCAGATTGCCGAAGGTTCCGCACTCCAAACAGGCTGTCGTCTTGTGACTTCGAATTACGAAACGTCGTATGATGAGATGGTAACCAATGAATCTTTATCTGCAGCGTTTAGTGAAAACCTCATGGAACTCGGTATTCCACAAGACGAGATCGTTAGCGGAAATGATCATGGCTCCATGGATATCGGTAACGTATCCTTACGCTGTCCTGCAATTCATCCTTACATTCGTGTCGTTGATGAGGTTCACACCCTGCACTCCATCGAATTCCGTGATCTGGCATTACAGGAGCGGGCACTCGATGGTATGATCTTGGGTGCAAAGGCAATTGCCGCAACAGCTTATGATGTGCTAACGAAGCCCGAGCTGCTGCAAACGATTCGAACAGAGTTTGAACAGGCTCTACGATAATATAAGTTTTAAGTTTACAGACACAACCAAAGAGGTGTTCTCTACAGATTGGACGGATATCACCCGGTCTACAGAAAACACCTCTTTTCTTTATTTTGCATACGTATATTCAAGCCTAACCTGGAGATGCTTGTGAAATGAAAACGATGAAAACAATGAAAATTTTACTAATTATGTAAACCTTTTATGGTTCATTTGCTGTCTAGCTTGGTTATGTAATGCTATACTCATCTTGATACAGGAGGTGCTGTCATGCTGCTCGAAGCGATGTATCACGTTCCCCGTGACAAGTGGGCCTATGCCTACAACACGTCTACGATTCATCTGCGTGTACGTACGAAGAGAGATGATGTAGACTATGTGACTGCACTGACCGGTGATAAATATGATTGGGACGGAACCTACAGGGAAATCCAACTGGAAAAGGCTGCTTCGGATAGCATGTTCGACTACTGGGAGGCTGCGGTTAAACCCAAATTCAAACGACTCACCTATATTTTTCGAGTCACAGCGGGTCATGAAAATGTATTTCTGGCTGACAATGGAATTCACCGAGATCCCCCTTACCCTACTGGAGGATATTACGAATTCTCGTACATTCATGAGATTGATGTATTTAAGGTTCCCGAATGGGCCAAAGAAGCGGTTTTTTACCAGATCATGACCGAACGGTTCGCCAATGGCAATCCAGACCTTAATCCCGAAGGAACTCATGCCTGGGGAGGTACACCCGAGCTGGATAACTACTTTGGCGGAGACCTGCAAGGCGTCCTCGATCATCTGGATGATCTAACCAAGCTTGGCGTAAATGCTATATATTTCACCCCCCTCTTTCAAGCCAACTCCTACCATAAATATGACACCATTGATTATAAAAAAGTAGATCCGCATTTTGGAGATAATGATTTGCTCAAAAAAGTCACCGAGGAATGCCACCGGCGTGGTATCCGCGTCATGCTTGACGCTGTTTTTAATCATTGCAGTGAAGATTTCCCGCCTTTTCAGGATGTGCTGCAAAATGGAAAACAATCAAAGTATGCAGACTGGTTTCATATCAATGAATTTCCTGTTGGTATTAAGAACGGTATACCTACCTATGATACCTTCGGTTTTTATGGAAATATGCCGAAATTTAACACGGCCAATCCGGAAGTGAAAGCGTATCTGCTCGATGTCGCGGAATACTGGATTAAGGAGATCAAGCTCGACGGCTGGAGATTGGATGTAGCGAACGAAGTGGATAACCACTTCTGGCGGGATTTCCGTAAGGTTGTTAAAACGGCAAACCCGGAAGCCTATATTGTGGGCGAGGTTTGGAGTGATTCCCTGACATGGCTGATGGGTGACCAGTTTGATTCCGTCATGAACTACCCTTTTGCCGACAAAGTCCTGGAATTTTTCTGCGGATCCATGGATGGCTACAACTTTGCGAATGAAATGGGCTCCCTTATAATGCGGTATCCCCAGCAAACCAATGAAGTGATCTTCAATATGTTATGCAGTCATGATACACCTCGCCTGCTCTCTCGATGCGGTGAAGACAAACGCCGATTAAAACTGTCCGTTGTATTCCTGTTTACCTACATCGGTACGCCGTGTATCTTCTATGGAGATGAAGTAGGCATCAGCGGTGAAGGAGATCCCGATTGCCGCAAATGTATGGAATGGGACCCTGCCAAGCAAGATCGGGAGCTCTATGACTTCTACCGGCTGATGATTGATCTGCGCAAAAGCAATGAGGCTCTTCGCAAAGGGCGCTTCCGCTTCCTGAAAGCGGATCACAACGACCCCTGTATCGTATACGAGCGAATGGATGATCAGCTTCACTTTACCGTCTGGATGAATAATACGCCTGATGTACGCACCCTCTCTCACCCTATGGAGACCAGGGACTGGAGAGATGCGCTAACCGAAGACCTCGTTATTCCCACAGAGGGCATCATGAACATTAAACTCGATCCTTACGGTTATCGAATTCTATACAGACAGTTAGATCCTTCATAAAGG
The DNA here is from genome assembly GCF_009664365.1 of Paenibacillus xylanilyticus. Classification (NCBI taxonomy): domain Bacteria; kingdom Bacillati; phylum Bacillota; class Bacilli; order Caryophanales; family Paenibacillaceae; genus Paenibacillus; species Paenibacillus xylanilyticus. Next base: position 3,937,364 of record NZ_CP044310.1, read on the forward strand.
AATCTCCTAATTCATCAGATCCATGCACCTTTTCCTCGATCTGGTGTTTAGGAGGTTTTTTTATGATAATTGCTAAACCTTGGTCCCCTTGATATTACCATTGGCATCGACAGTGACTCTCCAGCGGGTGGAGTTGGGTCCTGTCAGTACAAGGTCGTTCACCAGTTGATAGACAGAACCGTTGTTGTCCTTAACCACATCGATCACGACGTTTTTTCCATTCGAAAAAGCGCTGGACCCGAATAAATATCGACCAGTAGCACTAGACGATACCAGCAGCACATTATCTTTGATAATGTTATTTTCCACAACCCGATTGGCATTATCAAAATGGACTGCCCACCAATTCCCATCATAGTTCATGCGATTGCCCGTTATGACGCTGTTTGATCCACGAATTTTTAGTGATGTGCCTTTACCCGAAATGGAATTGCTTGTGAATGTCACATGATCATTAATGCTGACCATCCGGTCAGGATTGGTCGTGACAAAACCAGGCTGAATGATATTGCCGGTGGCGACTACCCCATTACTCAAGTCCATAGCAATGCCTGCTTTGGCAATATAATTGCCTTTGATGATGATGTTTCCGTCTGCAATAATTCCCCAATGATTGCCATTAGGAATCACGATATTATCGGAGATAACGCCAATATCCATGCCTTCAATCCCGTTATTGGTTCTGGCCTCAATGGCTGCTGTAGGATTCGACCTTAAAATGCTATCAATATAATTGCCCTGAATCACAAAAATATGGTTGCTCTCATCATTTGGGTTGAATTGGGAAGGGAGAAAGGAGACAGAAACGACAGAGCTATTTCGAATATTACTGAAGAAGTTTGAAGTGACAAATGCGCCTCTAAAACCGATAAGCCCTACGCCAAATGCTGTTCCGATCACACTGTTATCATGGATATGGAGGCTCCGTGCCCCTGTCTCGCCACCTTCATTGTTACATGTAATGCCTCCACCTACTTTAGGCACATTGGACCCTTGCTGGCCCGCTGTAAACGTAGTATAGTCTGCATCGGTTGACAATACGGGTGTATGAAGATAGTTTGTCGTTACAAATACGTTCCAGGTTGCTTTAATGAGGATTCCGTCCCCCAAGTATCGGTAGCAGTCATTCTGGCTAATGATGACAAAGGCCAGATTGGTCCTCACTGCAATGGGCTCTTCACCCAAGTGGTGAAGCTTGTTGTTTCTAATGATAACATTTCTTGAAGGATTCTCCTGACTGGTTGAACCGTTCACACCGATGCCGTCCGTAAATTTGCTAATATCATTATTCTGCAATATGACATTGTTGGAATTCTCTACGTAAATACCTGTTCTTCCTTTGGCCCATCCAGCCTGAGTTGTACGCCTTAACGTTAGGCCACTTACTTCAATGTGGTTGCTGTTTTCGAAGCGTAAACCCTGATCCGAAACTTCCAATATGGCTCCCGGATGAGCTCTGATGGTTACCGCTTTTCCATAAAACGTATAAAACCATCCCGATTTTATGACTTTGTAGTGTCCTGGCGTGAATAGTAAGATATCACCTTCTTGCGCTGAGTCAAAAAAAGCTTTGATCTGTGCGGATTGGTCAGTTCCATCACCCGGAGCGAAGTTTCTAACGTCAATGATATTTCCAGGGATAGAAGATTCAACCGCTGCAATATTCCCCAAGATCTGACTAAACATTGCGTTCATCTTGAGTGGATCAAATGTTTCATTCCCACCCCATGCCTCCAGATTCGGATTATAAGTGGAGGTGAAATTAATATGATTGGCCATTTTACCAACTCTCTTTCATCCATTTTTCAACCTCATTCACTTCATTCGACCTCTACAGGGCATTCCAACATGGCTCCGGATTTATTCTGCAAAAAAAGCCACAGTACGATATATACTGCGGCTCCGTGGTTTGGTCATTATTTTGTATTTTCAACAGTAATGCTGCGATAAATGTCCATGTATTCATCAGCCGAAACATCCCAGCTGTAATCCCCGTTCATGCCATTTTTCACAATCTTCTTCCAGTGGTCGGGCTCGCGATACAACTTCTCTGCACGACGGATCGTATTCATCATGTCATGTGCGTTAAAGCTGGTAAACGAGAAGCCGTTCCCTTCACCGCTGAACTCATTGTATGCCTGCACAGTATCGTTAAGACCACCCGTTTCACGGACAAGCGGCACACTGCCATACCGGAGTGCTAACAGCTGACTTATACCGCACGGTTCAAACTTGGAAGGCATGAGAAATATATCACTTCCTGCATAGAAACGACGGGATAATCCATCGTTGAACTTGATTTGGGCTGACATTTTCAGTGGATAACGATAGGACGCCTCCCGGAACCAATGCTCGTAGGCAGGATCCCCGGTTCCCAATACGGCGAACTGGATGTCATCATAATACAACAGCTCATCCAATATGCGACAAACGAGATCAAGTCCTTTAGAGTCAACAAGTCGGGTAACCATGACCATCAATGGTGCGTCTGGACGGACAGGCAGCCCGAGCTCTTTCTGCAGCTCAATCTTATTCTCCGTTTTCTTGGAAAGGCTTGTTCTGTACTTCACCGGGATTTTGTTATCCGTCGCCGGGTTGTAACTCTTGGTATCAATACCATTCACAATTCCGGTAAAACGTTCTCCAAGCGAGCTAAGCAAACCGTCCAAACCATAGCCGTAATAGGAAGTTTTCACTTCCTGTGCGTAGGTGGGGCTGACTGTTGTTACATGGTCAGAATAGACAATACCTGATTTTAGAAAATTGACATTACCATAATATTCTGCGCCATCCATGGTGAAATATCGGTCGTCCAGTTCAAGCAAATCGCTGAATAACGAATGCGGGAATACACCTTGATACAACAGATTATGTATGGTGAATACGGTACGGATCTCACTATAGAATGGCTCATGTGCGTAATGTGCCTGCAGCAGCAGCGGAATCATTCCCGCATGCCAGTCATGACTATGAAGCACATCCGGCTTGAAGTCCAGCAGCGGCAATACCTCGAGTACCGCGCGATTGAAGAAAGCAAATCTCTCCCCATCATCCATATACCCGTAGACTCCATCACGGCCAAAGTAATATTCGTTATCGACAAAATAAATGGGGATACCGTCATGGACGAGCATCTCAATGCCGCAGTATTGTCTGCGCCAGCCCAGTGGAACATCCGTCACGATAACCGGCTTCATGGCCTCCTTATATTCGTCAGGAATCCCTTTATATTTGGGTAAAATGACACGAACATCTGCCCCAGCCTTTTTCAAGGCTTGAGGCAAAGCTCCAATAACGTCAGCGAGTCCACCCGTTTTGATAAATGGATGGCCCTCGGCAGCAGCGAATAAAAGTTTCACGCCTTCTTCCCCCTTTTTGTTTTGGCAGTGGTCTTATTTGTATTTTTGAGTGCTTTTGGTCTGACCGATGCGACTTCATTTGCTGTCTCACCCGTTTTCCGACGTGTATTCTTTTTTAGAATAACCACGCTTAGCGGAGGCAAAACAATCTCCAGACTGTGGGGATGGCCATGAAAAGGAATCTTTTCGGTAGCTATCTGCATATCATTCAATATACCTGATCCCCCGTAATCGGGATGATCACTGTTCAGAACTTCGGCATACATACCGGGACGCATGACACCAATCCGGTAACGCTCCCGCTTGACCGGCTGGAAGTTAACAAGCACAAGGAGTGTATCCGCAGGTTTTTTTCCTTTGCGTACATATGAAATGACACTTTGGCCATGGTCATCCGGAGTGATCCATTCATATCCGTCCAGGGAATGATCAAGCTCCCACAAAGCTTTTTCGCTCAGGTACAGCTCAGACAGATCACGTTCAAACTTGTGGAGTTTGCGGTGACTGTCATAATCCAGCAAAAACCAATCCAGCTCATCCTCATCTTTCCATTCAATGAACTGGCCAAATTCTCCGCCCATAAAGAGCAGCTTTTTGCCTGGGAAAGTCATGAAGTAACCCAAGAAAGCTCGCATGCCATCAAATTTTTGTTCGTACGATCCAGGCATCTTGTCCAGCAAGGACTTTTTGCCATGTACGACTTCGTCATGCGACAGAGGCAGCACATAATTCTCAGAGAAGGAGTACACCACAGGAAATGTCAGCAAATGATGCTTCGACGGACGATTGTGGAAATCGGTTTTCATATAGTCCAGCGTATCGTTCATCCAACCCATGTTCCATTTATAATTGAATCCCAGTCCGCCTACGTCCACAGGAGACGTGACCATCGGCCATGCACTGGACTCTTCAGCCATCATCAGCGCATAGGGATAATACTTGAAAATCGTTTCATTGAGTTGCTGCAAGAAGGCAACAGCTTCTTTATTTTCCAACCCCCCGTCTGCATTGGGACGAAATTGGCCAGAATGCTTTTCAAAGTCAAGCCTTAACATGCTGGTAACCGCGTCTACACGCAGTCCATCAAAGTGATACATTTCCATCCAATACAGCGCATTGGAGATAAGGAATGAACGAACTTCCGGTTTCGAATAATCAAAACTTAGGGTGCCCCACCCTGGTTTCTCAGCCAGCAATGGATCTGCATATTCGAACAGCGGTGTGCCATCAAACAAACGCAGACCATGGGCGTCCTTGGCAAAGTGAGCAGGCACCCAATCAAGCAGTACTCCTATTCCAGCCTGATGTAGTGTATCCACTAAATACATTAGATCCTGAGGACCTCCAAAACGGCTTGTCGGGGCGAAGAATCCCGTACTCTGATACCCCCAGGAAAGGTCATAAGGGTGTTCACTGAGCGGCATCATCTCCACATGTGTGTATTTCATTTCTAATAAGTAAGGAACGAGCAGATCCGCGATCTCTCTATAACTGTATAAAGAGCCGTCTTCCTTGCGCTTCCATGTTCCGATGTGCATTTCATAAATATGTAAAGGCTTGTTATATACAGCCCTCTGTTTCCGTCTCCATGCACCATCGTTCCATTTGTATCCCTGGATGGAACTTGTAATGGAAGCAGTCCGAGGCCGAACTTCGGCGTGGAATGCATACGGGTCTGCTTTTAGCAGTTCTGTTCCGTTTTCCGTTAAAATACGGAATTTGTATAAAGTTCCTTCACTGATTTCCGGAAAAAAACGAGTCCAAAATCCAGAATCGGGTATCTTATATAAAGGTGCCTGTTCACCTTTCCAATCATTGCGGTCAAGAGCCAGTCCTACTTCTTTGGCATTTGGAGCCCAGACAGTGAAGCGATACCCCTGACGATGATCCTCAGTCGCAGGTTGTGCGCCTAATATTCGATAACTGTGATGAAGGTTTCCTTCATGAAACAAATAGATATCCTCCGGCGAAATGGCCGGATCTGCCAATGGTTGAATGGCCAAGAGATCACCTTCTTCCCCTAGAAAATAGATATAACGTTAACCATTACCCCATTCTAGCCAAGTTGAAAAGAAAAATGACGTGTTTAAAAAAATGTTGTAATTTTACAGGAATTTTACAGTATACATCGTTTCAACAGCTCCACTTTGCGTTTATGTAAGTACTACACTGGACAAATATCTTGGGAGGGAAACGATTATGTTTAATAAAGATTGCATCGCTATGCTACTGGCGGGAGGAGAGGGGAAAAGATTAGCCCCATTGACCTCAAGTATTGCTAAACCCGCTGTACCGTTTGGCGGGCACTACCGGATTATCGATTTTCCTCTCAGCAACTGCGTAAACTCAGGAATCGATACGGTTGGCGTATTGACGCAGTACCAAGCTGAATCTTTACACGATCACATTGGTGGAGGAGAACCATGGGGACATGGGAATTCGGAAGAGGCAGGAATCTCCCTGCTTCCATCTTATCATACAGGAAATGACGAATACTTGGGAACGGCGGATGCCATTTATAAAAATATGGACTATATTGACCAGCAAAACCCCGAAAATGTTCTAATTTTGTCGGGAGACCACATTTACCACATGAATTATCGCGACATGCTGGAATCCCACAAAGCCAACAAAGCGGTTGCGACTATTTCAGTCATGGAAGTTCCTTGGGATGAAGCACATCGCTTCGGAATTATGGCTGCGGATGAAAATATGCGTGTGACCGAATTTGCAGAAAAGCCTGCTGAACCAAAAAGCAACCTGGCTTCCATGGGAATTTACATGTTTAATTGGGAGTATCTGAAACGCCATCTTCTGCTGGATGCGGCTAATCCGAATTCCAGTCATGACTTTGGTAAAGACGTTATTCCTCAAATGCTTAATGAAAACAACTCTCTTTTCGTGTATAACTTCGATGGGTACTGGAAAGATGTTGGTACTGTAAAAAGCTTGTGGGATGCTCACATGGATCTGCTGCATAACGAAGAAAACTGGAGCCTGCACAAAGAACACTGGCCGATGTTCACTCGCGACTGGAAAACCAAATTAAGTGCTCACAAAGCTCGTCATTCCCGTGCTGAGCATGCGTCCTCCATGGTTCATGAGTCATGCGCCATTGAAGGCCGTGCAGAGCGCTCTGTTATCTTCTGCGGTACTGAAGTAGGTAAAGGTTCTGAAGTCAAAGACAGTGTAATTATGCCAAATGCCCGTATCGGTAGAGGTGTTCACATCGAACGTGCCATTATTGGTGAAGGTGCCATGATCAAGGACGGCGCCATTGTCAAAGGCACGGCTGATGAAATTGTCGTTGTAGGCCCGAATGAGGTTGTATCTGCCAAACCGGCAGTCCGCACTCAGCCTGCACGTATTCTGAAAGAAGTATATGAGAAAACCGGCCGCTTGCGCGCTGGCGAACTCTCTTCATAATATACCAAAAAAGGCAAGCCGTTAATGGCTCGCCTTTTTTGGTGCTTTCAGAAGGTGTCGATTGTCAATCGGATGTCTATTCGCTTTTGCCTGTATCTGAACCCGGTTTGATGTGTTGTTCCCCGCTCTCTTGATGCGTTTCTGAAGGGAGTTCATCAACCGGATGCTCGGTTATGATCTCTTCTTCCGGCAAAGCGGGCAGTTCTATCGTGACGGTTGTACCCGATCCTAGTTCACTTTGTATCGTAATTGTTCCTTCATGCAGTTCCACGAGTTCTTGCGTAATGGCAAGCCCCAATCCTGTTCCACCATTCTGGTGATTGACCTGGAAGAATCGATCACGTACCTTGATGAGATGCTCCTCGCTAATCCCGATCCCGGTGTCCTGCACAGCAGCTATGATCTTCCCGTCCTCTTCTTTTACCGACAGATAAATCCACGAATTTTCGTGTGAGAATTTAATTGCATTATCCACGATGTTCAGGAATACCTGTTTTAGGCGATTTCCATCACCATGCACGTTAAAAGCACGGGTCTCATCTGTTTCCAGCTTCAAATGTATTTGCTTTTGTTCCGCTTTGGCCCAGACGTTTAACATCGTTTCCTGCACAATCTCGCGAATGCTGACCGTACCTTTGACCAGCTTCATCTGATTTTGCTGCAGTTTGGAGAAATCCAGCATCTCTTCGACAAGCCCAATTAAGCGTTCTGTTTCTTTCGAGATAATGCTCATGCCGATACGTGTCTCATCCGGATCATATCCGCCTGAGTCCAACGTTTCACTCCAGCCTTTGATACTGGTCAGTGGTGTTCTGAGCTCATGGGAAATGGATGATATAAAATCATCCTTGATCTGGTTACTGCGAACAATCTCATGAGCCATAAAATTCAGTGTAGATGCCAGTTCACCAAGTTCGTGCTTATAGTTCCCTTTGACTCTGACATCCAGACGTCCTCTCGCCATCTGGGCAGATACTGCGGTAATATTGTTAATGGGACGCACGATGGAGTTCGCCATACCAATACTGATAATCAGAACAATGGCCATAACGGCAATCCCGACGGCAACGGCAAGCAATCCCATGACAAGCAGCTTCGAGTTTACATTTTCGAGTGAAGTCAGATATCTTACAATGTACGTATTCTCGCCACCCAGATCAAGTTTGTGCGAAACGGCCATGACTTGCTCACCGGTGCCCGGTTGTCTGCCTACCCACCGTCCCGTATTGCCATTTATGGCCTGCATAATATCACTTGTCTGCATCACAGCCCGGTCAGACTCGAAGGCAGCAGAGCTGGCAAGAACTCGTCCGTTGAGATCAAGAATTTCGAGCTCTGTGCTGGATAGTTCCAGGTTCGAAAGTAACTTCGACAGATTACCATTATCCGCATTATCCTCACGGGCAATGGGCTCCAAAAAGTCTTTTGACATGGAAATATGAGAGCTGATGGTATTGTAGATACTCTCGTAATAATACCGCTGCACCGCAAGCATAAAAATAAATTCCACCAATAACAGAGCAAGCAGAACTACGAAAAAATAATGTAGTACGATCTGCCTGGTGATGCCTTTTTTAATCATTGCTCCCGGCCCTTCCATTTATAACCGTGACCCCATACAGTCTGCAGGTATTCAGGTTCGGAAGGATTATTCTCGATTTTCTGGCGTAAGCGGCGAATGTTCACATCCACAATTTTGGGATCTCCCATATATTCCTTGCCCCATACATGATCCAGGAGCAGATCACGGCTAAGTGGTGTATTCTCTTTTTCCAGGAAGAATTGAATAAGTGAAAATTCCGTTGGAGTCAATTCAATCAATTCATTTTGTTTTTTAAATTGTTTGGAGATTAAATCAAGAGAAAACGGCCCCGATTGGAATGTGACCTTAGCTGCAGTTTCCCGATGCACATTTACTCTGCGCAGCAAGGATTGGATTCGTGCGATCAGTTCGGTCGGGCTGAATGGTTTGCTTACATGATCGTCAGCTCCAACAGAAAGAGCATATACCTTGTCCTGTTCCTGAACCTTGGCCGTCAAGAAAATGATGCCCAAACGTTCATTGGTTTCACGGATGCGACGACACACTTCGAAACCGTCAATTCCAGGTACCATGACATCAAGAAGAGCCAGGTCAATATCGGGTACAGTTTGCAATATGCGAAGTGCTTCATGCCCATCTCCTGCTTCAAGCACTTCGAACCCGTTTCTCTTCAAATTGATAACGATAAAACTGCGGATGGATTCTTCATCCTCAAGTATAAGTACTTTACTCATTTAGTTCTCCCTTTCTGTTCAGCTGAGACATATTATCAAGTAATCCATCATTACTATCCTGCGCATTACGTGAAGCAATCACCCGGTCGTTTGTTCGGGTAATTTCCTTCCATCTCTTTCCTTTTTCCTGTTCCCACTGAGAAAGCGTGAAATATTTAATTTCACCCACGGTTTCATCCGTATCAATCATTTTAAATCGAATATATTTTTCTTTTTCCGACTTGGTATCAATGGTAATCTTCCCGTACCACTCCGGCTTTAGATTTAAATGAAACAGATTGGCATCATCACGATACTGGAACGAAACAAATTCTTTTCCATCCTTGCCATCCCATTGATAAAAGGTATAAAACCACATGCGGGAGTCAAACACGTAATGTTCCCAGCCCTTTGGCGTTTCCTTTAGTCCAAATTCAATAATACCATCATTGTTGAAATCACCGCTTAAAATTTTGTCATCTCTATAGGTTTGATCAGGGGATTTGAAGGCATTCACCAGTTTGTTATCCTTCACATAGATCAGTTGTGAGAATGAACTGCGGTCATCCAGCTCTGTGTCCAGCACAATACCCATCTTATCCTTGGCGATTTCTCCTCCAAGCGCATTGTAGATCTCTTTAACGGTATAATCGGTTTGCAGCCGATCAACTTCCTTAAAGCTGCCTTCGTCATACTGATACAACGCTACACTTGCAAACCCACTGTTATTTAGGGCTACAATGGCAAAATCGCTTTTTCCATCCCCATTCATGTCCAATGTGTTACCTTGCAGATCATCAATAATATACTGGTTATAAGGGACTCCACCCAATACCTGCTCAAGTGCACCGCCATTATATGAATACGCCGTCAGTGCTTTTTGGTCTTGCAGACTCACACCGAGGATGATATCCGGGTTTCCATCGTTTGTGATATCCAACACTTTAAAGGATTGCAATTCACTTCCCGGAACGTCAAACGTCAGCTTCTTAACCCACGTATCTCCCTGTTCCTCCAGGAGCATGCCATGGATACGCACATTCTCATTGGGTGTTTCGTAAAATACGATAGCTTCGCGCGTGCCGTCCCCGTCGAGATCTTCAACACGAATCATGCTGGTATTGTTCATGTCTTTGGGACGAATCAGATTGCTCTCTGGCGGCTGCTCTTTCTGAACAACGTAAAACAATTTTTCTTTGTCCGTGGACAGCATGGGTTTCTTCATCAAGCCCTTGGGGTCGCTTATGACCGTACATCCGCTAAGAACGGAGCCGAGCACCACTGTCACTGCTCCACACGCTAACAGGCGCCCCCATCTTGAGTTAAGCAATTTCATCACTCATTTCAATAGTTTAAATCATGTTTTTTTCCTTCTGTGTCAGTCTACGTCCACGTATATCAAAGGCAATCTTGCCTTCTGCAAGACCCCAGATGCGAGCTGCATGTTTCTCCGCCATCTCAATGGGTAACACGGCAATAACCGTTGCCCGTTCTTCTTCGCACAGTTTCCGCAGCGTCTCGAGTACTGTGTCGGCAGTATGTGGGTCAAGCCCAATTACTGGTTCATCCGCGAGAATGACTTTCGCCCCATGGGCGAGTGCACGGGCAATCGCTACGCGCTGCTTCTCACCACCGCTTAGCTTTTCTGCAGTTTGATGAGCTTTATCCAAAAGTCCAAGGCCTTCAAGATAATCCATGGCACCCATGTAATCATCAGAAAGGACCATTCCAGTCACCATTCTCCACCAAGGCGTCTGACCAGACCGGCCGATCAATACGTTTTTGAGTGCTGACTTTCTAGGATAGAGCTGAGGATTCTGTTCCAAGTATGCCCATTCACGCTTAATTTTCCGTTTGCCGGACCAGCCTTCTTTCAAAATTTCGACACCGTCAACCGTAAATCGGCCACCATCCCATTTCTCCATCATGGCCAGGCACTTGAGCAGCATGCTTTTTCCACTGCCGCTTGAACCGACTACTGCGATCATTTCACCTTGCTGCATATCAAATCGTATATCCCGCAGAACCGGAACACGGTCCGCTCCAACGGATTTAATCAAATTCTCAACTCTGATCATCGCGATGTCTCCTCTTGTCCATGTTTTTCCCTACTATATAGTGTACTCGGAAATGGACATCAATTTCCATGCGAACACCAGCTTCTATTTTAACACAGAATGAGAACTTGGTTTATGTTGGAACAGGACACCTGCGGCACCAAAAAGCAGATAAAAACAACCAAGCAGGATAAACATGCTTCCGGGTGAGATCCAATTGATCATCTGTCCACCCAGATTCGGCCCCAGAATACTGCCTATCGTAAAATGGAATGAGGCCACAACGTTTGCTGCAGGAAGAAGTGCCTTTGGTAAAATATCTGCTGCATAGGCAAGTCCAAGCGAGAAAAACGATCCTACCAGCCCACCAGCTACGGTCAGGAGTACCAGCGTCCACCAGAAGTGAGTTCCGGCCACAGGTACCAGCATGAACATCACCCCGCCTGCAATACCAGCAGACATTAACACTTTTTTACGTCCAAAGCGGTCACTGAGGATGCCCAGAGGTAACTGCAGAAACAAACCTCCTATTCCCACAAACGGCAGTAAAGATGAGATCTGATTGGCGTCTAAACCGATCCGCAAGCCATATACCGGAAAGTTGCTGTTCATCCCGGCTTCCATATAGCCATAAAGTAGAGCTGGTATTAACGCATACCATGCCCAGGCCCAGCTGCGTCGGAAGCGGCGTTCCGGAAGCTGACCATGCTCTGCTTTTTCCGGTTTGGTATCCGGAAGCTTCATTAATACAAGCAGAAGCACAGCCGCCATACAAACAAAAAGAACCCAGAACGGCACTGCCTCGCCAAATCCGAGCAGCTTGATGCCCAATGGGCCGATACTGAAGCCAAGTCCGTAGGACATGCCATATAGGGATATGTAACGACCTCTCTTTTCGGGTGCTGTCACGAGAAGGACCCAGAGCTGAGCAGCATAATGTAATGCACTATCGCCTATACCAACGACGAGACGAAGAATAAACCATATTTTAATATCCGGTAAATACGGAAAAAGAATCAGGGGAAACATAACAAATAACAGGCCGCCGACAATCAGCTTTTTGAAACCAACCGCTCCGAGCAGCCGTTCAGCGACCAGAGTCATTGCAAAGGAACCTACATACAGCGCTGCTGCATTGAGGCCATTCAACCCTGGTGATACCCCTTTTTGCTCGAGAAAAATGGATAGTACAGGAAGCAATAGTCCCTGACTAATCCCTGCTACAACTATAACGATGATCAGGATGAGATAGTTGGATGTAGAATGTGATGATTTTGCGACATTAATGGATGACACGAATTTCATTCCTCCTGCGGACAACCAAAAGAAAAATCGCCATCGCTGACGACTTTTCGCATGTTATTCATATTCATATGATAAAGCGCTGCTTCACCGGTGCTTTTGCCCCGGACTTGAACATTATAGTGGACAACGCCCTGCAAAACAAGCCATAATAGTACATAAGTCGCTGCGTACATTTAGATGTGACGGGAGGATTCTGCATCGTTATGACTTATCATGTCAAGATTGATGTTTCACCGATATATGAAATGCTGAACAGTTTTCTTGTATATGTCACGAAAAAATGGATTCAACATTTGGATGTTGGACCCGAATGGATTCTTGAAGTGGAAGGCAAACTAAGTTCCAACGTACGTGCTGCTCTCGCACCTGCGTCGACTTGGCCTTTTGATGATTTTGATGTTTTGTTCGCATGGGCCGCCTACCGGACCTGCTCTTCAGAGAATCAGGATTTTCTCAATATGCTTGCGAGTCTGCCTGCAGAGGAATTGTTTGCACGAGTATCTCCTCTTCTGCCGAGTATTACAATAGAAGAAACAAGTCGCATTCGGGACAGTTACGTGCCGCTTCTACGTCTCTGGGACCAGCATTACTGCCAAAATATAAGTGACGATTACCGTACCTGGCTGGAAGAGGACGCTCAGGAGAAGCGAATTCTTTTGGAGAAAATGGGACCTGAACTGCTTATCGAATATGCTACAGCAGGTGTTATTGTGGAACCAATGCCCGGATTAGATGAAGTGATTCTATTCCCCACAGTACATAACCGTCCAATTAATATTTACTGCTTCTACGAAGGCATGATGATTATGCAATACCCGGTTGATACTCCTGAAGAGAATGAAGATCAGCCGCCAACCTGTTTGCTTCGTTTTACTCATGCTTTGGCTGATCCCGAACGGCTTCGCCTGCTTCGTTATGTATCCGATGAGCCGAAGTCGCTTGCGGAGATGTGTGAAGAATTGAACAAAGACGAAGACATGGTGAAAGATCAGGTTATGGCGCTGCGTGTCGCAGGTTTGCTGCGTACCCATCTGCTCGGCAGTAACCGCAAAGAGAAATACAGTATCCGGCCGGATGGCGTGTCTGAATTGAACATGTTCCTAGAATCCTATATACGCATATAAATGAGAATGTAACTGGAGTTGCCGGCAGCAAGGAGTGATTTTTTAAAATGAACATGATTAAACAGCACATCATTTTCGATTTGGACGATACACTCGTCTATTGCAACAAATATTTCAACTTAGTCCTCGGTGAGTTCTTCGAGAATATGCAGGAGTGGTTTGACAATCACGCATTAACCGTCCAGGACATTCGTGACAAACAACTGGAGATTGACGTGACCGGTGTGAACCAGGTCGGATTCGCCAGTCACCATTTTCCACAGTCTCTAATTGATACGTATCGCTATTTCTCTCAGAAATATGCAAGAGCCACTTCCACTGAAGAAGAAACGTTCCTCACGAAGCTTGGTATGAGTGTATATGATCGGGAGGTTGAACCTTACCCTCACATGGTTGAGACACTGGAAAGCCTGCAATCAGCTGGACATGCCCTCTATCTGTATACCGGAGGCGAAACGGTGATTCAACAACGGAAGATTGATCAGATGAAATTATCTGCTTATTTCGATGACCGTATCTATATAAGGCAGCATAAAAACGTCGAAGCACTTGAAAGCATTATATCTTCCGGCCCCTTCGACCGCAAAACAACATGGATGATCGGAAACTCATTACGCACGGATATTTTGCCAGCAGTCACGGCTGGAATCCATAGCATATATATTAAACAACCCAATGAATGGCAGTATAACATTGTTGAACTTCAGCCCAATCCGGAGACTTCGATGTACACCATCACCGCTCTCGAAGAGGTGCCTCAGGTCATTCATGAAAATATTCAACAGCAGCAAAAAAGGACCCTGGGTTAAGGGTCCTTTTTTTGTTTACATCACATCTGTGATTTCTTTATTTTTTTGAACAACCTTACTACTCCTGCCTTTCAGCTGACAGCTTGCCCGAAGATAGATCCTGCAGGATGATTTTAGCCTTAACCGTACTCCCGTCCTTACGTTTGAAAGACAGCACCTGAGTGCTTCCCTTCTCGATCAAGGACTTTAACATCGTACTGGTTATTTTTTTGCCAACGTACTCTTTCCAGATGACAAACCCGCAGCCTTCCTTAAATCGCGTACACCCATAGCCTTTTTTTCCCTCAATAATCTGACCGGTGCATCCAGGTGAGGGACAAGATGCCAAGGGCTCACGAACACCGGCATTTGCCGAGCTCGCAGATGCAGTCTTTGCTACTGAGACTGCTGTGTTACTCGATTTGGAGACAGATCCTGAAGACTGCCGTGATGATTTGGCAGCTGATGCTGCTGTTCTCGCTGTTGTTTTCGTTCCTGATTTTAAGGATTTTGCTCCCCTGCCTTTGCCACGTCCCCCGCGTGAATCTTCCCCGAAGGCGTCTGCAGGTGCAGGAGCTTGTACACGCACCTTATCAATGATGGACATCGTAAATTTCTTCACGTTCTCCATAAACTTGTCCTGACCGGCTTCCCCTTTGGAGATCTGATACAATCTTCTCTCCCATTGTCCAGTCATCTCCGGAGAGGTTAACAAATCAACTCCAGCTCGCCGAATCAATTCGATCGCTGTTCGGCCTTTTAACGTCAGCTGCATTTTTTTCCCCTGCATCGTGATATAACCAACATTTTTGAGCCGCTCGATGGTTGCAGCTCGTGTTGCTGGCGTGCCCAGACCGCTGTCCTTCATGGCATCTCGAAGTTCCTCGTTTTCGATCTGCTTCCCCGCACTTTCCATCGCTTTCAGCAAAGTTCCCTCTGTATAACTTTTGGGAGGTTGGGTTGCTTTTTCCTTGAACTCGCTCTTGCTGCACTGCACTGGAAGTTCAGGCTGCACAGAGAACGACTTATCCGTCCATTCTTCGGATTCTTCTTCCTCATTATTGTTCTTCTTCGTTTTTTTCTTTCCCGAGCCATTCTGCTCTTGATCTGCAGAAGGCAGAACGACTTTCCACCCGAGTGACAGCAGTTCCTTCACAGAAGTTTTGAACTGATGCTGCTCTACTTCAGTAAGTACGGTATGCTGTTTATACTCTGCAGGCGGATAGAAATGAGACAAGAATCGTCTGACGATCAGGTCGTAGATGTTCTGCTCATCCTTCGATAAGGTACCTGGCCTTTTTAATGTAGGTAAAATGGCATGGTGATCCTCAACCTTGGAAGGATTGCAGACTCCCTTGTTATTTTTATGAACCAATTCAGGCTTTGCACCAATGGCCAGTTCACTATAGGGGCCGTTCTTCAGCAGGTTTAATGTTTTGTGCATACCCTCAATATTCTGTTCCGTAACATAGTTGGAATTCGTCCGCGGATAGGAAATAACCTTGTGTTTCTCGTACAAGGCCTGTGCAATGTCCAGTGTCTTCTTCGCTCCATACCCATACTTGGCATTGGCTTCACGCTGCAGCAGAGTCAGATCATATAGTCTGTACGGATACTCCTTCGTTTGCTTCGCCTCGTACTTGGTAATATGTCCGGTCTTGCCCTTCACACTGCTCGCTATCGCTTCAGCAGCCTCCGCGTCTGTGAGCTTGTCTCCTTGGCGTAAGCCTCTGTACTCTACACCCTCCTGACGGAACCAGGCGGCGACTTCATAAAATGTCTGTGATTGAAATGCCTCAATCTCCATTTCCCGATCATAGATCAACGCAAGAACCGGTGTCTGTACTCGTCCCACAGATAACAGCGCGTTATGCCGAGTCGTAAAGGCTCGTGATGCGTTCATGCCAATCAGCCAATCGGCCTCACTTCGGGCGCGAGCAGCATGAGTCAGATTTTCGAACTCTGATGCATCCTTAAGCCCGTCAAAGCCACGCTTAATGCTCTCTGCAGTCAGGTCCGAAATCCATAGTCGTTTAACTGGCTGACGCAGCTTCAACTGCTGTTGAATCAATGCAAAAATATACTGGCCTTCACGCCCGGCATCACATGCATTTACGATCGATGATGCTCGTTTGGCAAGCTCTCCAATGATCTTCAGTTGATCTTTTGTTCTGGGATTCGGCACAATTTTGAACTGATCCGGAATAATGGGCAGATCCGCAATATTCCATCGTTTGTATTTCGTATCATATGCATCCGGTTCAGCAAGCCCGAGCAGATGACCAATCGCCCAAGTGATAATGTAATGCTCACCTTCAAGATAACTGCGATTGTTCTTGGCTCTTGGTTCTATGACGGCGGCAATGGTTCGACCCATATCAGGCTTTTCCGCTATAACCAATGTCTTCATCCGTCCATCTCTCCTCCTTCACCGTCCGCATGACGGCAAAAAGGGGCCTTCCGCCCACGGAAGCCCCTTGCTTCTGAATCCTATTATATCAGATTTTGATTCCGGGAGCATCCTCCGTGGAACAATTAACCTGCTGCTTGTTCATTTACGGCCTGCTTTTCCCTGCATTCCCTGCATACGCCCTGAAAGTCAAGACGATGATCCGTCACGGCAAATCCGTATTGACGTTCAATCTGCTGCTCCAGACGAAGCAACCCATCTTCCATAATTTCTTCCACTTTTCCGCACTCTGTACAGATCAAATGATGGTGATGATGGGAGCCATCTGTACTCCGCAGATCGAAGCGTGCAGCACCATCTCCAAAATTAATCTTCTCTACAACCTGAAGATCACTTAGCAGCTCTAATGTCCGATATACGGTTGCTAGGCCGATCTCAGGAAACTGCTCCTTAACCAGCAGAAACACTTCCTCCGCACTGAAATGATCCTTTTCATGTTCAAGCAGCACACGTACAGTCACTTCACGTTGTTGTGTCAATTTATATCCTTTGTCTACCAATTGCTTTTTAATGTCAAATATTTGTTCTGTAATGGACTTCTCCCGGTTTCTTGCCATAACTGGTCGCACCTCCGGATTTAATTCTCTATTTAACAAGGTTATTTGTCATCTTATTTATAATTATTATAATCTAATAATAAGTCTTTATGACTTAAAATGCAATGCTATACCGCACACTAGCTCAAATTATTTGTTACGCAGGTGGAATAGTGAAGTAAAAAAACAACTCCACTAATAAACTGTACCCTATGTAAAGGACATTTCTAAAAAAGACCTATGTTGCTTCAAGAAGATGATCTCTGTATTGTACAGGGGTCATCCTTTTTAGATTCCACTGGTATCTGTAGTGGTTGTAGTAGGTCATATATGCTTTAATTTCTCGTTTGACTTCGTCCAGTGTGGTGCAGTTCTTCAAGGAAACTTCATCCTTAAAATGACCAAAGAACGACTCCTGCGGTGCGTTATCCCAGCAATTTCCTCGTCTGGACATGGATTGCCCCAAACCCATACGTTTCACTTTCTCCTGAAAATCCGGATGCGTGTAGTGGGTTCCTTGATCGGAATGAATGAAGGCATCTTGACTCCGCTTGAATCTGCGATTTTTCTGTAAGTGGAGCAATGTGTTAGTCGCCAGATCCATGGTCATTCGTTCTGATACGTGATAAGCCAAAATCTCATTGGTCGAACTATCTTTAATGGTGGACAAATAAGCTCTCTTACTTTTGCCATAATTGAGGTAGGTAATATCGGTTAAAAGCACCTTTCCAGGCACGCTCTGTTTAAAGTTGCGTTGTAACAAATTAGGTACCGCCCGATGTTCGTGGGTTGCCTTCATCATTCGTTTGTATGGATTGGCTTTTCGATGGGGACATACGATATTATATTTTTTCATGATCCTTCGAATTCGCTTGAGATTCCAAACGATCTGAAATTGCCCTTCTAGCGTCATTTTGATGGAGCGAGCCCCCTTGTTACGTTTTTTAAATTGGAAGGCTCGGCGGACGTGAACACTTATTTCCTCATCCACCCGTTCCTTCTGCGTACGCACGCGAATGCCTGAAGCGCTCCAATATCGGTAGTATCCGCTTGTAGAAACACCTGTACTTTCACAAAGATAACTTACCATTCGCTGTAGATGGTATTTCTCGATCACGGCTTTGATCAACCTGTATCGAAGACTAGGTGTTAGCTTTACTCGTGGTTCCACCCCCGTTCGGCCAGACGAATCTTTTTTAAGAGTTCATTCTCAGCTTGGAGCAAATGAATTTGCGCTTCGAGCCTCGCATTCTTCTCTTCCAAGGTGAGTTCTCGCTTTAGAGGTCTTCCTGAATGTTTGCCTCGTGCATCGTGTAAACCTAAATCTCCTTGCTCTTTATAACTTGCTCTCCACCGACCAGCAGCAGCCTTAATTCGGGTCATACCGAGGATTTGAACGTCGAACCCACATGCCTCAAAAATGTCTCTAGGTAGCTTTCCTTGTTGACTCGATATAATAAAGAGTTGTTTAAACGCTTCAGTATATGTGATTCCCTTCGTCGATACAGACTTCACATAGGGGTTAGTAGAAAGATGTCTCACTTCATTGGATGTAAATTTTTTTTTGCTCATTAGTAATCTCCGTCCTCATCTCGTTCGTAGCATACAACAAAAATACCCCATAGATAGACTTTTTTAAAGTGTCTACTCTATAGGGTACAGTTTATAAAAGCGAGAGTTGTTTTTTTATTTCACTATTTTTGTTTCGATATAATTTATGCAATTATTGCTTAGTTCAAATTAAGCAAGAACGGTGGCACCCATCAGGTATTTGTCTACTTCACGAGCAGCTTCGCGTCCTTCATTGATTGCCCATACAACCAGACTTTGTCCGCGACGCATGTCACCTGCAGCGAATACTTTATCCACATTGGTATTGTATTTGCCGTAGCGAGCTTTAACATTGGTACGACGATCTGTTGCAAGTCCCAGCTGTTCAACCAGCGTTTGCTCTGGACCATCAAACCCGATCGCGATCATTGCCATTTGTGCAGGGAAAACGCGCTCTGTTCCAGGGATTGGCTGATAGATCTTACGACCTGTTTCATCGACAATACGCTCGATTTGAATTGTGTGCAGCTCTTTGAGGTTGCCCTCTTCATCTCCAACAAATTTGGTTGTCATGATGGAGAATTCACGCGGATCTTGCCCGAATAATGCTTTCGCTTCCTCTTGTGCATAGTCCAAGGTGTAAACGTTAGGGAATTGCGGCCAAGGGTTGTTAATGCGATCACGTTCCATTGGGGCTTGGGTATGCGTACCAAATTGAGTTACGGTACGACAACCGTGACGGAGCGATGTAGCCACACAGTCCGAACCGGTATCTCCGCCACCAATAACGATAACGTCTTTATCTTTTGCAGAAATGTAGTTTCCGTCTTCCAGGTTGGAATCCAGGTAACTTTTGATACTGCCATTCAGGAAGTCCATCGCGTAATGTACGCCTTTCAAGTCGCTTCCTTCAATATTGAACTCCCGCGGCTTCGTAGCGCCACCACACAGCACGACAGCATCATACTCGTCCACCAATTGCTGAGCAGGAATATCCTTGCCAATCTCGGTGTTTGTGACGAACTGAACGCCTTCCGCTTCAAGCAGATCCACACGACGCTGCACCACTTTTTTGTCCAGTTTCATTGTTGGAATACCATACATCAGCAAACCGCCGACACGGTCCGAACGCTCATATACAGTTACCGCATGGCCTGCTTTGTTCAACTGAGCCGCTGTCGCAAGACCTGCAGGGCCAGAACCAACGACCGCAACGCGTTTACCTGTACGTTTCTCCGGAGGTTGGGGAACCACCCAGCCTTCTTCGAATCCTTTTTCGATAATGGCTTCTTCAATCGTTTTGATGGTAACCGGCTGGCCGATCAGACCAACAGTACAAGATCCTTCACATGGAGCTGGACAGACACGACCTGTAAACTCCGGAAAATTATTTGTTTTGTGCAGACGATCAAGCGCTTCTCTCCACAATCCACGATATACAAGATTATTCCATTCCGGAATCAGGTTATGCACAGGACAGCCCGACGTTCCGCCAATCATATCTATACCTGTATGGCAATACGGGGTACCACAATCCATGCATCGTGCACCTTGTGTTCTGAGCTCTTCTTCAGCCATATGTTTATGAAACTCTTCCCAATCCTTAATCCGCTCAGCCGGCTCCCTGTCCGCAGGCAGCTGCCGTTTGTATTCCATAAATCCAGTAGGTGTAGACATCTTACGTTTTCCCCCATCCGTTCTCGTCTTAATCCTTTCATTGGCATGGTTCTATATGAAATGGATTACTCATGCTGAGTTTTTTGTCTATTGTATCACAAAAACTTCTCAAAGATATTTCAATTATAGTAGCATTTCGACAACTGAATATTAAATGGATTATCCGCATAATTATTTGTATTTTATACATCATATCGTCAGCTTTAGCTGTGGTCAATACCCTTATTTTGGAGCAGAAATTGATGATCAAAGGTCTGAACTAACGTTTAATATGTCGAAAAACAAAATGAACGTCATGTAAATGTGAGCTAATTTGCCATTAAAATCAAGCAAGTCAGTCCTATACACCTCCTAATTCCGAATATTCACTCGAATTTAGGGCTTTACAACGGTAAATGCCCATAACTTTTATACTATTTTACTAATTATGTTGAAAAGCTTATTCTTGAGCCCCAATTTCTCTTGGTTACAAATGTTATATTCGTGTTAAGCGCAAATCATTGCAGAGGGCAACCTACATTTTTAAAAATAAATAAAAAAAGACGCTGTTCACGAATATTTCGTCAATCAGCGCCTTTTCTATTTTTCATTTCACACAATCAAATTTCTAATGAATGATCATCTTACAGGTTAACTTCAGCGTTTGCGCTCGTAAAACTCAAACGTATAGGCGTACACATTTTTCTCATCCTGCTCGCCCTCAATCTGCTCCTTCAGCTCCCATTCAGACCAATCCACATCCGGGAAAAAGGTGTCTCCCTCAAATTCCTCATGGATCCTGGTAACCACCAACCGGTCCGCCAGCGGGAGGAACTCACGGTATACCTGTGAGCCACCGATTACACATAGCTCCTCTTCTTTGGTAGCCTCCAAACCTTCTTCAATGGAATGCACCACTTCTGCCTGCTCTACCTTGTAGTTCAGATCTCTGGTGACCACAATATTCCGGCGCTGCGGGAGGGGCTTACCACCGAAGGATTCCCACGTATTGCGACCCATAATAATCGTTTTGTTTAACGTACGACACTTAAAAAAAGCCATATCTTTGGGCAATCGCCATGGAATGGTGTTGTTCAAGCCAATAACGCCATTTTCACCCATAGCCCACACAAGTTCAATACTCAAAATACTACACTCCTTCTTAGAGTCTGCTTATACCGCAATTGGAGCTTTGATCCCCGGATGATGCTGATAGTTTTCAAACTCAAAATCCTCAAACTTATAATCAAAAATCGAATCCGGTTTGCGCTTAATGATTAACTTAGGCAGTGCGAAAGGCTCCCGCTCGAGCTGTGTTTTCACTTGCTCCACATGATTAGAATAGATGTGCACATCGCCACCCGACCAGATGAAATCTCCCACTTCAAGATCACACTGCTGGGCAATCATATGTGTCAGTAACGCGTAGCTGGCAATATTAAATGGCAACCCCAGGAACGTATCCACGGAGCGCATCGTAAGCATACAGGATAGTTTACCCTCCGCCACATAAAATTGAAACGCAAAATGACAAGGCGGTAGCTTCATGTTGTTAATCTCTGCCACGTTCCATGCACTTACCAGATGCCGGCGTGAATCCGGGTTATTTTTAATTGAATCGATAACAGCTGAAATCTGGTCAATTTTCTCCCCGTTTGGCGCTTCCCATGTTCTCCATTGTGAACCGTAAACCGGGCCTAGATCGCCATTCTCGTCTGCCCAATCGTCCCAGATCTTCACTCCGTTTTCTTTCAAATAGGCAATATTCGTATCCCCACTCAGGAACCATAATAGTTCATGAATGACGGATTTAAGATGGATTCGCTTCGTGGTTACAAGCGGGAATCCTTCGGACAGATTATAACGAAGCTGTCTGCCAAACACGGATTGTGTACCCGTTCCGGTACGATCCCCTTTATGAACACCGTTATCCAATATATCTTGTAATAAATCGAGATAGTTTTTCAAGTTGATTTCCCCTCGCATCTCTATATATGTTGCCCACTCAGTTCCAGATTGGTCCGAGTTACATCATGTCTGATCATCTTTACAGTTTATCACACTGTGCACGATGGAAAAAGAGTTGAAAACACATTCAATTTTGCCCCTGTTTACAACACAATGTACATGATATAACTCTACGGAAGCCTTCTACACTCACAAAAAAAGAGGCAAATAACGCGTTAGCGCTATTCACCTCTTCATTTACGTATGATGCCGGACGAGTCCGAAGCTTAGACGATATTAGCGGGAAATGATGTGGATCGGGTGACCCATAACCAGTTCCGCAGCTTCCATCACGATTTCGCCCAACGTTGGGTGAGCGTGAATAGTCAGAGCCAGATCTTCCAGAGTAGCACCCATTTCGATTGCAAGACCAAGCTCAGCAATCAGGTTGGAAGCTTCCAGACCAACGATTTGGCAACCCAGTACAAGGCCGCTTTCTTCGTCCGCTACGATTTTCACGAAGCCTTCAGCATGGTTCAAAGATACTGCACGGCCGTTACCCGCATAAGGGAATTTACCTGCTTTAACTTTGTAGCCTTTTTCTTTGGCTTCTTTTTCAGTGTAACCTACGCTTGAGCACTCTGGATCTGTAAATACAACAGCTGGCATACATTTGTAGTCAACTACAGATGGTTGTCCTGCGATTGCTTCAGCAGCCACTTTACCTTCATAAGAAGCTTTGTGGGCAAGTGCCAAACCGGATACGATATCACCGATTGCGAAGATGTGAGGAATGCTAGTGCGGCCTTGGTGGTCAACTTTAACGAATCCACGCTCGTCAACGTCAACACCGATCAGGTCCAAACCAAGCTCACCATCCGTGTTTGGACGACGTCCAACAGTAACGAGCAGGTAGTCTGCAGTTACTTCTTTGGATTCACCATTTACGGAATATTTAACAGTTACATCTTTGTCCGTTTGCTCAGCACTTTCAGCTTTTGCACCCGTTACGATTTCGATGCCTGTTTTCTTCATGTTTTTAGCCACAAGGCTAGTCATGTCTTTATCGAATCCTGGCAGTACAGTATCCAAACCTTCGATGATCGTTACTTTAGCACCGAATTTGGAGTACATTTGACCAAGCTCAGCACCGATATAACCGCCACCGATAACGATCAGGCTTTTCGGTACTTCAGGCAGGTTCAATGCTTCTGTCGAAGACAGAATGCGTCCGCCAAATGGGAAAGGTTTCAGTTCGATTGGACGGGAACCTGTTGCAATGATTGCATTTTTGAATTTGTAACGCGGAGATTCGTGATCGTTGAATACACGCGCTTCGTTTTCGTTGATGAACATGCACTCACCGTTGAAAACTTCAACTTTGTTGCCTTTGAGCAAACCAGCTACGCCGCCAGTCATTTTCTTAACAACGCCGTTTTTGAACTCTTGAGTTTTGCTGAAGTCCACTTTTACGTTTTCAGCAGAGATACCGAATGCTTCACCGTGAAGTGCATTTTCATATTGGTGTGCAGCAGAGATCAGGGCTTTGGATGGGATACATCCACGGTTCAAACAAACGCCACCAAGCTCGGATTTGTCAACAATCAATACGCTTTGGCCCAGTTGAGCAGCGCGGATGGCAGCTACATAGCCGCCAGGACCCGCACCAATTACTAATGTGTCGATATTGAGAGAAGCGTCGCCTACTACCATATCTTACACCTCCATAACGAGCAGCTCAGGGTTAGCGAGCAGCTGTTTAATGTAGTTCATAAAGTTTTGTGCTGTTGCGCCATCGATGATACGGTGGTCAAAGCTCAAGGAAAGAGCCATTACAGGAGCTGCAACAACTTCGCCGTCTTTGATAACCGCTTTTTCGCTGATACGTCCAGTTCCGAGGATTGCAACTTCAGGGAAGTTAATGATCGGAGTGAAGAACATACCGCCAGCAGAACCGATGTTACTGATGGAGATTGTGCTTCCTTTCATTTCGTTAGCGCTCAATTTGCCATCACGGCCACGAGCTGCCAGATCACGAATGGAATCAGCGATCATCCAGATGGATTTGCGATCAGCATCTTTGATAACAGGAACGATCAAGCCGTTGTCTGTATCTGTTGCGATACCGATGTTGTAGTATTTTTTGTAAACAATTTCGTTAGCTTCTTCATCAATCATTGCGTTCAGAGCAGGGAATTGACGGGAAGCTGCAACCAATGCTTTAACGATGAACGGCAGATAAGTAACTTTCGTTCCTTTTTTCTCTGCGATTGGTTTCATACGAGTACGGAAAGCAACCAACTCAGTTACGTCCACTTCGTCCATGATTGTAACGTGAGGTGCAGTGTAAGCCGATTTAACCATAGCATTGGAGATTGCTTTACGGATACCTTTGAATGGTACGCGCTCTTCTTCAAGGCGTTGGTCAGCTGCTGCCGCTGCTGGTGCTGCGGATTTTTTCTCTTCTTGAGCAGGAGCTGCAGAAGATGCTGCGGATTGGCCTCCACCATTTTTGAAGGATTCAACATCTTCTTTGGTTACTTTACCGTTGTTGCCAGTGCCGTTAACCTGAGCGATGTCTACACCTTGCTCACGAGCAAATTTGCGTACGCTTGGAGTTGCCAAAACGTCTTTGGCAGGTACTGCCGGTACGCTGTTGTTGCCGCCTTCTTGAGCTGCATCCGAGCTGGAAGCTGCCGCAGAAGAACCGCTAGTGTCAGCTCCGCCTTGAGCTGCGTCTTTCTCTTGTGCACCTTGGTCGCCAGCAGGAGCGTCGTCTTGCTCAGGCAGTTCGCCTTCTGCATCAATCACAGCAACTACTTCACCAACGTGACAGATTTGACCGTCTTTAGCGAATACTTCAGTAACTGTTCCGTTAACCGGACAAGGTACTTCTACTACCGCTTTGTCGTTTTGTACTTCCATGATGATATCGTCGTCAGTTACTTTGTCCCCGACTTTGATGTGCATCTTGATGATTTCGCCTTCGTGAAGGCCTTCGCCTAGTTCAGGGAATTTGTATTCAAATTTAGCCAACTGAAAAACCTCCTTGATTATGTGCTCAATCCTGAAAACAACCCTTAGCTCCAAGAACTAACTGTTACTGCTAATGCAAATAACTGTCAATCAAGGGGCTAATGGCTGTTTACAGTGCAGCCTGTGCTGCGATGTGAATCACCATACTGCGCCTTGCGGCATGTCAGATGATCAAATTAGAAATTTACGACTTTGTTAACCGCAGCAACAATACGTGCTGGGTTAGGCAGCCATGTATCTTCAATTTGTGCGAATGGATATACAGTGTCCGGACCAGCTACACGCAGAACCGGAGCTTCCAGGTGAAGAATCGCTTTTTCATTGATTTGGGCAATGACTTCAGCTGCAACACCTGCGCTCTTTTGAGCTTCTTGTACAACAATTGCACGATTTGTTTTCTTAATGGAAGCAACAACGGTATCGATGTCGATTGGGCTGATCGTACGAAGGTCGATAACTTCAACTTTGATTCCTTGTTTTTCAAGCTCTTCCGCTGCTTTAACGGAAGTATGAACCATCATTCCGTAAGTCACAATCGTAACGTCAGAACCTTCACGAACAACGTTTGCTTTACCCAGTTCAACCACGTAGTCTTCTTCAGGTACTTCTGCACGGAAAGCGTGGTACAGGTTCAAGTGCTCCATGAAGAATACAGGATCGTTGTCGCGGATGGAAGCGATCATCAGACCTTTTGCATCGTAAGGGTTAGAAGGAACTACTACTTTAATACCCGGAGTTTGCGTGAGCAAACCTTCCAGAGAATCTGTATGCAATTCTGCCGCTTTAACACCGCCACCGAATGGTGTACGGAATACGATTGGAGAATTGTATTTTCCACCGGAGCGGAAACGCATACGAGCAGCTTGCACTACCATTTGGTCAAGTGCTTCGAAGATGAAACCTACGAATTGGATTTCAGCTACCGGACGGAAGCCTTGAATACCCAAACCTACAGCCAAACCACCAATAGCGGACTCAGCCAGCGGAGTATCAAATACACGCTCTTCGCCAAACTCTTTTTGCAGACCTTCCGTTACACGGAAAACGCCGCCTACATTACCTACGTCTTCACCGAAAAGCAGAACGTTAGGATCACGTTTCAACTCAACGCGAAGCGCATCACGGATTGCTTCTTTCATGTTCAATTGTGCCATTTGCTTCATTTCCTCCTTAAACATTGACAGTTCACATTTGAATTCATACATGTATACCGAGACACCAGAGCCGGCGCCGGATGTTTATGCTTTATCGGAAAAAACTTATTGGAAATCAGCTTTTTGCTCTTCCAAGTGCTTAGGCGTTTGTTCGAACATGCTGTCGATCAAGCCTGAAATCGTCATTTTCTCGGTTTTTTCCGCTTTTTTGATCTCTTCATTTACTTTAGCTTTTGCTTCTTCTTTCACACGAGCTGTATCTTCTTCAGTCCAAAGACCTTTTTTCTCCAGATACTTAGCGAAACGTGCGATTGGATCTTTTTCGCTCCACTCAGCCTCTTCTTCTTTTGTACGATATTTGGAAGCATCGTCAGAAAGGGAGTGAGGACGGAAACGGTAAGTTACCGCTTCGATCAATGTAGCGCCTTCTCCGTTACGTCCACGTTCAGCAGCTTCCTGAACCGCTTTGATAACAGCGAAGATGTCCATACCGTCAACTTTAACACCTTTGATACCTGCTGCTACCGCTTTGTGAGCGATGGACAGAGCTGCTGTTTGTTTAGCAAAAGGAGTTGTGATGGCATAACCATTGTTTTGTACGAAGAAGATAACTGGCAGTTTGTATACACCAGCGTAGTTCAGACCTTCATAGAAGTCACCTTCAGAAGAACCGCCATCACCTGTGTACGTAATAACAACTTGCTTTTGTTTCTTCAATTTATAACCCATAGCAATACCCATTGCGTGCAGAATTTGTGCACCAATGATGATTTGTGGCATCAATACGTTAACGCCATCAGGAATTTGTCCACCATGTTGGTGTCCACGGGAGTACAAGAATGCTTGATAAAGAGGAAGTCCGTGCCACACGAGTTGCGGAATATCGCGATAGCCTGGAGCAATAAAGTCTTCTTTCTCAAGTGCAAACTCACTACCAACCATTGTTGCTTCTTGTCCAGATACTGGAGCATAGAAACCAAGACGACCTTGACGGCCCAGGTTTACTGCACGGTCATCCCAAGTACGGGTAAATACCATGCGGTACATAATTTCTTTTAATTGATCGTCGGAAAGTTTAGGCATCATGTCTTTGTTTACAATTTCGCCGTCAGGAGACAGCACGGACAGAGCTTCTACATCCTCCGTATAAACTTCATAAGGAACCTTGCTCATTTTTTTCTTCACCTCAACAAAAAATTTGAATATCAAGTTCCGCTGTTATAATATTATTATACACCTGTTTCACTGCATACGTCAAAGATATCCGTAATTTTTTTATGTTTCCTTCCGGATTGTATGTATAACAGGGGCTTAATATTGGTATAACAGCATAATACATGATTGCGTGTTTGACCTATCCCCGCACCAGGTTAATCTTACCGTATTGCGCGGACGAATGCAAAAATAAACCGAGAAAGGTGACGTTTTATGACGGATTCCCGCTATTTGAAACGTACGATTGTAAAGGAAGAAATCGATAGCCGCTATCTTGGAGAGAAGCGAACACTGCGAGTTTATCTTCCACCAGGCTATAACGAATTACTCAGCTACCCTGTCGTTTATTGTCAGGACGGCGAAGAATTCTTCAACTTTGGTCGTATCGCTACGACTGCCAACCGTATTATTCTGGATGAGGGTGCTGAACCTTTCATTATTGTAGGTGTTCAGGTTGATGTTTCCGTTCGTACCCAGGAATATGCTCCATTCGGTAATCGATTCAAAGCATATACCTCATGCTTTGCTGAAGAGATTATTCCCTTTATTGAAGAGAAATATCCGGTAAGACGCTCTCCACAGGAACGCGTGCTCGCTGGTGATTCCCTTGGAGGCAGTGTATCATTGCATCTGGCCCTGCTCTATCCGGACCTGTTCACACGGGTAATCAGCATGTCAGGAGCCTTCTATTCTGCCTCCCAGGAAATCTATGCTGCTGAAGAAGACTTGTCCTGGCTATCCATCTGGATGATCGTTGGGTTACAGGAAACTGCCTTTGAGGCGGATACCGGCACTTATGATTTTGTTCAGCTAAACAGAGACACACGTGATTTGCTGGAAAAGCGCGGTGCTCACGTCTCTTATCGGGAAAAGGATGGTCATCATCAATGGGGATTTTGGCAAAAGGAACTGCCTGAAGCCTTGTTATATTTCTTGCAAGAGAACTAGTGTGCTTCATATTACAAGCGGCTGTATTGGCCGCTACTTTTTTCATTTAATTTGATAACGCTTACAAAAATCTGCTTAAAAAAAGCAGGAATCTCCTGCTGTTCTTAACCTCATTTCGAAACAGTCCTGTACCTCTTAGGATTAGGCAAGAGAATGATCTTTTTGGATTTGCTCCAAAAGGACATTGCAACCCGCTTCAACCAGCTTGTACACTTCTTCAAAGTTACCTGTAAAGTATGGATCGGGTACTTCCCGAAGGGATTCATTCGGCAGAAGGTCCATGAATTTCATAATATCGGCCTCCGCTCCGCCAGTTATCTTACGCACATTGGCAACATTGGAATCATCCATGCAGACAATATAGTCAAATTGGTCAAAGTCAGCACTTCCGAATTGTCTAGCAGCCATGTTGGCATAGGAAATTTGGTACGAATCCAGCAGCTTGCGTGTTCCTTCATGTGGAGGCTTACCAATATGCCAATCTCCTGTTCCAGCCGAATCCACCTGAATCTGCTGTTGAAGTCCTCTTTCCTCTATCTTGTGACGCAATACCGCCTCTGCCATAGGTGATCGACAAATGTTACCTAGACAAACAAACAAAACACGAACCATGATTACTCCCCCTTGCTTAACGTATGCTTAAGCGCTGACTGTGAAGACTGTGACGGAACTGCTTCTGCGCTTACCAAGGAACGGCGAGGAAGCTTCCATTTATAATGTACAGAACACATGCGGAAAAATACAACTGCTGCAAAACATATCAACAGTCCCGCATTTGAGGTAAACCATCCCATACCTATAACAAATCCGGCTGTCATAGCCCACACCGCATAAATTTCGTCGCGGAGGACTAACGGCTTGCGGCCTGCAAGCAAATCACGAATAATTCCCCCGCCGATCCCCGTCAATACTGCAGCAACGATTACCGCGCTGATGGGATGTCCCATATTAGCAGCATACAATCCACCCTGGATGGCAAACGCCGCCAGTCCGATTGCGTCAAATAGTGCTTCTGTTCTCTTCCAGTGACCGATCCACTTCAGAGGAAGCAAGAACGCTACAGCAACTGATATTAGGGCTAACATAATTAGTCCACCCTGACTCCAGAGCGTAGTGACAGGGACTCCAATCAGTACATTACGAACAACCCCGCCACCGAAGGCGGTTACCAGCCCCAATACGAGCACGCCCAGGATGTCATATTCCTCTTCCATTGCTACGAAAGCACCAGACATTGCAAAAGCAACGGTGCCTATAATGCTGAACACTTCAAAAATGTGCAAGTCCAACCTGTTCAAACCTCACTTTTCAAGTCATCTCCATGTCGCTCTACCCATTGTATCCGCGAGGACTGAAATTGTGCAACCACATTTTGTGTTTTATACTGAGAGCATTCGTGAATACTGTGAAATGATGTTTTACGTTCTACATTAATAGAAAGGATGAATGGAATGACTTCGAAACGCATTGTGATTTTTACAGGCGGGGCTCTCTCTCCTCAATTTCTCAAAGAAATTAGACAGGATGATATGGTTATCGCAGCAGATCGCGGAGCACTGTATTTAATCGAACATGGCGTAAAGCCTCATATAGCAGTTGGAGATTTCGACTCCATTACAGAGCAGCAATGGCAAATGGTGCGTGAAAACAGCGAGCGCATGATTACAGTTGATCCTATCGCAAAAGATTGGACAGACACTGAAATGGCCTTTGAGACGGCCCTAGACCACGAACCTACCCACATCCTGATGTTTGGAGCTACGGGGACTAGACTGGACCACACCTTGGCCAATGTACATATTATGGTCCGTGCTATGCAGCATCATATCTTCTGTACCATCCAGGACGAACACAACTATATGATGCTGACTACATCAAAATTAGAGGTTGAGGACCGGGGATATGAATACATTTCCTTACTGCCCCTCACGCCGGAAGTTACGGGTATTACATTAGATGGCTTCCTGTATCCTCTTGATCAAGCTACCATACGGATGGGACAATCTTTGGGAATAAGCAATAAACTGATTGGAGCATCAGGAACTGTATCCATAGACAGTGGATTATTACTTATCATACAGAGCAAAGATTAAACCTATATCCTCGATAGTTATTACGTTTTTGTAACCTATAAAATGTACGAAATTTAAGATTAAAATT
The DNA here is from genome assembly GCF_009664365.1 of Paenibacillus xylanilyticus. Classification (NCBI taxonomy): domain Bacteria; kingdom Bacillati; phylum Bacillota; class Bacilli; order Caryophanales; family Paenibacillaceae; genus Paenibacillus; species Paenibacillus xylanilyticus. The sequence goes on from NZ_CP044310.1 coordinate 3,968,352, forward strand.
AGAAAAGACCCTTGATAATCAAGGGTCTTTTCTAATTTCCTGTCCAAACAAACAAGTCAACGATTAATTTTTTGACATTTTTAATTGTTTTTTAATAAAGAAACCCAAACCTAGGCTGTACAAGGGGTTATAGCAGTGTATCCAATTTCTAGGCTGTTACAAACCTGTTATACTCGCTTTAGCAACTTAACGAAAACGAATTTTGGAGGTAACAAACAACATGAAAACAAACATCTTAGTCCAAAAGGCCGTAACCGTCGGGTTGTGCGCTACATTAGGTTTTGGAGCTGTATTAATGACAAATGCACCTGTTGCACAAGCAGCAACTGCATCCGTATCTACTGGACAACAAATCGTAAACTACGGCAAGAAATTTACAGGAACACCATATAAATTTGGCGCGTCAACGTCCACTACGAAATATTTTGACTGCTCTTCTTTTATGAAATATATCTTTAAGAAGTATGGTGTAGATTTGCCACGTACATCTGTAAAACAATCCAAAGAGGGTAAAGCTGTATCGAAGGCTAACCTGCGTGTAGGAGACCTCGTATTCTTCTCAAGCGGTAGCCGTTCCACAGGTTCAAACATCACTCACGTAGGTGTATACGCAGGCAACGGCAAAATTCTGCACACTTACGGCGCTCCTGGTGTAACCATTTCGGATCTGGATTCCGGTACTTGGAAAAGAACATATATTAAAGCTCGCCGCGTACTGTAGTTATACTACTATAGACAGGCAGTTGGGACCGGATCTTGTATCCGGTCCTTTTATATTTACCCGGATTTCTGAGGATTACAAACAGGTGTATTTTGGTAACTTAACGTCATATGAATGCTTGGAGTCATTCATTAAGTTGTATGAAGCATGTAGCCAATGCCGCGTACGGTATGGATCAATTTAGTATCTCTCCCTTTATCCACCTTAACTCGCAGATGTTTAATGTATACGTCCACTACGTTGGTATCCATCGCAAAATCATACCCCCACACTTCCCTAAGAATTGCACTACGCGTACACGCCTCATTCACGTGTCTGGCCAAAAATTCCAACAGTTCATATTCTTTAGGTGTCAACATGAGATATTCCCCTGCACGGCTTACCCTGCGTGAACGCAGATTCACTTTAAGATCATGCACGACGATGACCTCTTCATCCGTTCGGGCTGCATTCGAGAAGACACGGAGTAAATTTCGAATTCTCGCCATCACGATTTTCCACTGAAACGGTTCAACAATGACATCATTCGCGCCTTGATCAAGCCAAGCGACGATCTGTTCCGGGGTTGCCTGTGGTGTAATCACGACAATTGGTACGACGCCTTCCTTGTACTCCATTAGCCATTGCAGTTCCTCCACAATGGAATTGTCATGCTCCTCATCCACTACGCCAATAATCATGCTGCAGGTTTCCAGCCCAGCATCCTGTTCCTGATACAGTTCTTCCCACTTAATATCAAAAACGGAGTAACTTTCGGTACACAACACTTCCTTAATCGAGTTCGTTCGGTCTTCGGCACCAATAAGTAAAATGGACGTTTTCATTTCGTTTTCACCCGGCCTGTCTCATACCGCTGACAAGGTGTAACATGACCAATTTGCTAATCATTTTCACCTGAAGTACAGCAACCTTTGTTTGTTTAGCATGCCGTAAAACGAAAAAGTCCATTCCCCTATAGGGAACAGACTCGAGAAATTAATCATTTAGCCAAAGTATCGATGTACGAGTGTACGAGCTTCTGCAGTATCTTTTGTACCATGAACCAAAACACGTCCATCCTGAAAAATAACCAATCGATGCACCCCTGTCTTAAAAGAGATCAGGAACGGATTGACTTCAACTGGTCCTTCATCAAGCCTTCTCAGACGCTCAGCCGTATCTTGAAGATTCAGCTTCATGGAGCGAGAAGGACGAATCTGTACCGTATCCCTACCGCATAACACATCGGTTTTCTCCAGATTGGCAGCGGAAAGGTAAGGATAAGAAGCGGTATTTCCGCAGGAAGGGCAATCTGCTTTTTTGGCCCCATCCACATTTATGGATATGTACTCATTCCGCCATACATCAAACGACAACAGCTTACGCCGCAGCGCACCTTCATTACCGCTAAGAAGCTTCATCGCTTCTGCTGTCTGGTTCGCCGTTACCATCTGCACAGCCTGGGGTATAATCCCCGATGTATCGCAAGTATCTCCACCGAGCGGTACCTCGCCAAGTAAACAGTTCAGACAAGGGGTATCCCCAGGCAGGAATGTATAGGTGATACCATAACTCCCCACACACCCCCCATAAATCCAGGGAATGCGGTATTTCTGGGACATGTCATTAAGCAGCAGCCTTGTATCAAAATTATCCGTGGCATCCATGATGAGATCTGCATTTTGAATGAGATCCTCCAGCTCGTCTGCACGGACATCCATCACCTTGCCTTCAATGACAACCGAGGAGTTGATATCACGCAGGCGTTTTTGGGCTGCCATCGCTTTTGGCATTCGCTGAGCTGCATCCTGCTCAACATAGAGCTGCTGTCGCTGCAGGTTGCTCCATTCCACATAGTCCCGGTCCGCAATGGTAATGTGTCCAATACCTGATCTGGCGAGCGTCTCTGCAATGCCGGTTCCCAGTGCACCGGCCCCCACGATAACAACCCTGCTGTTGTTTAGTCTTCGCTGACCTTCTTTGCCAAGCGGAGCGTATCGTTCCTGTCTCGAATATCGATCACTTTGCTCCGTTGAATTTGTTTCTTCTATCATGTATGAACCATTCCTTCCGCCGGACTGCTGGCTGCTGCATAACGCTTAACGGGTATCATACCTGCTTCATAAGCAAGTCTTCCCGCCTCAACTCCCATTCGCATTGCTTTTGCCATTTTAACCGGGTTTCCCGAACCGGACACCGCCGTATTCAGCAGCACACCATCCGCCCCAAGCTCCATGGCATAAGCAGCATCTTTGGGGGACCGCAATCCCGCATCCACAATTACAGGAACTACCGCTTGCTCGATTATGATTTCCAGGTTGTACGGGTTGATAATGCCTCTCCCAGCTCCGATCGGTGAAGCACCTGGCATGACTGCATGAACCCCAAGCTGCTGCAGCCGTTTGGCTAAAATCACATCATCCGAGATATAAGGCAGTACGATGAAGCCTTTTCCCAGCAAGATCTCGCAGGCCTTGTACGTTTCGATCGGATCTGGCAGCAGCGTGACTCCATCTCCGATCACTTCTACTTTTATCATATCACAAAGTCCTGAGGCACGGGCAAGTTCAGCGATTCGGACGGCCTCTTCTGCAGTGGAAGCACCTGCGGTATTAGGAAGTAACGTGAATCGCTTCAAATCGAGTGTATCAAGGAAGTGGCGTTTATCCCGATCTTCCAAGTTCAGGCGTCGAACAGCAAAAGTCAGCACTTCGGTTCCTGACGCTTCTACCGCTTGACTCTGTATATCCAAATCCTCAAATTTGCCCGTACCCAACAACAATCTGGAAAGAAATGAATGATGTCCTATCTTCAGCATGTTTTAACCGCCTCCCACAAAATGTACGATCTCAATTCGGTCTCCGTCTCTTAAAACAGTCGATGCATGGTGCTCCCTCATCAGAATTTGGCGATTTAACTCAACCACCACAGTTTTCACCTGCAAATTAAAAGATTGCAGCAGCTGATCCACATGATTCAAATCTTCATCAATGTTCATGCTCTGCCCGTTTACGATGATGTTCACTGCATAATCTCCTTTCTGCTCAAACGCTCCGGACTCAATTCATCAATGCCAAGCTCCTCCGAAGAATGGCCAGCAATCAAATCAGCCATCAGACTGCCGGTTATTGCGCTCAGTAAGATGCCATTTCTGTAATGTCCAAATGCGGCATATAGCCCAGGTATGCTTTTATAAGCTCCCAGATAAGGCAAACCGTCAGGAGTCGCTGGTCGAACCCCTGCCCAAGCACGGATAAACTGGGCTTGCTGAATTCCAGGGACCCAGCCAGCTGCGGATGTAAGCAGCTTTTGAATACCTTCAACAGTTACATCCCGATCCGAGTGTCCTGGTAAACTGGTTGCTCCGATCCAAACTTCTCCGTTTGCTTTGGGGACAATGTATACATTATCTGCATAAACCGTCTTGTCAGGTCTGTAATCTGCATCATGTTTCGCATATTGAATTGCTGCAATTTCACCTTTCACTGGAAGAGTGGGCAGGTGAAGACCCACCTGCTTCAATATCTCTCCACCTTGTAATCCAGCTGCGACAACAACCTGCTTACACGTTAATCTTCCAATCGACGTTTCCACAGCCTGGATTCCGCTCGAATCGGCAGATAGACTTACATTCTGTACACCTTCGATTACTTTGGCGCCCATTGTTTGAGCTGCGCCCGCATAGGCATGTGCCAAATTGACAGGAAGAAGTTCACTTTCTGAAGCTCTATACAGAGCCCCGAAAGTTTCCTTGCTTATCCACGGGGCTTCACGTTGAAGATTGGAATGATCCCACCACATTTGCTCTGTAAGCAAATCTGTACTTCTTCTGTTATCGCAATACTTTTTCATCTCGTCTTCATTTCGAAATGGTGTAATGAATCCATTCTGCTGCAGGCCAATTTCAATGCCGCTTAGTCGTTGAAGCTGTTCTCTTTGCTGATGCAGTCGTTTTCTACTTTCATATGCTAGCTTTGACATCAGAGTAGTATGAAACGTCTCGCTGTCTGCAGCTAACATGCCCGCTGCGGCAGAAGATGTCTCACCTGCAATACGTGCACGCTCGATTAAAATCACTTCTTTACCTCGTGAAGCTAGCTCATACGCGATGGCACAACCTATAATGCCGCCTCCCACAACAATCGTTTCGGCATGAAGCTTGCCACGAAGTTCTCCACGTAATTGGGCCGTAAAAGCTGCTGCATTTCGGTAAAGTCTGCCACTTCGTCTTCGCCCTCTGGCTTCTCCGCTCATTCATTCACCCCCGCGTTCCGTCTTATTTTCTACCGTTCAATAGCCTGCCTCAAGGCTGCTGCTGCGCGTTGCGGATTATCACTGGTCCAGATAGATGATATTACTGCCGCACCACTTGCTCCGGCTGCACGTACAGCTGCTATGTTTGCCGGTCCAATACCGCCAATGGCAATTACGGGAACGGAAACAGCTGAGCATATTTCAGACAGTGCAGATAGCCCTCTCGGCTTGCTCCCAGGTTTACTGCTGGAGGAAAATACATGACCATAAAAGAGGTAATCTGCTCCCCGTTCTTCAGCTACTCTAGCTTCGTGAAGAGAGTGAACAGAAATGCCGAGACGAAGTCGATCGCTTTTGTTCAGGCTGCTGCCTTGGATAGTCGCCAAATTGGACTGGCCCCAATGAACCCTCTGAAATGCTACATGTTTCTCCAACTCATTCAACTCACATAGACCATTGATCACGATCCTATCAGCTGGAATTCCTGCGTACAGCAAACTGTACGCCCATTGGATTTTTTGTTCAGTGGTTAAATGTTTCTCCCGGATGTGAATATAGTCAAGCCAGGGCCATAAATTCGTTGCAATCTTTACAAAACGTTTTTCATCCCCTATGCCCGGCGAAACAGCATGCAGCTCAAACGATAATGAATTCACAAGTTTCCTAGAGATATCCGTTTGGTTTCACCTTCCCTGCCGTCACAATATGTAAGCACAAAAAAGCCACTCCCGTAGGGAGTGGCCGCGATAACATGTCAAGTTAGTTAAATGAGCTTTACATGCCAGTTGTCAGGTATACAAGCTATTAAACCATATACGAGACACCTTCATGTTCCACTTCTGAGCATTCACATTCGCTTCAAAATCGAATATTAATTTGCCCATATCATTAACTAAAACGCGCCACTTCCCTACGCTGGTATAATCCAGATCAGGTGCAAAGGGTCCGGAATCGCATTATTCCATCTCAGCCGCAACGAGCGGCCCCCCTAGTGATCGTATGAAGTTGTAGCCTATGTTACCATAGACACCTTTTTTTGTCACCGTTGATTTTTCAAACTCTTGTCGATGAATATTTTGATTCTAGAGCACTTCATTGCTGCGGAACAATTAGTTTTTCTCAGACCAGGCTTCGACGTCCCATGTTTTGGTGACCCAATCCTGATAAAATTCAGGTTCATGCGAAACGAGCAGTACTGTACCTTTAAACTCTTGCAGAGCTCGTTTTAGTTCCGCTTTTGCTGTTACATCCAGGTGGTTTGTTGGTTCATCAAACAGGATCCAATTGCTTTCACGCATCAGAAGCTTGCACAAGCGCACTTTCGCTTGTTCTCCCCCGCTAAGCGCACTCAGCGGACGAGTGATGTGCTCGTTTTTCAAACCGCAGCGTGCCAAATGTCCTCGTACTTCATTCTGTGTCAGATGGGAGAATTCGTTCCACACATCTTCAATCGGTGTAATATTGCCAGCACGGACTTCCTGTTCAAAATAAGCCGTCTCCAGATAATCCCCCAGAAACGTTTTACCGCTAATCGGAGGTATTTTCCCCAAGATGGTTTTAAGCAGCGTCGACTTACCTACACCATTACATCCAACAATGGCTATCTTCTCACCACGTTCGATTGTCATTGTCATTTTAGGCAGCAAAGGGTAGGAATAACCAATCTCAAAATCAATTCCCTCGAATACTGTTTTGCTGCTGGCACGGGCATCTTTGAATTTAAATGTCGGTTTTGCCGCTTCATCCGGGCGATCGATTCGTTCAATCTTGCCCAGCTGCTTCTCGCGGCTTTTGGCACGTCCGGATGTGGAGGCTCTTGCCTTGTTACGCTGAATGAAATCTTCCTGTTTCTTAATATATTCCTGCTGTTTCTCATAAGCATCGATATGTTGAGCTTTTTGCATATCGGCCATTTCGAGAAACTTATTGTAGTTGGCAGCATAACGCGTCAATTTAGCAAATTCCAGATGGTAAATGACGTTAACGACTTCATTCATGAACTCCGTATCATGCGAAATCAGGATGAATGCATAAGGATAATCTTTTAAATATCGTGTTAACCATTCGATGTGCTCTACGTCCAGGTAGTTGGTTGGCTCGTCCAGCAAAAGAGCCGTCGGTTTCTCGAGCAGCAACTTGGCGAGCAATACTTTCGTCCGTTGTCCCCCGCTTAGTGCAGCGACGTCACGATCAAGCCCAATAGCGGATAATCCGAGGCCATTTGCCATTTCTTCCACTTTTACATCAATCAAATAAAAATCGCCCTGCTCAAGCTGCTCCTGGATTTCACCCATTTCTTCCAGCAATTTTTCAAGCTGGTCTGGATCTGCATCAGCCATCTGGTCTGTAATGGCCATCATTTCCTTTTCCAGCTCAAGCAGGGGAAGGAAGGCATCTTTTAAAACGTCACGGATTGTTTTGCCAGGAGTCAGCTTGGTATGCTGGTCCAAATATCCGTACCGGACCTTTGGTGTCCACTCTACTTTCCCGCTGTCTTTCAGCAATTTTCCGGTCAAAATGTTCATTAAAGTGGACTTTCCTACACCATTAGCTCCAACCAGGCCTACACGCTCTCCTGCAAGTAAACGAAAAGATACATTTTTAAATAACGTGCGGTCACCAAAATTGTGACTGACGTTTTCCACTGACAATAAACTCATGAGATGAGGTTGCTCCTATCTATTTAACATTACTTTTTATTCGGTATAGTTGATACCGGTCAAGTTCTGAACTGAAACCCTATTTTAGCACAGGACCTGCCTTTTCTGAAAGCAATGTAGTAGGCGCAGCAGCCTTACTTAGTGAACAACCTTGTTAATGTAGCAATTCCCCTCAAAATACCCCGCCGCCGCGGCCTGCTTCGCATCGGTAAAAACTTCTTCAGCTCGGAAGTTATTCTTACAAGTTGCTGGATAATAATACTTTATGCCGGTAGAAGGTTCTAGCCCTCCAATGACTGCAGTTCTTTTAACCAACCTTCCACCACCGATGGCATAGGTGTTTACCTTCTGGCTCCCTACAGGCAAGCCCTGAATAAAGGCCATGATCCCCGTATCATTAATCGTATTGTACCAATCCTCCTGGGAAATAAGAGGCAGGGTAAACGTATAGGATATCCCGTTTCTTCTTGCAAACTCATTATGCCGATTAATGACTTCGGCGAGATTCTCCTGCACGCTCATGACGATGCGAGTTTGTCTGACCTGCTCAAACGAATCTGAATTTTTAAGCAATGGAATTCCACTAGTCGAAGCAAGTTCTCTTTGAAAACCTTCAATCCATTTACCCTGAACGGCATCATAGGCATATACATAACCGTCAAGTGTAAAATTAATGCTGCTTCCGTCTGAATCTGAATATGTATAGGGCATTTTAGGACTCCATACCTGGTGGTACGAATCATTAGTCTCACCAGTCAACTCCGCTTCCTTTGCTAAGATATAATAACCATCGTAATCCAGTACAACTATGGCCGGTATGTAATCAAACAGTGCTTGAATCGCCTTTGGATCATCATGTATGCCCATATTCAAGGCCATCGTCTGACTGAATGTCTGAAGTGCCAGTTCCTTATCGGCCTTTACGAATTTGGTGGAATCATAACCTGCCTCACTGTTTTGCTTCTCATTCTGGTGCATTACGTTTCCCGCGTCCAATACAGCTGTTTGGAGGGCCGATCTATATCTTTGATTAAGAAGCTGAGCTTCATCCGCATCATGAGTATTCTGAGAAACCAACCAAAAAAAGGGTAGAAATATTAGAACAAACACAATGGACAAATCAGTAATCTTCATTGAGAACCATGCCTCCATAAGTGGTAAACACTGCTGCCGCAGGAGCCGTACCATTCAGCCACTCGCGAATCAGCATGGCTGATGTCCGATTGGTATTTTTGAGTGTAACCGTGAAGAAGTCACCCATGGTCAGAGTGTATCTACGAAGCGGATCATCGGCTGCATACGTGCCCGAGACAGGGAACAATTTTTCTAAGATTTGAGCTGAGTAATATGCATCCTGTACCGTCTCATACGTTCCTGTAAATGTATCTTGATCCATCGGATCCGTGTAGTGAGGAACATATTTTTTGTGCAGATGCTCCATGGTAATCTCGTAAACATTGCCTGTTCGCGCCAACTGTTCTTCAAATTCGGCATACATCCCAGGAGAGATATAACCTTTCGTTCTGACCGAATCCACAAAACGGGTAACCGTCTGATATGTGACCATTCGCGCTATATCGTCTTGTCGATCTGCTGTTTCCGCAGTCGGATATACATATAGCAGAAGTACTGCCAGCATAACTGCTAGCAGCTTGGATACAGCATTTATCAATTGATACTGGCCTCCCTCCAAAATGCAATTCGAAGCAATTCCCCGCTATCATCTCTCATAAACTCCGGTTTATAGGAAGCGGACAGGTAAACAGGTATAATCGCACTTCGATTGATAAGCGGGTCTATCGTATACGTTTTCCCGTCAACCTGCACTTCGACCGCTGTACCCGTCATTTGTCTAACCGTATGTAACACCTCAGCTCCACTGTAACGAATTGGTTTGCTTATTCTTAATGTTGTATTTATTCTTCCTTCCATGTCTTCATTCGTGTGTACGCTGGAACTCAAAGCACTGGCCAATACGCTAACACTTTGCTGTCCATACAGACAGGCTGTTACAAACAGGACAATGGCGGTACAAAACAACATGAGTTGCTGTGTATTCTGGGACAATGGAAACCAACTCCTGTCAGGATTGCTGGAAGATTAGTCCTCTGACCACATTTGATTTGTCTTTTACGATTACAGCCTTGAACTTTCCACTTGGGTTAACGTATTGATTGTCCTTTTCACTCATCGTCTGATTAATACTGCCCACTTTGTTATCTGGAGCAATGACTGAACCGTAATCAGCATTATTAACATCCTGAGAAATGTTCAACTCATTGCCATACCACTGACCACCCTTGTTTTTTCCTGTAATGACCTGGATACCAAATTGATCCTTGTCCGCATACTTACGCAGTGCGTTAGTAACCTGGGAGCCACTGATCGTTGTCCCGTCATACACCGTAAATGCTGCCTGAGATAATTCTGTCTGAATATCCGCAAAATTGTTTTGCGCTGTTTTGGTCGCCTCCTGAGCAGAAATAAACAGAAGTACCACAATCGTAATAAGGGCAATCGTCAAAAAGATCCCTGCGGCTACCTTTAAAGCACTTGAAGCATTGTTCATGTTAAATCCTCCTATGTTTTGATCAATAAATGTATATCAGCCTGAACGGGTTCAACCTGAACCGCTACAGTTTCTGAATTTGTTCATAATAAATGTTCATTTGCAGGAAGCTCATACCAACAAGCGGGATCACCAGATAGAGAAAAATAAGGGCATACATAGGTGCAAAGCCAATCATTCTGCCCCATGAGGCTTTTACATCGATCATTCTGGTATACTCCTGCTTCCGTTGATCAAAATAAAAAGCCATCATGCTGTCCAGATCATCAAACGCTTCCCGGATCGAAATTTTACCCAGCGCAAGCTGCAGTTTGTCTACCAAACGCTGAAACTCAGGCAATCCTGCATCCTCTTTCAGCTGCTCAAGTGCATTTTCGGGTCCATGTTCAAAATGCAGCAGACATTTTTGCAGTGGTCGTTTGAAAATGACGGCAAAGCGATTAAGCCATTCCAAAATCTCTTCAACGGACATCCGGTCCATCTCACGCAAAATGGAGATCACCGTCTGATATTGGTAAATTTCATGCTTCATGTCCATGCTTCGCATTTTACGCTGGAACATCATGAGCCATATGGGCATGTAATATCCGGCTGCGCCGATAATGATGGCAATCAGCAGCTCCCACCAGTGCAAGTACTGCTTGTTGTATATTTCGAGCTTTTGAATGATGCGCAGACTCGTTTCAGTTTGTTTATCAGAGTCTAATGGGATGGAGGAAACCTGTTGTAACATGTTAAACACGTCATCATAACTAGTTCCACGTTTCATGCCTAACCGCTCCATTACCTCTCGGTCCAAAGCTGTTTTTTCGGCAGCCTGCTTCAGTTCCGCTTCGGCCATCGCTCCAAACATGCGGTCATCTCTTACCGGATCGTATAGAACATGATTTCGTTCGATATGATGAAGCAGTAATATACAACTGATAGCCAGTGCAAAGGAACACACAAATAACATCAATCTGCGGATCGCCAGCCACTCGTATTTTATTTCAGCGCTGCTCTCCCTCATCAACCTTACGGTCTGGGTATAATTTGTACTTCCTGGTTTGGCAGCAAACAACATGGCCAGTTTACGAATGAATTTTTGGTTGTACAAAAAACGGTCCATGAAGGAAGGTTTGTGCCCTGATCTGAATCGCGTTTCATCGTAATGCTGAAGTCTCTGCAACAGCAAGTAGGCCAAAATAATGATGATATAGATTGATATTTTGGTTATAAATCCAAGCTTGCTGCGGTAAAACTCATCCATGGTCGGGAAACTTCCTCTCGCCCAGCGTTCAATGGGAGCCGTAAATAATACCGGAGCCAGCGCAATCATGTTTAATCCTTTTAAAAGGTAATCCAACTTGTCCCGCCGTAAAATTTCCAAATGAATTTCCTGAGTCAGGTTTCCCAGACCTTTCAGGTATATTGAACCTTGAGCCCTGTCCTTGTCCCCAAACTCCATCACCATATAGGATATACCAGCAAAAGCCTTCAGAAATCGGTTGGGGGCTATCTCGTAATACCTTTCCAACGCTTCATTGGGATCTGGTGAAGTCAGTGCCTCATAGATTAGCAGTACCTGATCGGCTGCTTCACCCATACCAGCTTCTCCAGCTTCATAGAGTGCTTCTTCGATCATCCCGTGCTGGTGGTATCGATGTCGCACGTCCGCAAACAGATCCAACATTTGGACCAGCAGCCGTTTCTCTGTGCGATTCAGCCACAAGTCCACGACAAGACTATGGATTACGACAGCGCAAAGTACAGACAAAATGACGAAAGCAATCCCTGGTTGCATGAAGAACAGCACAATACTAATACTTCCATATCCTCCCGCAACAATCAGAACAACACTCATGGTCATACGTCGTAAAGATGCTTCGTCTCCAACATGTCTGAATGAGATCCGCTTCTGAATTAAATAGATGTAAGATGCCAAAATCGGCACCCTCGTACCCCAGCGATAGGACTGAAGCAGAAATGACCTTAACCGGACCGTTCGATTGGCAGCAGGAGTTGTTGTTCCAGAAACTCTACCGCTTAAGCCCTTCCCTCGCTTTTGAAAGAATTGGAGAGTCAGGAGTGTAATCACAAACCCGGAGATACATATGCCCAGCAAAAGGATAAGCCACGATTTAGTTGTCATGCATATCACCCCAATGCCGCTCAATAAACTGTTCAAACTGTGCAGCATCGTGCAATGTCATTTGGTCCCGCATATCCATGATGCAGCTAGGTGACAGGGGAGCGGTTACCACATATTCGCCGTCTTTGTATTCAATCACATTCCGAAAAGCAAACCCTGCCCGTTCTTCCACACTGTCCACCTGATCAGCACGAGGCAAGCACTCTGTAATTCGCTCTATGTATCTGCGTCCCTCAGGATCCTTTTTCATGTGCACATCAAAATTGATGACACTGACGACCTGTTCCTCAGCAATGTGCTCATGTTGAAACATGCCTGTTTTGAGCAAAGAGTTGCGGAGCGAGAATACCAGATCCCGGAACGTCTTGGCATGGTGGGTAAACAGAGTGAACAAACTCGCCACCTGCGACATTTGAATCATCCAGGCAGCAACCTCATCACTCGCAACCTCTCCCAGAATGTTGACTGTTCCATCTGTTTTTTTCTGCAGATCCAGTCCTTGTTGACCTGAAATATGTTCCGTCTCCCGAAAGCTCAAAATATTACGACGACTGTATATTCGACGCAGCTGCAGCTCAAATGCCATCTCTTGTACACGCAGGGTGTATGAGGCATAGATATGCTTGACCATCGCCATTAGCAGCGTCGTTTTACCAGAGCCCTGAGCACCAGTCACAGCTGTAATACGACTTCCTTTCATGAGATACTGCAGCAATGTGATTGGCAGTTCGGCATTGCTGCCGGTTATTAACTGCTCAAGCGACGCATTGGGAATATCGAATTTCCGGACAAAAAATGCCCAGGATTCTGCAAAAGGAGGCCGTACCACAACTACACGAGAGCCATCCTTCATTTCGTTAACCTTATATCCATTCGCTTCAGATAACTGACCAGGATAATTAAATTTATAAATATTCTGGCAAACCCTCTTCAGCTCCCGTGTACTGCCAAACGATAGAAATGAAAGATGGATCGACTTTCCTTTGTAAAAAATCCAAACACTTTCCATACCACTTAACGGAACTTCAACAGGCGTATCCTCCAAGCCATCTTCCAACAGATCATTCCAGGAAGCCGGGTGCTTAATTCCGATATCCTGCATGGCATCCAGCATACCGCTAACCCCACCACTAACCCCGTCAATTCGCTGGTCTCTGATTTCATCTACAACCGAGAAGCCTTTGTAATGCTGGTATATCCGCTGAACGATAATATCCGTTTTTTCTCTAAATCCGAGTTCACGGTATTCGCACTCAAATACATACCGGATATCTTCCTCGGAAACATAATATCCACCGCCATCCTCAGCACCATCCTCCAATCGGAGTCTGCCCAGATCGTAAGTGTCAATCAAGCGTGACAAGGCATCGACGCCGAACTGCTGTCGGTACAGGTAAAAGACAATTTCAAACTGGTCTTGAACGGATAACAGCTCAGGTTCTGCAAAAAGGATGACTTCATCCACATTGGTTTTATTTAGACCTATGTTTCGAGTAAGTAAGTCAGCGATCAGGTTCTTTACATAGGTTTTGTCACTTATGCTGCCAGAGACGCAGCCTTTCAGCGCTTTTCTCATCTCGGCACGCTGATTGATTCTCCTGCGATATTCTTCTTCATGAAGACCGATATCCGCAAGCTGACTATGACTTAATTCATGCAGCGAGTTCTTCACCTGTTCAGTTAGCATTTCAATCGTAAATGCCTCGCGTTCAGGAGTTCCTGCATTTTTTTGCCGATGGAATGATTTCGTTTTGATCCAGATGTATGTCAAAACAGCTATTACTATAAAACTGATCCCTATCGTATTCCAGAGCATTGGAGGTTCAGGCTCCCCTTTCCAGCCTTTTCAGAACAGTACGCATACCTGCACCATCCATAATCAGGCGAGCAAGTTCAGCCATACTGGCGGCCATGCTCCCTTTTCGAAGATCTCTACTGTCACACAATCCTTCAAGCTGCAGATACGTAGCCGTATCCCTCCGATTCACAGCATCCAGAAATGCAGTCGTATAAGGCACAATGGATATGGAGCCTTTGTAACGGAAACGTCGGCGGATGTTGTTAAGAGTTGCCCTTGCTTGCGGATCATACTTGCTGATGACAACATGCATGTTTTGGTTACTTAAGTGAACAGGTTTGATGTGTTCAAAAAACAATTCCAGATCCCGCATATTTTGTGTCAAATTCACCACAACATAATCAGCTTGAGCCAGTAGATCGGTCGCATCCATTCCATCACGGTCCACATCCAGCAAAACCATATCGTAGTACTCATTCGCCACTTCCAGCAGTGATTTCAACGTTTCCATATGTTCTGTTGGCGTACGTTCCATCTGGTTAATTCTTCCGGTCAATAAATCTAATCTATCCCGTAATAGCGGCTTCGCATAATCCTTCAAATTATGCTTATTGAGGCTTCCGCTTATATGTAATCGTTCTACTGCATCCCAACCACCCTCTTCAAATCTGAACAGACTGTCAGCCTGCCCTAATTCCATAGATGGAAGAGGTGCTTCAATACCACTGCCGACTGGGCCTGTGTTCACTAATAAAACTCGGGTCCTGTATTGAAGTGCCATGGCGTAGGCGCTTATTACTGCACTGGACGTACTACCCGAGCCAGCAAAAGGACTCCAAAACAAAATGTTGCTCATGCTCTCATCCTTTCCGCTTCCTTGATCGCTCTTCGACTTCGAACACTTTCCCAACCAGTCAATTGTTCGAATAAACGACATAGTGATTTTTTGTAGCTCCGTGACAAAGGCCCTAACCGCACCCTACGGTGATGCTCATTTTCCAATTTCACCGCAGCAGTCAGTTCATCCCATGGAAGTATCAAAGATTCGCCTGTCCAAACAAAAGGACTTCCTTCAAGATAGGCCCATAGGTAACGTTCTTCCAATTTGCAGTCAACTGCATTAATCAGAATACGCTGAAAAGAAAGCTCTGTTGGTAATGATTGCTCTTCAAGAAGCCGCCTCAACCAGCCTTTTCCTCGTTCCAGATTATAACGTTCATAATCACTCACCCAGACTCGAATATCAGCCGTTAGCCATAATTCTCTAGAGGCAAAATGGGAGGTTTCCATGTCATACAGGACATAATCATAAGCGTCCATACCTTCTCCACTAGCCTCCAGATGACTCTCAACCGCGGCCGAAGTTACAAAGTGACAGGCAATATCAAAACCCTCAAATTCAGTGATGCCCAGAGAATGGTGTCCTTCTCCAACCCCATACCCATACTTTTGTTGTAAGGTTCCATCAACCAGCAACACCCGCTTGCCTGAAGTGGCTAAAATTTTGCACAGATATAACATAAGATCATTTTTTTCACATAATCCAGCGAAAATCCAAGTTTGCACGTGACACTCAACTCCTTCCTCTTAAGCATTAATCCGTTGTTATCAGCATTAAATTTTTACATTTTGAATGTCTGCTACTCTCCTCCGGTCAACAGGCTTTTCTGTTCATCCGTATATGCGGAAGACTCCGTGGATTGATTGTTTCCATTTGTCGTTAGCTGATTGCTTCCTGATCCGTCATTCCATATGACTTCGTCCGAAGTATTGTTAGAGCGAGGTCTGCTGTTATGGGAAACGGATGATTGTGCAACATCTTGCTCAACACTTTGGGAGGGCGCTGTCATGGAAGCAGCCAGAGAGCTCTCAAGGGAACTCCGTACCTGTCTCGACAACTCCTGTTCTGCCCTCCGAACAATGTTCGGGTCACTTTCAAGCAGTTTCAGCACTTCACTATTGGCAGGGTACGTTGGAATTGCAGCTGTCTGGAACTGAGGCTCAACATACGTTAGTGCATAAATTGAAGCTTTATGTAAATAGGCATCTACGATTGCGCTGGACAGCGACAGAATCTCTTCCTCGGTCATGGTAATCCACAACGTCGCTTCATTCAGGCGCTCTACTTTCTTCTTGGACAGAAGGATATAGTCCTGACCTGTTGGAAATTGGATACGAATGTCTATATTGTCGCCTTGCGCAAGTGAAGTGGGTAATAAAACGACCTGCAATTCACGATTTCTTAGATCTGGCGGTGCTGGCGTGTCTTCATAAACCATTTCGGTGGTTATGGCTGTTCCTTTTTTCAGTTCTATTTTGGCTACTTGCCCATCCATCTGTTTGGTGCTGGACCATAAATTACGTGGCGCTTGAGCATCAGGCACTGCGATAAGCTTAATATCCTCGGGTAAGATCGGTTCTCCTGCCTCAACGTCGCGTACCGTTACCCAGCCTTGTGCTCCTGTGTTCCATTGCTGCAGCAGCTCCGCCTCTTTTTGTTCGTAAGCTGAAGCATACTGGGACTCCAGTTCAGATTTGGTGTCATTCATTGTAATTACGTTGTAGATGACATATCCCCCGAATAACAATCCTACTGCTCCCGCACCCGTTAGTCCGGCATAGATCATTTGTCGGCTTTGTTTTCTTAATTTGGACAAAAAAGGCTCTCCTTTCACAAGCTCCTCTAATCATGATTTTATTCTTCTTGCAAAAAACGAACGCTTCTTGGGCTGCTGCCCGATCAAATGATTCAAAATATGGGCTAATACCTTGTCTGTCTGAGGATCCCTGTCAAAAGGATCAATGTGTAATGGAAGTCCGTACACACTTGATGTATTCAAAGTTCTACGTACACGCTGAACAGCATCTGTGGCAGCAAGCGGCAGACAATAAATCCATTTGTCTCTCGGATAACGATGATGCGAACGAACAAATGCATTAATCTCTGCCTGCTTCCACTCAGCACCTGAGCCTACAACAATAGGCAGGTCTGCTCGCAGAAACTCCTCCAGTCGATTCTGATCCTGACCACTACCCAGATCCATTACGATAAACTGGTAGCTGCCACCCAGCAGAGACAAAATATCTGCTCGTCCAGACTGTTTCCAATAGTGCACTCCGTCGACTGCAAACTGTCTGCCCGCAGATAAAGGCTTCCCGGCTTGGGCAACTTGCTGAATCCTTGCAAACGATTGGGAGCGCGGCGACATCTCGATGACTGCCACCTTAAACTGTTGTCTCTCCAGGTAATGGCTAATGGCTATGGCGGTATGCGTAACCCCAACACCGGAAGATGCACCTGTCAGAGCAATAACTCTAGTTCCACCGTTAATGGTCCATGTTGTTGATTCATTACTTTCCGTTATTCCAGGTCTTCGAAGCAGTTCTTTGCGGACTTCATCGGCAGATTGGAAACGTTCCTCGGGGTTCTGTCTCAACAATCTTCGTACAACCGGAATGTAAGTGCGAGGTACATCACTGCGTATGGAACTTTCGACACCTTGTATCCATTCTGTATATGTACCACCCGTCATGAGATAGAGCAGCAGTGCTCCGAGCCCATACAAATCCGATCTTGCATCCGTCTGTCCGGTACCGTATTGTTCAGGAGCAGCAAACCCTGCCGTACCCAGTTTCACCGTATCTTCTGTATGCTGAGCTTTGAAGCTGCGAGCAATGCCAAAATCAATCAACCTGACTTCATAATCCGGGGTTATCATGATGTTGGATGGCTTCAGATCTCGATAGATCACTGCTGGATTCAGACCATGCAAATAACTGAGCACGTCAAGTAATTGGAGCACAAAATCTGTCATATGTTCGAGGGGGACTTTTCCACGACATTGCTTGTGATAATCACTCAGTGTCTGACCTTCAATGTATTCCATTACCAGGTAAGTATAGCCCTCTTCATCAGGCACAAAAAAATCAACAATCAACGGTAATCTGGGGTGCCTGAGTGAGGTCAATAGAGCAGCTTCCTTCTCCATACTGGATTCGTAAGGTACCGTAGCGACACTTTCTTTTATCGCCCAGGTCTTCCCTGGCAACTTCATATCTTCTGCCTTATATACGTGGCTCATCCCACCTGTACCCAGCACGGACTCGATTCGATACCGTCCTCCCAGCAGGCTTCCGTGTTCCAGCCTCGCCGGATGTCTCATGTATAATCCTCCTTTCTGCATAACAAAAAAGGGAAAGCTTACCGAAGTGCAACAGTCCGGTTATCCGGACTTGTCCACCTCGGGATGCTTTCCCTTGGAATCATTATGGTTAATATTGGTATCATTATAGTATACGCCACAAGATATTGTAAAGTAGTAAATTTAAAATCTTTACGTGCTTAATATTTAATCATATAAAGTGTTATTTCCTCGCGATTGTGGAACAATTGTTTGGATCGTTGAATCTGCATCCGTGAACGCTCAAACGTATCAATGACTTCCTTGATCAGCGCGAGTGGTTTCTTATGCAGCAGTTTTACCGTAACAACTGCTGTTCCACCAGATTGAAGACTGTACAACAAGTCCGAAACGAGACGGCTCATCAATTTCGGACTCCAGCTCATGTCACAGACAAGCAGGTCAAATTCACCTTCACGGAACCGTACATCACCTGCATTCTTTTTCAAAAACGTAAGTTTGGGCGATTCCAGAAGTGTGGCATCCATTTTGGCCGGGTCCACTGCTGTGACTTCTAGTCCTCGTTCTAGCAAAAAGGAAGTCCAACCACCAGGGGCAGCACCAATATCAAGCGCCTTGTGAAACGATGCAAAATCAATGCCAAACGTCTGCTCTGCCTCAAGCAGCTTGAATTTGGCTCGCGAGATCTGGCCTTCCTCTTTTTGAAAGCGTACAGCTCCCCCGCTCCAGTCGGAAAGGTTCTGTTCAGGTCGTGATATCCCAGCATACAGGGCATGATCTGCTGCGAACACAGAAATAACAGAGTCCGCATCGCGAACAACCCACTCACAGCCTAGTGTATCGAGCTTTTCGGTCAACCATTGCTTCAATGAAGCGGCGTTCTCCAGCCAAAATGAACCTTCCGTTTTACGGACCTGTAGTGCCACTTTGGTTCCGTTCAACTCCGTATGGTTTGTAATAAAGGCAATCAGTTTCTCCATCGCCTGATCAGAATCTTCCGTATTCTCCTGAAACTGAACAGGCTGAATGTGACGTAAAAATGTTGGATTTTCCTCAAGGAGTTTAATCGATACCTCTTCTTCTGTTACCGGTAAGCCGGCAAGAAGCACTTCACCCGGTACAAGTACCGTACTCTTCACAGCACCGAATGTACGGCGCAATTCTTCCTGAGCATAAGGTGCAAAGCCATGATTGGCTGTGCAGATAAAACGGGAGAAATTCCCTTCTCCGCTAGACGACTGTGTACTCAACTTGTGTTACCCTCCAGAACGTACGCGAATCCATGGTCGATCGTGATCCCACTGAATGTCGACCGGAATGTCGTACGTATGCTTAATTGTATCCTGTGTCAAAACATCATGTTTGTTTCCTGCTGCAGCAATACGTCCTTCGCGAATCAATGCTACATGTGTAAATAAGGGCATGATCTCTTCTACATGATGCGTTACATATACTACTGTTATATTGCGCTGACGAAGTCGGTCGATTTCAGCCAACATTTTTTCCCGTTCATATAGATCGAGTCCAGCGCACGGCTCGTCCATAATTAATAACTTAGGATTCGCCATCAATGAACGTGCCAGCATGACTTTTTTTCGCTCGCCCTGGGAAAGTGTACCCAGCGGGTGGTTAGCCAGTTTAGCAAAGCCCATGTCATCCAGGAGATTCAAGGCTCTGGTCTTCACTTCATCGGGAATGGTCTGATAAAAACGCAAAAAGGCAAATGCACCTGTCGCAACGACCTCCCAGACCGGATCTCGCAATGTCAGTTTTTCAATTAGCGTTTGACTGATATAACCAATCTCTTTTCTGACTTCACGAACGTCACATTGCCCATATAAGTTCCCCAGCACCTCAATACGCCCTTGACTGGGGAACATATATCCATTCATCATTTCCAGCAGCGTTGTTTTGCCTGAACCGTTACGTCCCAGAATGACCCAATGCTCGCCCTGCTCAATATGCAGATGAACTTCATCCAGGATTTGATTATCCTCCCGGCGAAGAGAAACATGCTCCATCGAAATAATCCTCATTTTAGGACCGCCTTTCGAATTTCATTTAGCAGGTGCTCCACCGAGGACATTCGATAAATCATTTTAGGTACATCCTGCTCACCATCAAACAGCATCACTGCAGGTACGCTTGAAATTTTAAACTGCTGCACAAGTTCCGGAATATCATGAATGTTCATTTCAAATAAGGTGTTCTCAGGCAGCAAATGCTCAGCGATTTCCAGCATTTTTCTCGCTGCAGCACAAGTTCCGCATAAAGGGGTGTAGATAAATACAGCTTGAGGAATACCTTCCCACACACCGCGCATCAAAAGCTTCGAATGAATGGGCTTCATCAGCTGAGCTCTCCCGCAGCAACCCGAAGCATAACCTCACCTGTCATCGGACCGTTGTGTACCTTTACAGTGTCAGGTTTATTGGTATATAACAATTCGTACATCTGACGTTTGCCGTACATGCTGGAGGTGTGTAAATAAATTTCGCGTGGAAACAGCCCTTCCCGTACAATGGCAGCTGCAACTTCTCCACCATTTGGCGAATCCGGCCCCAATTCATAATCCAGGGACAGAATATCCACGTCACCTTCCCTGAGCAGCATCAGACATTCTTCAGCGTTGGTAGCCAAGACAAATCCCTTGGGACATGACCGGTAATCATCCAAGTAAACATGCATACAACCACTCCTCTCCCCGTTTACAACCAGGAACGCATGACTTCAATATCATCTTTGTGCGTCCCATCCTCACCTGTCTCGGTTTCCAACACAACGACAGCCTGTTGGAACTCGGTCGAACTCAACAATTCTTGCATCGCTTTGCTTCCTATACATCCCTGACCGATTCGCGCATGTCGATCCTTGCACGAGCCGGAAGCATATTTGGAGTCATTAAAATGCACAGCAGCAAGTGCATTCCAGTACCCAAGCTGTCTGCCTTTTTGAAGCATATCCTGTTCACTATTGCTGTGCCACATCCCTGAAGCAAAAGCATGACATGTGTCAAAACAAAAAGCAATATGCTCCGGATATTGGCTCAGCTTGCGAATCTGAATCATTTCTTCCATGGTCGTGCCCATTGGACCGTGATCGCCTGCCTGATTTTCGAGCAAAATCTTTGCCTGTCCATTCCAGTCTTCCAAAACCGTATCCAGACAATGGATGAGATTCTGATACCCTTCAAGCGGCTGATCACTCTTAAGATGACCAAAATGAACTACCGTTCCTACTGAACCGCACGCGTCTGCAATATGCAGATCATTCCTTATGGAAGCTACGGTAGCATGAAAGCCCGCCTCTCCACGGGTCATGCCCAAAGCCGGATTCGTTGGATAGGGTGAGTGCGCAATGGACGCAATGCCATTCTCCTCACACCAAGCCCGGCACAATTCAGCATTTTTAAGGTCAGGATCTTTCAAACCAAGGCTTCGGGGGTTCTTCGGAAAATATTGAAATGCTGTAGCCCCCATCTCATATGCCCTCTTGGCTGCTTGTAAAAATCCACCTCTCGTGCTGACGTGTGCGCCGATTCCGTAATTAGGCCTCATGCTGACAATTCGGACAGAAGAAAGCCTTCTTCCCCGTAATTTCAACTCGTTCAATCGTGCCTCCACAACGTGGACAGCTTTCCCCTTCGCGATCATATACCCTGCATTGCTCATCAAAACTTCCTGTTTTCGTGTCCCCTTGCATCAGCGGCATTTCCATATAACCACCCTCGGATGCTGCTTCACGGAGCACCGATTGCATAGATCGGAACAAACGCTCTGTGAGTTCTGGAGAACTAGCGATGTTCTGTGTTTTGGAGCTAGGTCTCAAACCTGCAGCAAAAGCAATTTCATCCGAGTAACAATTGCCGATACCCGCAATAATGTGCTGATTAACCAGGGTCGTTTTGAGCGTTCCGCGGCGTCCTTTCAGCAATGAAGCAAAACGCTCAGGATTCATGCGTCGATCCAGTGGCTCAGGTCCAAGATCCGACATGGCTTCTTCCGTTTCCTTGGATGTTAGCAGGTGCAAATAACCCAATCGAAGTCCAATAAAGAACAAGATCCGATCACCAAATTGAATCTCAACTTGTGTCGAACGATCGGGACGATCTGCCTCAGTCCCCCAATAAATCATGCCTCCCAGCATGAGATGGAGTACCAGCCGTTTACCGTTTGCCAAATGAAAAATAAGATGCTTAGCCCGGCGCTCGACAAAAATAATACGATTGCCTGTAAGTTCGCGCGTAAACTCCTCAGGCTCCTTATTGATGGATTTTTCCCGGTTAACGACAACACCAGTAATAAGTAAATCAAGTATTTCTGCGGACAATAATGTCCGGTAGTTTTCCATTTCCGGTAGTTCCGGCATCTGTATCTATCCCTTCTTGGATGCTTGGCTCGCTTGTTGCGACAGCCACTCAATCAGTTTATGCAAATCATCAAACACATGATCAGGACGTATCTTGGTCGCGCTGATATGAGTGTCCATATTTTCTTTCGTTGTGACTCCGGTCAATACGAGCAATGTCTCGCATCCTGCTGCTGCTCCTGCTGCAATATCCGTACGCATATTGTCCCCGATCACAGCCACTTCATCAGCCCTTAGATTTAAACGATCAATCGCTGATTTCATAATAATGCTGGAAGGCTTGCCGATTACAGTTGGTGAAACACCTGTAGCCGCTTCGATCGCAGCACCAATGGTACCTGCTCCTGGAGTCAAGCCATCATCAGAGGGAAGCTGCAGATCCGGGTTGGTCAGTATCGATTTGGCTCCATCATTAATCCAGCGCAGTGCCTTGGTTAGTTTTTGGTAGGAAAATTCTCGGTCAATGCCTTGAATGACGTATTCCGGCTTTTCTTCCGTCCTTTGCAATCCTGCTTCATCGATAGCCTGAAGTAAACCAGCTTCTCCAATGCAGGCAACCTTTGCGCCAGGAGATTCCTCAGCTACATATTCAGCAGCAGAAACTGCAGAGGTGCAAACTTGAGATGCTTCCGCTGGAATTCCCATTTCGTTCAAGTGATCTGCTACTCCTTGCGGAGTACGTGAAGAATTATTTGTAACAAATAAATAAGGTACAGCCTGTTCATTCAGCGTCTGAATAAGCTTGTCTGCCCCATCAATCCGATGTCTGCCATGATAGAGTGTTCCATCCAGATCGATCAGATAGGCCTTAATCATACAGAGCACTTCCTTTCTTTTAGACCATTAACAATTCATGTCCTTAATTACATTTTGATGTTTTTTTGATCCATAGCTATGTATTTCAAAAAAAATAATACGGGCTTGCTCGTATGAGCACGCAACACGTCGAACCAAATCGAACGCAGACGTTTTTACTCGCGCGCCTTCTGTACAAGCTTGTCATTTCCTGCGCTTTCCCGGAAAATAATTTAATTCATTTCCCTGCTCATATTGCCCATCCTACACGCTTTCCGATCAGATTGCAAAAGGGACCTCAGGGTCTCTCCCCTTCAGTCCCGCCTGATTTGCCGTCTTTAAGACAAACTTTTTTGAAGCCCTACTGCCTTAATTATAACTGAGGTCCATTCTGATGATGAACGACAGGAATTAACTGATGCTCATTCGCCAATCTGGAGTTAGGAAAAACGGCCTTTGCCTCGTCCAAAAGAGGCTGCAGCTGTTCATCATCTTTATAACGAGAGCTAAAATGAGTCATAATCAATTCTCCAACATCGGCCGCTCTGGCCGCCTCGGCTGCTTGCTTAGCAGTGCTATGATAGTACTCATGAGCGGTATCTGCCAAATCATCCATAAATGTTGCTTCATGTACAAGTACATCTGCATGCTTAGCAAGAGGCAATACATTTGCACACGGTCGTGTATCTCCCAAAATGGTTATCACTTTGCCGCGTTTGGGAGCTCCTAATACATCCTCCGGACGAACAGCTTTGCCGTCATCCAGGGTAATCGTCTCTCCACGTTTAAGGCGACCAAACAGAGGACCCGGCTTCAAACCATACTCTGCCAGCTTGGCTTGATCGAGACTGCCTGGACGATCCTTCTCCGTAATTCGGTAGCCGTAGCTGTCGATTCGATGTTCCAGCAATGCAGACTCTACAATGAAGCTCTCGTCTTCAAACAGCAAACCACCTGTATGCTCAACAATCTTCAACTCATAGTTAATCCGAGACTGACTTAACTCCATTACGGTTGTAATCATACGTTCCGTCCCAGGCGGTCCATAAACCGTTAGGGGCGTTGTCCCTCCCTGGTATGCTCTGCTCGAAAGCAGGCCGGGAAGCCCGAATACATGATCCCCATGAAGATGGGTAATGAAGATTTTCTCCAATTTACTCAGTTTTAGCGGTGAACTCAAAATTTGGTGCTGGGTTCCTTCCCCACAGTCAAACAACCACAAAGCTCTTCGCTCATCCAACATGCGGAGCCCAATGGAAGTTACATTCCGCTGCAGTGTAGGTACACCAGCGTTAGTTCCCAGGAAATATAGTTCCATCCGGATTGCACCTCTTTCTGTTGCCAGCAAAAAGCCTCCGACGATGCGGAGGGCTCTGCCTGACCTCTTATTGACTATGCTTTTTCGACATTAAAATATTTGGCTTGCGGATGACTGAACACCATCGCGGATACGGAAGCTTCCGGCTCCATCATGAAGCCTTCCGTCAGTTCCACCCCAATGTCCTCAGGCTGCATCAGCTTGAAGAGTGGCCCCTGATCTTCCAAATCCGGACAAGCCGGATATCCAAATGACACCCGTATCCCTTGGTAACGTGCGCCATGACGCTGTTTCATGGTCATGTTTGCCGGATCCGGGAAGCCCCATATATCTCTCATCATATGATGCACTCGTTCAGCTAATCCCTCAGCCACTTCAAGCGCAACAGATTGCAGAGCATGTGATCGAAGGTAATCCCCTTGCTC
Organism: Paenibacillus xylanilyticus; assembly: GCF_009664365.1. NCBI lineage: Bacteria > Bacillati > Bacillota > Bacilli > Caryophanales > Paenibacillaceae > Paenibacillus > Paenibacillus xylanilyticus. The sequence goes on from NZ_CP044310.1 coordinate 3,993,512, forward strand.
CTTCCATGCCGTCGATAGCTCACGCACACCATGACCGGCTGTTACAACCATGAATCCAACGTAATCCATTTCTCCAGATTCCACTGGCTTCAGGAAATCAGACAGGCACAGGAACGGTTCAACCTTTTGCCGCGGGAATGTGAAGGTATGCAGAATATTGCTTGTATCTTCCGGATCGTAAATGATGATGCTATTGCCGCTGGATTGTGCCGGAAAGAAGCGATACATCGCGTGTGCCTGGATAATTCCATCCCGGACTGCTTCTTGCATAATCCCGTCGACAACCGCTTTGAGATCCGTTGCTTTGGGATCACCCGAAGCGAGAAGCTGCTCCACAGAACCGCGAAGGCCAAGATGATGACCAAGCAGCATCTGCATGTTTACATAAGGCAAAATGTGCGACAATGGATAGTTACGCAGCGTGTGCCGCTCAAGATCCGGAGGAACGAGAACAGGATTATCTATTGCGATATCCGACCGTTCGACTCGCGTTAGCTCCGGCAGCGGTTTAACCGTTTCTGCACTCGACGCATCAGCTTCTTTTTCAGCCTCCATCTCCAGCTGCATGACTTCACGTGAAGCCGGGTTCATCAGTTTGTTTGCCAAATCCAGACCGTCCATGGCGTCTTTTGCATATACAACCATTCCGTCATATTCAGGACGAATCCGGTTCTTGGTGAATTTGCGCGTAAGTGCTGCTCCGCCCACCATGATAGGAACATCGATACCCGCTGTTCGCAAATCCTGCGCGGTGACAATCATCTGCTGTGCCGATTTGACAAGCAAACCGGATAAGCCGATTGCATCCACTTTTTCTTCTCTATATGCTTCTATGATTCGTTCTGGTGGTACTTTTATACCCAAATTAATGATTCGGTAACCGTTATTGGACAGGATGATCTCCACCAGGTTCTTCCCAATGTCGTGCACATCGCCCTTAACCGTTGCCAGAATGATTTTGCCCTTCACAGATGTTTCATTTTTCTCCATGAATTGCTCCAGATAAGCAACTGAAGCCTTCATTACTTCCGCACTCTGCAGAACCTCGGCAACGATCAGCTCGTTGTTGTTAAACAGTCGGCCTACTTCTTCCATCCCCTGCATGAGTGGCCCATTGATGACTTCAAGTGCTGAGTATTTGGCAAGTGCCTGTTCCAAATCTGGCAACAATCCCTCTTTGCTGCCTTCGACAACATAAGAAGCGAGACGCTCTTCTAATGAAAGATTCGAAATCTTTTCTTTCTTCTCAACCTTTTTGTTCCGGAATGCCGCTACGAATGCAGCGAGTGTTTCGTCATTCGTATTATAGAGCAGCTCTTCCGACAATCTGCGTTCTTCCTCGGGGATGGAAGCATAACGTTCCAGCTTCTCCGTGTTTACAATCGCGTAATCAAGTCCTGCCTTCGTACATTCATACAAAAAGACAGAGTTCAGGACTTCCCGACCGGCCTCAGGCAATCCAAATGAGATGTTACTGATACCAAGAATCGTATGGCACTCAGGCATGGCTTCCTTAATAACCCGAATCCCCTCAATGGTTTCCTTGGCAGAACCAATATATTGCTCATCTCCCGTACCAACAGGGAATACCAACGTATCAAAAATCAGGTCCTCTGCCTTCAATCCATACTTGTTCACCAGCAGATCATATGAACGCTTGGCAACCTCCAATTTATCTTCACGACTAATGGCTTGTCCACGTTCATCGATGGTACCCACTACAACGGCTCCGCCATATTTGTGGATAAGAGGAGTTACAAGCTCGAATTTCTCTTCCCCATCCTCAAGGTTAATGGAGTTAATTATCGCTTTACCTTGAGAGTACTGAAGAGCAAGATCAATAACCTTTGCGTCGGTTGTATCAATCATCAGCGGAACTTTTACTTTTTTGACGACCAGTTCGAGGAATTTTTCCATATCCTCAGCTTCTTCGCGGTCCGGGTCCTGCACACAAACGTCGACAACATGTGCACCATTTTTCACCTGAGCGCGTGCAATTTCCGAAGCTTCCTCATATTTCCCTTCCACGATCAGGCGCTTGAATTTCCGAGATCCAAGCACGTTGGTCCGTTCACCAACCATATATGGACGATTATCCTGCTCTATATATACGGGATCAATACCGGATAATGCTGGCGGATGTGCTCCGTTCATTTCTCTTGGGGGGTACTTGGCAAGCGTATCACGCATCGCCCGAATATGTGCTGGAGTTGTACCGCAGCAGCCTCCGGCGATGTTTAACCATCCCTGTTCGGCAAACGCTCCAATTTTCTGAGCGAGTGAATCAGGTGATTCATGATAATTACCATTTTCATCAGGTAGACCTGCATTCGGATAACAGCTGACTGCTACTGAAGCCATTCCGGAAAGAGAACGAATGTGGTCACGCATAAATTCTGGGCCTGTAGCACAGTTTAGTCCCACTGAAATTGGGTTAAGGTGTTCTAGGGATATATAAAAGGATTCGATGTTTTGACCCGCAAGGGTTGTGCCCATCGGTTCAATTGTCCCTGAGATCATTAAAGGGAGCTTCATTCCGCTCTGCTCAAATGCTTGCTGGATACCTATGCTGCCTGCTTTGACATTAAGGGTATCCTGCGAAGTTTCAAGCAGTAGCGCATCAACGCCTCCCTCAATTAAAGCGAGCGCTTGCTCGGAATAACTGTCGATGAGCTCCTGAAACGTTACGCCGCCCGTAACTGAGAGCGTCTTCGTTGTTGGTCCCATCGCACCTACCACATACCGTGGGGAATCTGGAGTCGAAAACCGATCTGCCGCAGCTCTCGCAATGCGAGCAGCTTCGAGGTTAATCTCGCGGGCACGATCCTGGATATCATATTCGGCCAATACAACCGAAGTAGCTCCAAATGTATTGGTTTCGATTAAATCTGCACCAGCTTCCAGATATTCTTCATGAATGCGCTGGATGAGTTCTGGACGTGTAAGTACCAACATTTCATTACAGCCATCCAGATCCTCTCCGCCAAAATCTGCACCAGTGAGATCAACTTGTTGAATCATGGTCCCCATCGCACCGTCGAGGATTAATATTCGTTGTTTTAATGCATCATGTAGACTAAGCTTATCCAATAACTTCACCCCCGCAAAACGTTAAATCTTAGTTTAACAGAAACTTACTTATTGTGAAAGATCGGTTTTATTCAGCTGTATGGCGGGTTTCAGACGATTAAGGTCGAATTTGCGAATCGACAAAAGGGTAGACATCCGATATAATATCTATTAAACCAAGTGGAAAAGAGGGAAAGAACATGGCTGAAATTGTGATCAGAAATACGAACGAACGTATCACTGGAGACGAAAATGTTCGAAATTTCTTGGACAAATATGAAGTACTCTATGAAAAATGGGATGCATCCAAATTAAGTGCTGAATTGCAAAATAACTTTGGATTAACTGATGATCAGAAAAACCAGGTTTTGGAAACCTTTGATTATGAAATCAAAGACCTTGCTGCACGTCGCGGATATCAAATCTGGGATGTCATCACCCTCTCCGAACAAACGCCAGATATCGAAGAAAAATTGGCCAAGTTCGAGGAAATCCACACCCATGCCGAAGATGAAATCCGTGCTATTGTTGCCGGTAAAGGGATCTTTGTTATCAAAGGAACAGATGATGTCGGTTACTTTAATGTAGAATTGTCTCCTGGAGACGTCATTTCCGTACCCGAAAACACGCCGCACTTCTTCACTTTGATGGAGAACAAACAGATTATTGCTGTCCGTCTCTTTATCGAAAAAGACGGCTGGGTTGCTGACCCGTACCCGGATCCTACTTTTATTAAGCAGGCCTAATCGTTATATTACGAATATCATTCATTCAACAAACCCCTGTCCATTTGAACAGGGGTTTGTTGCGGTTTGGATCATTATACAACAATAGATTAATTATATGAAATAATGAGGATACTTTGCTTTGACCGTCTCCTGTTCAACGACGACAAGTCTAAGGTGAGCTTCCATCACCTTCATCGCTTGTTCTGTTTGGCGCTCCTTGATGAGCTGGTAGATTTCCTTGTGTTGGGAGATAATAATTTCGGAATTAATGTCATCGGACAAGCGAAGGATACGCAGACGATTAAACGGAATGTTAAGCTGCTGAAGCATTTTCCACGTTCTCATCTTTCCAGTTCCCTGAAACAGGATCTGATGAAACTCCTCATCCAGCTCAAACAGTCGATAGAAGTTATTCTTATCCATGCACACTTCCTGCATAGCGATATTGGTTTCCAATCTGAATTTGAATTCTTCTGCAAATGAGGCACATGCCAGCGCTACAATTTCCTTTTCTATTTTTTCTCGCATAAATCTGCCTTCTTCCACATGCTCCAGATTAATATGCGAGACGATTGTTCCACTCTGCGGAATAATATCCAAAAGTTCCTCTTCAGCAAGCTTCATGAAAGCTTCGCGAACTGGAGTTCTGCTGACCTCAAGTTCGTCCGCTATTTCTTTCTCTGAAATCTTCGTACCAGGCTCAAGCTCAAGGTGCAAAATTCTTTCCTTTATCAGCTCGTATGAATAAGCCCGGGTCGAACCTCTAATCTTTTGATTAAGTGACATTCCTTAACCTCTTCCTCTCAGCCGTATTCATTCATCTTAGCATAAATTGCCGTTTCACTAAAATGAGCTCAGCGAAACGGCAATCGTTTAAACTTTGTCTATCATGTTACTGCTGTTTGTTCTCTTTATACTTTTTGTACGTATCGTTGGAAATCTGCAAGTACTGAGACAACCCTTGTCCTTCCAATTCCTGTACAAATGCATCGAACTCGTCAAGACTGCGTTCACCCAGAATAAATTTAAGGGTATTTTGGTCCGAGTAGTCCTTAAGTGGAGTACTAAGCAATGTCACCTGTTCACGGTCAAGATCTGAGTACGGGATTGGAGGTTCAGCAGGAATAACTTCCTTGGTATCCTTCATGTCCTGCTGGAATTTCAATTCTTCTTCACTAAACATGGAGTGCAGCAGATCTGTTGTTCCACCGTAAGCAAACACGCCACCAGAGAAACCGTAATCAATACGCAGATCTTTTGTGCCTTTAGGATTCAATCCATTATAGTTCACATCATCCGCAAGCTTGCGAACCCCATCCTGTTTCGTGTAGGTCTCTCCTTCAAATCCCCATTTGGCGAATTCCTGTCCTTCATCACTGTAGTATAACCAGTCAATAAATTGCATTGTTGCTTTGAAATTTTCACTATCTTTGATTTTACCGGAAATCATGACACCGTTTTCAAGTCTCGATCCAGACATTAATTGTCCTTTCGGACCACCCGGAACCGTAATTTTAGCAATGGAGAATTTTCCTTCACCCAACGTTTTATTCATATCATTGCGATGCAGCACTAACGTTTGAGAGTTACCGTTAATGATAAACGACTTGCCAGAGACAAATTTTTGTGTCGCTTGATCATCATCTTGAGTGAAACTTTCCTTGTCCAGCAACCCTTCTGACACCATTTTGTTGAAGTAGGTCAGCATTTCTTTGTACTCAGGAGTAGTGGATGTATATACGAATTCATCCTTGTCTTCCTTATACGTAAGACCATTGCCGAAACCCCAACCGCCCTTGGTTCCAAAACCAGCAGCCGCAATATTTAATGTACTGTTAAATTCAAATCGGTCCGAGAACGGAATCGAATCTGGGTAGATCTCTTTCAACTTCTTGGCAGCATCATATAGTTCATCCCATGTCGTTGGGATAGGAATGTTGTTTTCCTCGAAGACATCCGTTCTAACAATCAGTGTATAGTCTGGCCATACTTCTTCATGCAAACCAGGGAGAACATAATACTTCCCATCTTCCTGACGGAGACTCTCCAGTTCATCCTCAAGTCCCCATTTCTCTATCTTGTCCTTGAAATTAGGCATCAAGTCAACATAGTCACTTACGGGTAATATGGCTCCAGAAGATACGAAGGCAGATTCTTCACCCGGATAGGTTTTAGGGATTACGAGAGGTGCATCTCCCGAACTAATCAAAAGAGATCTTTTTTGCGGATAGTCAGACATCGGTACAATGGTAGGATCCAAGGTCACACCCGTCAGCTCGGTGATTTTTTGGAAAAGCAACCAATCTTTCTTGTATGGATAAGCTGGCTGATCACTATAAAGTATGGATAAGTTGAATGGCTCCGAGGCTTTAAACGTGTCACCCACTCCGTAGGACTCCATAGCCCCTTTGGATTCAGGTTCGGCCTTCTCGGTTCCCGCTCCGCTGCTGCATGCTGCCAAAACGACACTCATCATTGTTGCCAAAACCATCTTGCCTACAAGCTTGCGTGGTCTCTTTTTCATTCCATTGTCCCCCTGCATGTGGTTTAGATTGGCCTTGCGTCTAAGAGATGTTCACTATATGCACTTGGAATTACTGCTTAACAGATCCCAACATGATACCGGTTACAAAGTATCTTTGCACAAACGGATAGATCGTAAGGATTGGAAGAATCGTAAGTACCATCGTTACCGACTTGATATTGGCTGAGATTTGAGTCAAATTATCAGCCGACGCTCCAGCAGAAGCTCCTCCTGTTGCACCTGCAATCATGTTCCGCAGATAAATGGTCACAGGGAACAGTTCCTTTTTGTCGAGATACAGGAATGCCGGGAACCATGAGTTCCAGTGTCCCACTGCGTAGAACAGAACCATTGTAGCCATTACAGCCTTACTTAACGGCAATATGATACGAAGTAAAATACCATATGTGTTCAAACCATCGATGGCTGCAGCTTCCTCCAGCTCCTCGGGCATGTTTTCGAAAAATGACTTCATAATTAACATGTTATAAATGCTGATGGCTCCAGGTACAACTAACGCCCACATCGTATTGTTCATGCCAAGGGAATTAATCAGGACATAGTTTGGAATCAATCCGCCACTGAAAAACATGGTGAACACGGCAAACATTGTCCAGAACTTGCGTCCCATTAATCTCCTTTTAGAAATCGCATACGCGAATATGGTTGTCATAAACATGGAGATCAACGTACCTACCACAGTGTAGATAACCGTATTTTTATAATTGGTCCAGAACATGCTGTCACGCGAGATGGTCTTGTAGGTTTCCACATTAAAACCGCGCGGGATGATGCTGACTTTCCCTGAATTGATATAGGATTCGCTACTGAAAGACTGTGCTACAACATTCAGGAATGGATAGAGTGTGATGAACACCACAAGCAGCAAAAAGATGGTGTTAAATACTTTGAAGACTTTGTATGATTTTGATTCCTGCATGTTATCCCTCCTTTACCACAAGCTTCGTTGTGTTAGTCTGCGTGAGATTGCATTTACTGAGAATACCAAGATCAGTCCGATGAGTGATTCGAATAATCCAATCGCAGTCGCGTAACTGAAGTTGCTGGATTGCAAACCTACACGATACAGATAAGTGGAAATCACGTCCGATGTATCATAGATAAGCGGATTGTAAAGGAGGAGAATTTTCTCAAATCCAACAGCAAGAAAATTACCCATATTCAGAATTAACAAAGTAACAATCGTTGGCAAAATGCCTGGTATGGTTACATGGATCGTCTGTTTCCAGCGATTCGCACCGTCAATCCGTGCAGCTTCATACAAAGAATCATCGATTGTCGTTAATGCGGCAAGATACAAAATGGCTCCCCAGCCCATGCCTTGCCAAATTTCAGAGCTTATATAGATCGTTCTGAACCATTCGGCGCGCTGCATAAAGGGAATATTGTCTCCAGTAAAGAATGCAACCAAGCCATTAATGGATCCATTCACTGCCGTTAGTTGCAAAATCATACCGGCTACGATAACGATCGATAAGAAATGTGGCAGATAGGATGCAGTCTGAACGAACTTTTTGAAGCGTTTACTTTTTACTTCATTCAAAAGCAGCGCAAAGATAATGGGAACCGGGAATGTGAAGAGTAATGCAAGCCCGCCCAGTATGAGTGTGTTTCCAAATACCTTCCAGAACGTTGGGTCTTGAACGAACATCTGAAAATACCTTAACCCAACCCAAGTCTCACCAAAAATGCTGCCTCCCGGTACAAACCTTCTAAAGGCTATCACATTACCAATCATCGGTCCGTATTTAAAAATAATCAGATAGATCACTGGAAGTATTAATAGTGAATACAGCTGCCAATCTTTGCGGAGTAAGGCTCCAGCCGTTCTTAACCTGCTTTCTTTGCGTAATGAGGTCATCGTAAGCGTGGTTTTAGCAGTTTCTGACTTCATATCTGATTCACTCCGATCAAATAAACTTTATAAAATCAAAAGTACTTCATGACAACTCCCATCTTCACTTCTTTCTATCGAAGACCTTGCAGAAAATTTCACCCCCACTGCATAATAGACACTCGGTAATGTAAGCGATATCAATTTAAACTAATGTTAATGGATACACTTAGGTTCAGATTGTTATCTTATTGCTCAATCTCACGGGTACCTGTTGTATTCCAAAAATTAATATTTCCCAAAACTATGTAAAGCGCTTACAATATACATGAAAATAATAAAGCGATAGCTTCTGACTCCATAACCTGGATATGTCAAAAGTTAACTGCTTTAAGGATTCCCATACTAGTCATACTAGTATGTTAGTTATATTCTAAAACAGTGCTTCCTACATTTCAATACTTTTTTTATTTATTTTTGATATTTCTTCACTATACTGCTGTTATTAAGCTTCAAACAAACAAAAAAACATTGATACCCGTGAATGATTTTGCATCATTCACCCAGGCTATCAATGTTTTAAAATGCACCATTGTCAATTCTGAAATAATCAGAAATTAGCAATAATACGATCTAATTCTGATAAGTGCTTAATCTCATGATCAGGTACATACGACTCCGAGTTCACTTTGTTCTCCCGATTAATCCAGACAGCCTGGATTCCTGCTGACAAAGCTCCGCGGATATCCGTCGTGAGTTTATCTCCAACCATCAAACCTTCTTCTGGTTTTACCCCAAGTTTGCTGAGTGCATGTTCAAAGATAGACGGATCCGGTTTTCCTTTTCCAAAAGTACCCGAGATGATGATCTCATCGAAGAAAGGAGCCAGTTCAGGCACACCATCCAACTTCTCTTGCTGCAGAGCAGGACACCCATTCGTCAAGAGCAGCAGTTTGAATTTCCCCTGTAAGTGACGTAAAGTGTCCATTGTTTCCTCATATACATGAGGTCTGGATCTTCGCTCTGCTCCAAATTGCGAGGCAAGACGTTCAGCCAAATCTTCACGGTCCACTCCCAGCTTCAATAAGCCACGACGCCAGGACTCCTTACGATATACAGGGGCAAGCTGCTCCAATTGACGGAATTCCGGCTGGTCACCACCAGTAAAATTAGCCCAAAGTCCTTCAAACGGATTGATACCAATCATTTTGGTAAATGGAAAGGTTTCATATGATTCATATAGACTACGAGCTTCATTACGAACAGCTTCTTCCAATGCCTCAGCATCAACGCCGGTTTCTTGTGAAGCAAGCAGGCAAGTTTCGTGAAATGCTTCACGCACACTGCGTTCATCCCACAATAAAGTATCATCCAGGTCGAACAAAATCGCTTTTAATGCCATTCCGATCATCTTCCCCTTTGTGAATAATTACTTTTTCTCGTCTGTTTCTACAGTAATCTGATGTGCTTTGGCAAATTTCAGAAGTCGTTCAGTAATGGCATCTGTGTCATAGCGGTTCAACAGTTTAGTGAACACCCATCTTTTGCCACGGCTGTTATGTTCGATAACTACCGTTCCCTGCTCAAATCTAAACTTAACGATGTCATCTACTCCAATGGAGCGTTCCCGATTCCCTTTGGTTGTTATAATCCGGTTGCTCCCGATTTTAATGTAAGGACGACGAAGCATAAAAATCACAGCCAAAAACACATACAAAAGCATCGTTACCCAGTCCCATGTTGTCATCGGAGCTTTAACAAGAAATGTGCTCATAAACAGATACAAAAACGCAAGTCCAATGAGGAAAATAGGAAACAGAAGACTGCGTCCTTTGAAAATGTCCTCACCGGGCGTACCCGAAATCGGTTGACCATTTTTTTTGCGTTGCTGATTCAACTGCTTTGAATTTTTCCGAACCGTTCTCTCGAACGAACGAGCCATGAGAATCCCCCTTATGTCATCTTTGTATCGGCTTACAAAAATCGTAAACCGACATTCCCCCTATAAATTTGCATTCTCAAAATAAAAGGAAGAAACCTAAATATCATAATGATATCTTTAGGTTTCCTTAGTGTTTGAGTTTGCCTTGGTGGCCTTGATCTTTCTCATCATCTACAATTTCAATGGAATCCAGTTGCTGTCTGAAGTTGCTGCGGATGTTGTTTAAGTAAATTTCTCTAAGTTTAGCACGTTCGGCAAGTTCTTCCTCTGAAAGTCCAGTGGACTTTTGTTTACGAGCCAATTCGTTAATGCGTGCTACCAGGCTATCTATATCCAATCTTGTCCCCTCCAAAAATACAAAGTCATACTAACTTTGACATGATCGAGGCGGCTTGTCAAGGCTGCTACTTACTCGCTCGAATGAATCATGGTATTAACGTGTAAACTGAGGCAAAATCAGGACTTGTCCAGCTTGAATTGAAGTGGTTTGAAGCTGATTCACTTTCTTAATTGCTTCTATATATATACGCGTATCCATATTTTCCGGTTTATGCTCCAATGACACGCTCCACAGCGTTTCACCCTGGGACACTGCTATTTTGCTGCCAGGAAGAACATTATTCTCGTCTCCTGCAAACACAGTCAATACAGTGCTGCAGCCAATAAATATAATTAATGATGCCATAATCATCTTTAACATCCATGTTGGCATCTTAGCTTTTGCAAACCAGTTCTTAAAGTTACCTATGTTAGACTTGACCGCTTCCGAGTTCACCGGTTCGTAAATACTTTGATAAGTGGAATATCTCATAATTTATCGTCCTCCAAACGTTTGTTCCTATCTGTTAAAATCAATATAACACGAACACTTGTTTTGTACAACAGATTTTTAGAACAATTGTTCGCTTTATTTCAAACCCCTTATTTCCCGAAATTTTCTAGGTGAATCCAAATCAAATACTACTATTCTATTCACTTGATGCACTAGACAAAGAAATCACTCAAAAACATTGGTTTTTCGGGATTTTATTTAGAACTTATGTTTGTACGAACGGAGGTTCTATGTTATAATTTTCCCAAACGTTACTAAAATGGGGTTGATACGGTATGTCGAAGATATCCAGCAGGCAGCAAGCTATTCTGGAGTTTATACGCAATGAAGTCCGGTTGAAGGGATATCCTCCTTCCGTACGTGAGATTGGAGAAGCGGTTGGACTGGCTTCCAGTTCTACGGTTCATGGACATCTGGACCGCTTGGAGAAGAAAGGTCTCATTAGACGTGACCCTACTAAACCGAGAGCCATTGAGTTGTTAAGCCAGGAGGAATCAGAACACTCCCATCAGTTTGCACACAGTGTTGCTCGCATTCCCGTCGTAGGTAAAGTCACTGCAGGGGTACCGATTACCGCAACTGAGAACATCGAGGATTACTTCCCGCTACCAACACATTATGTTGGAGAACAGAAAGTATTTATGCTCTCTGTTGTTGGTGACAGTATGATCGAAGCAGGGATCGTCAATGGAGACTACGTTATCGTGCGCCAGCAGCAAACAGCAGATAACGGAGATATTGTCGTTGCGATGACTGAAGATGACGAAGCTACAGTTAAAACTTTCTACAAAGAGAAAGACCACATTCGTCTACAGCCTGAGAATGCAACATTTGAACCACTTCGTTTAAAACATGTTAGCATTTTGGGTAAAGTGATTGGCCTTTTCCGTGATATTCACTAGTCTTTCTTCCACAGCAAGTCAGATGAAACGTAACGACTAAAAGAGGTTGCCCTGTTCAATAGGACAACCTCTTTTTTCGCTATTCAGTCGGCTTTGCTAACTTCCATTTCTTATCGTTTGAGAATGCTTTTGTGATGGGAGAACACTTCAAAGCTTTGCTTACCATGATATGACCCCATACCACTCTCTCCTACACCGCCAAACGGTAAAAAATGTGAAGTCATATGAGACAACGTATCATTAATGCATCCTCCACCGAAGGACACTTGATCCAAAACCTGATTCTGCAGCTCCTCTTGCTCCGTGAACAGGTATAGCGCCAGCGGTTTGGGACGGTGCACAATCTCAGCGAGCAGAGGATTAAGATCCTCGTAAGTCATTACCGGCAAAATGGGACCGAATATCTCCTCTTGCATCACAGGTGAACCCCAGTCCACATTTCCTACCAAGGTAGGTTCAATCAGCAGCTGATCCCGATCAGAGCGACCACCAATCAGAGCATGACCACCTTCTAAGAAAACAGATAGTCGATCAAAGTTACGTGTGTTGACGATATGCGGAAAATTAGGATTTCCCATTACATCTCTACCGAATTTATCTTGAATCTCTGCACCAATCTCTTCAAGCAGTTTATCGTGTACGTCTTGATGTACAAGCAAGTAATCCGGAGCAACGCAGGTCTGACCAGCATTCAAGAACTTGCCACGAACGATCCGCTGGGCTGCCAACTGCAAATCCGCGTCTTTATGAACAATTACAGGGCTTTTACCACCCAATTCAAGCGTCACCGGGGTTAGATGCTCAGCTGCTGCTTTCATGACGATGCGGCCAACACCTGTGCTACCCGTAAAGAAAATATAATCAAACTTCTCTTTCAACAAGGCTGTGCTGGTTTCGACTTCACCTTCCATGACTGCTACATATTCCTTAGGGAAAATATCCGTAATCAGGTCGTACGTCAGACGTGACACTGCCGGCGTTAATTCAGAAGGCTTAATAACAGCACAGTTACCCGCCGCAATTGCTCCAATCAAAGGACCAAAGCCCAATTGGAACGGATAGTTCCATGGTGCAATAATGAGAGCAACTCCATAAGGTTCTGGATAGATCGTGCTTGTACCATCAGGTATTACAGCACTTGTAGGCACTGCTCTAGGCGCCGCCCATTCCTTAAGATGTTCTAGTGCAAAATCCAGTTCACCCAAAACGATGCGAATTTCAGAGTTATACGCCTCTGTTTCCGATTTATTCAAATCTGCATGCAGTGCGTCCAAGATCCGTTGCTGATATTTCTCTATCCCTTGTCTTAGTTGCTGAAGAGCATTAATCCGATACTCGATATTTTTAGTTTGTCCTGTATAAAAGAATGCCCGCTGATTTGCAACGAGTTGTTTCACTTGATCCATATAAACATCTCCAATTAATGATTTAAAATTAAATTGCTAAAAATATAATTGAATTATAACTTGTTTATATGGAATTATCAACATATCAAAATATCTTTTCTTTGGAAAATATGTATCTTCTCTATTCCTATTATATGTATACTATTAAACGTTGCTATTTTTTTAAGAATATTACACACCGCTGTCCCATTATGTTATCCATCAAAAAAAGCCCTTGGCACTATTGCGCCAAGGGCTCTCCATACTAGTACAGCGTGATATATTGATCGCGTTCCCATTGGTGGACTTGTGTACGGTACATATCCCACTCAATTTCTTTCAACTCGTAGAAGTGAGCCAGGGCGTGATCGCCAAGTGCATCACAGATGACTTCGCTGCGGATCAATTCGTTCAAAGCTTCTTTCAGGTCAGCTGGCAAGCTTGGAATGCCTTCTTCCACACGCTCTTCTTCTGACATAATGTAGATGTTACGGTCAATTGGAGCTGGTAAGGAAAGCTCACGTTTGATTCCGTCCAGACCTGCTTTCAATAAAACAGCCAAAGCCAAGTAAGGGTTAGCAGCCGGATCCGGGTTACGAACCTCTACACGTGTACTCAAACCACGGGAAGCTGGAATACGGATCATTGGGCTACGGTTACTGGCGGACCATGCTACATAACAAGGGGCTTCATAACCTGGTACAAGACGTTTGTATGAGTTCACAGTTGGGTTAGTAATTGCTGCAAACGCACGCGCATGCTTCAGCGTTCCAGCCATGAAGTGACGTGCAGTTTTGCTGAGACCCAGCTCGTCCGACTCGTCAACAAATGCGTTTGCACTGCCTTGGAACAACGATTGGTTGCAGTGCATACCGGAACCGTTCATACCAAACAATGGTTTTGGCATAAAGGTCGCATGTAGACCATGCTGACGTGCAATCGTTTTAACAACGAGTTTGAACGTTTGGATCTGGTCAGCAGCTTTAAGCGCATCAGCATATTTAAAGTCGATCTCATGCTGACCTGGAGCTACCTCATGGTGGGAAGCTTCGATCTCAAAGCCCATTTCTTCAAGTGTGATAACGATGTCACGACGACAGTTTTCACCAAGATCTGTAGGCGCCAGGTCGAAATATCCACCTTGGTCATTCAGTTCATTAGTCGGGTTTCCTTTTTCGTCTGTTTTGAACAAGAAGAACTCTGGTTCAGGACCGACATTGAAAGAAGTGAATCCCATTTCTTCGGCTTCCTTCAGGTTACGTTTCAAGATGCCGCGTGGATCTCCAGGGAATGGGTTGCCATCCGGCAAATAAACATCACAGATTAGGCGAGCAACACGGTTCTCAGCTACCCAAGGGAAAATCAGCCAAGAATCGAGATCCGGATAGAGGTACATGTCGGATTCTTCAATACGCACATAACCTTCAATGGAAGAACCATCAAACATCATTTTGTTATCCAAAGCCTTATTCAATTGGCTTACAGGAATTTCAACGTTTTTGATAGCTCCAAGCAAGTCGGTAAATTGCAATCGAACGAACCGTACGTTTTCTTCTTTAGAGATGCGGAGAATGTCTTCTTTTGTATAACTCACGATACCTCTCCCTTTCTTTTCTGCTTATTTGGCTTGCATGTTATATTTGTACATTAGAAAGTTCCACGGGTCAAGGAGTCTGCCATCACAACTGCATGATTTCCCCTCACTCGCCAAGTTATGCGAACTTACTTTTTATTAAAAAATCGGGAAAGCTCTCCCTGAATGAGAGATACTTGTCCAGGTCTCTTACCCGAAACCAGCTGTTGCTTCAATAAACGGTGCAGCTGTGTATCCGACAGTTCTCTGCGCTTCACTTCTGTATCTGCGGTGATGACTGTCGCTTCTTCGGATTCCTTGGATACCGGATTCATAACCTGCTTGATGCCGGCAATATTAACACCTTTTTCGATCAAAGCCTTGATCTCCAGCAATCGTTCTACGTCATTAAAGGAAAACAAACGTTGGTTACCTGACGTTCTTGCCGGTACAATCAAGCTGTGCTGTTCATAATATCGAATCTGACGAGCGGACAGATCCGTAAGTTTCATAACAATACCTATCGGGAATAAGGCCATATTTCTGCGAATTTCGTCACCCATGTTCATCAACCTTCCAGTCATCTATTCTTCACCCTATTGTACATTTAGTTATTACTAAGTGTCAATGACGTGTTAGATAAACTCACAATAATTTACGATCTTTCATTGTCTGGAGCGCCATCAAAACGCCATATTTAACATGAGAGTAGGTTAATCCCCCCTGCATGTAGCCGATATATGGCTCTCGAATAGGCGCATCCGCTGACAACTCCAGGCTTCCGCCCTGTATAAACGTACCTGCCGCCATAATGACAGGATGTTCATAACCAGGCATGTCCCATGGCTCTGGAACGACATGACTATCCACTGCAGCAGCCCGCTGAATCCCCTGTACAAAAGCGATCAGATGCTCCGCGGAGGAGAACTGCACAGCTTGGATCAAATCCGTGCGTGTCTCATTCCAAGCAGGTTTGGTTACAAATCCCGAAGCAGCAAACATTGCAGCGGCAAAGGTACTGCCCTTGATGGCTTGTCCCACAATTGTCGGCGCCATGTAAAGTCCCTGGTAGATCCCACGGGTCGTTCCCAACATGGCACCAACCTCACTACCTATGCCAGGTGCAGTCAAACGATACGCTGCCAATTGTACATATTTTTCCTTCCCGCATATGTAACCCCCGGTTTCAGCAAGGCCTCCGCCAGGGTTTTTGATTAGTGAACCTGCCATCAGATCTACCCCGACCTCTGTCGGTTCGCGTTTCTCCGTAAATTCGCCATAACAGTTATCCACGAATACGATCACATCTTCTTTGATTGCCTTGACCCGTTTTACCATATCTGCGATCTCATCAATACAGAAGGAAGAACGCCAGTCATATCCGCGTGAACGTTGGATCCCTATCACTTTGGTTGTGGCAGTAATATTTCCTTGAACTGCGTCCCAATCGACACTGCCATCTGCCAGCAAAGCGGTTTCACGGTATCCTATGCCAAAGTCCCGAAGAGATCCAGTTCCATCCTCCGGACTTCCAATGACTTTGTGCAATGTATCATAGGGTTTACCTGTGATGTATAACAACTCGTCACCTGGGCGCAGAACGCCAAAGAGCGCGGTAGCTATCGTATGTGTACCTGAGGCAAAATGGGGACGAACCAACGCGGCTTCTGCGCCAAATACGTCCGCATATACTTCATCCAGCACTTCCCGGCCACGATCGTTATATGCATATCCCGTTGAACCAGCGAAATGATAATCACTGACTTGTTTTCGTTGAAACGCATCAATGACCTTCCACTGGTTGTAATCCGTAATACCGTCAATCATTTTCATCTGTTGTTCAATCTGGGCCTCAACTTGTTGTTGCAGCTCCACAATCTTTGTATCCAAACTTGCCATCTTACTTCATTCCCCTTCATTGCACTAATCTAACGCATAATATCGATTATCGTGTCAACTTACCATACCAATATGTCATGTATATTACAATTCAATGAAATCTTCAAGTAAATAACCGAATTTTTCATATTCCCCTTTTTGCAGCTCCACTTGATAGATCACATCATTTTCTTCAAAAGTGGTTTCAACAACATCTCCAACCTTATAAAGAACAGATGTAAGATCTCCCCGCTCTGCAGGAATACGGAACCGCTTCGTATCACCCGTCAGTTCTTCCTGAATCCGCTCCCGAATCTTCAGCAGGTCAGCTTCATCCAGTGCACTTACCTTCATATGGTCTTTATCCAAAGGAAGCATTTCCAGCTGCTCCGGTGTACATGCATCTTTTTTGTTATAGAGCACCAACTGAGGCTTATCGCCAGATCCAAGCTGCTGCAGAATTTCATGCACAGTTCTCATCTGATCTTCCCGCATTGCAGATGATGCATCTACAACATGCAAAATCAGATCGGCTTCATTCACTTCCTCCAATGTTGCACGGAAAGCAGCAATCAGATCATGTGGAAGGTTTTGAATAAATCCTACGGTATCCGTAAGTACAATTTCTTTACCGCTTGGAAGCTCCATCGTACGTGAAGTTGGATCCAACGTAGCAAACAGCTGATCCTGAATATATACATCAGCAGCAGTTAATTGTTTAAGCAATGTGGATTTACCTGCATTCGTATACCCTACAAGTGCAACCTGTACAATGCCTGTCTTTTTACGACGCTCGCGATGAAGTTTGCGGTGGCGTGTAACCTCTTCCAGGTGCCGTTTCAGATCATCAATGCGACCCCGGATATGACGGCGATCCGTCTCCAGCTTGCTTTCCCCCGGTCCACGTGTCCCGATTCCCCCTCCAAGCCGTGATAGGTTTTTGCCATGACCCGATAATCGTGGAAGCAGATAGCTAAGTTGGGCCAATTCAACCTGAATGATACCTTCTCTTGTATTTGCACGTTGGGCGAAAATATCCAGAATCAACTGGGTACGGTCGATAATTTTGAGATCCAGTGCCTCTTCCAGGTTACGAACCTGAGCTCCAGACAGCTCTTGATCAAATATCGCAGTGGTTGCGCCCAATTCCTCTGCGATCGCACGTAGCTCCTCGACTTTACCTTTTCCGATAAACCACTTCGTATCTCGCGTTTCACGGTTTTGAGACAATACACTCAGCACCTCAACACCTGCAGTCTCTGCAAGCTTCACCAATTCCTCCAAAGAGTACTCCGGATTAATGCCTGAACGCTTTACTTCATCTGTAATCAAACTCACTAAAACAGCGCGGTCTTTCTTGACTTGATCTGTATCATGGGTAACTGTCATATTCAATGTGTCCTCCTTCTCAAACTCAGCTTCATCTATTACGGTTATTGTTCCCTCATAGCGTACTTTAAGCCGAACCGGTTAACCCGGCCGGCTGCTCCAAAAAAACCATTATCGCTTACTTTCGCTCAAACTTCAAATCCTCTGTTCGAATCGACATCAGTTCCAATTTTCCCGGACTGCCTTGAGTATACTGTTCCAGCAATCGAACCGCCTGATGGCGTATGGACCGCTCAATTGCATTTCGAACGTACCTAGCATTGCTGAAGGCATGTAGAGATTCATTCTTCTCCTGCAGCAAATGCTGCTTCAGCTTCAGGATGGTCTGTGGCATTAAAATATAATCTCGCTCTTTTGCCATAATCTCTGAAATCTGTATCAACTGATCTATACTGTAATCCGGAAATTCAACCTGAATAGGAAAACGGGATGGTAATCCCGGATTAGTCTGTAGAAAGAAATCAATTTCTTCAGAATACCCTGCCAAAATCAAAATGAATTGATTTTTATGATCTTCCATGGATTTTACAAGTGTATCAATAGCTTCCTTGCCAAAATCCTTCTCGCCACCGCGAGCCAAGCTGTATGCCTCGTCGATAAACAAGATGCCTCCAAGTGCCTTCTTCACCAGATCGCGCGTTTTCTGGGCCGTATGTCCAATATACTCTCCGACCAGATCGGCCCGCTCCACCTCAATAAGGTGCCCTTTGCTGAGCACGCCCATCTTTTGGAACAGCTTTGCTACAATCCGCGCAACCGTGGTTTTCCCGGTCCCTGGATTTCCTTTGAAAATCATATGATACACATGTGCTCCACTGATCAGGCCTGCCTCAGAACGCATCTGGGCTATTTGTAAAAACGCATAGATTTCAAATACAAGATCCTTGATATTTTCCAGCCCAACCAACTGCTCGAGCTCACCTTGAATCTCCTGAAAATGGCTGTGCTTGGCTAATCCCTTTACTGCCTGAAGTGGTGTCTCCTCTTCCTTTGCCAACATCTGAGGCTCTTGGTTACGCAATACAACATTAATTTGTCTGGATGGTCTGCCTCCCGGTTGCCCTCCTGCAGCCATGACCCGTCCGTTCATTCGCCATCACCTCTATTTTATCGGGCTGATCTCTCCTGATTATTAATGTATTCTATCAGATGCTCCAATATTAGAAGGATGACGAAGTAATTCTCTGCTTGTCAAAACTCAGATTTGAACGTTTTTGCGAAACTCCCCGTTTTCAAACAAGGTCTGCCGATGCTTCAATGATAGTTGAAAATAAGGAAACACATGAGCATCAATAGCATGCAGCAATTCCTTGGCCGTTCGGTTAGCCAGATCATAATCGCCGGTGGTAATATGCTTGCGCGAAAGAGCATCTTCAAGCTCATCTTCATCCAGCAAAAATACCTCTCCATCTTTCAGGACAACTACATCGAGATAGAGATCATCAAACCAGGGAACCCCCTGATCCGTTATGCCCTGGCTTCGACAGGTATCAATGTACCATTCAACGATTCGTTGCTGATCGTCAAACATGGCCGTCACCACGAAATGCTCTCCCTTCGGATAATACTGCAGCCATGAGTACCCTTTATCTGCGATGCAAAACGTACTCCCCCCATAGGTTTTCCACAAGGGTTCTTTCAAATCCTGTATGGTATACAACGTAATGTAACCTGTAAAAACTTTGGATTGTACGAACCGGCATGTAAATTGTCGGTTCGTAATCCGGCGCCAGTTCGCGCGGTCCCCGAATTTCCGTTTCATACGAACCCCTCTTTGCCGACTACAGGTCCTTGACCTGTTCTCATATTGGTGAACACTGAATAACGTCCGCACAGCCGATTCCATGACTTACGAATCAGTTTTGCACAACGTATTACGATAGCTACAGCTTACCATATTTAAGTTATACACTCAAAATTAAGCTTTGCCTCAACAATTAATCGTTATGAATGGAGTTAAAATATCGCTGTCTAAAACAAAAAACCTGCTTCACCGATCATTCGGGAAGCAGGTTAAGAGCTGCGTTAATGATATTCAGTTGAAGTTAACCATCGTTTCCGGTCTGCGTTTCAACAGAGCCATCATTTTCACCTGTGTTGCTTTCTGTTCCGGCATCCGGCGGAACAACTTCACCAGGAGTGTTAACCGAACCATCGCCTGATCCATCATTGTTCCCACCAGGGTTGGTATTTCCCGTTCCAGGGGATGTATTTCCATCACCAGACTGGCCGTTTCCTTGCCCCGGCCCTCCATTATTACCATTACCGTTGCCATTCCCGTTACCGTTATTGCCGTTGTTTCCATTACCATTTCCGTTGTTGCCATTATTTCCATTACCATTTCCGTTGTTTCCGTTATTCCCATTGTTTTCACCTGAATTCCCATTATCCGGTGAACCGTTATCCGGATTCTCGGTACCAGGCTGTTCCGTTCCCGGATCCGTTCCTGGGTCTGTACCCGGTTCTGGATCCACTGGGTCGATTTCCTGCGCCTCAATCATAAGTGAGATTGTATTGGAAGGATCCGTTTCAAGTCCAGAGGCCAGATCAAAGGCAGTAACATAATACTCATATGTCAAGCCTGGAAGTGCACTTAGATCCTGTGCACTCGTCGATCCCACTGAATCAATCAGATGGGTGAATTGTGCTTCGGACGTCTCTTTCCGATAGATACGATATTGAGTATTCGCATCTCCTGTTCCTGTCCAGTTAAGCGAAACCGTCTGAGAATTCGGATCATACGCTCCGCTTAATCCACTAACCGATAATTGCGGCTGCTCCGGCTGCGTTTCTTCCGGTGGTGGTGCCTGTTGACCTTTAGGTGCTTCAAAGTCCTTCACAGGTACACCCTTCAGTGCATCAGTCATGACTTTGGCGAAGAAAGCAGCAGACAGCTTACTGCTGTTTTTGAGCATATGCGTTGCGTCCGGATTATCATATCCCATCCAGACTGCAGCAGTCCATTCAGGTGTATACCCGACAAACCATACATCACGGTTTGCACTGTTGCCAGCGATGCCGCTCTGCACCGTACCCGTTTTACCTGCTACCGGGCGATCCAGTCTTGCGGATCGTCCTGTACCATCATTGACTACGTTTTGGAGCATCTGTGTCAATGCGTAAGCATTTTGTTCACTCATGACACGTGTCGTGTCTGACTTGTCATGCTTGTAAACGGACTTATCAGAGCTGTCCTTGATCTCCTTGATCGAGTAGGCCTCTTGATATTCACCGAGGTTGGCAAATGCACTATAAGCTTGTGCCATTTCAAGGGTATTTGTGCCTTTGCTCAGACCCCCCAGAGCGATCGCGAGGTTTTTATCCTCATCGGTAAGCTGAATGCCTACACTCTTGGCAAACTGTACGCCTGTATTAACACCTATTTTATCAAGCAGCCACACGGCAGGAATGTTCTCCGACTTCGTGATAGCCTCGGTCATACTTATTGTTGAAGAGTATCCATGCAAGTTTCCCGGGCAATAATTGCCAAAGCACTGCTTCTGATTACTCAGCGGCGAATTGGCGTTATAGTCGCCAGACTCCAGTGCAGGCGCATACGATACGATGGGCTTGAATGCCGATCCTGGTTGTCTGCGGCTCTGTGTTACCCGGCTGTACCCTTTCGTTTGATAGTCACGTCCACCCAAGAGAGCAACCAGACTACCATTTTCATGGTTCATGATAACCATGGATCCTTGAACCTTCTGGTCGTCTTTGCTTTCCTCAAATAAACTGTCATCCGAGAAGGCACTTTCCATCGCCGTCTGGGCCTGAGCATCCATGGTTGTATAGATCTTGTATCCACCGATGTTCAGATCATCTTCTGTTTTGCCTGTTACACGTTCTGCTTCACGAAGAACATAATCAATAAAGGCTTGATATTTTTGCTCTTTTTCCGGTGGTGTATAATCGTAATCCACCGCTTTCGCTTCATCCATTTCTGCCTTCGTAATGTAGCCTTGTTCGTACATCAGCTGCAGCACCACACCGCGGCGTGCTTTGGAATCGTTCGGATTGCTCAGCGGGTTGTAAGCGGATGGCCCTTTAGGCATCGCTGCCAGCGTGGCAATTTCCCACAGATCAAGGTCCTCAAGCTTATCCTTGCCAAAATAAAATTCCGATGCAGCCTTTATACCATAACGCTGATGACCGAAGAAGATTCGGTTCAGGTACATGGTCAGAATCTCGTCTTTTGTGTACTTGCGCTCCAAAGCCATTGCAATGGATACTTCCGTCGCCTTCCGGAAGAATGTTTTGTCACGGGACAGGAACATGTTTTTCGCAAGCTGCTGGGTTAGCGTACTGCCGCCCTCAACCATGGAACGGGCCATGATGTCTTTTACAGCTGCACGTCCGATGGACCAGATATCCACACCCTGATGCTCATAGAATCGTCTGTCCTCTGTTGCCACAAAAGCTTCCTTTACCAATTCAGGAATCTCATCTTCATCCACTGGTTCCAGCTTCTGAATCGACAGCTCCCCCATTAATTGGCCATTGCGATCATATACTTTCGATGTCTCATTAATTGTTGTTTTGTCCATATTGGCTGTAAGCAGCCGCTCACCACTGACCATGATGAACAGATACCCGCCAAGTGCACAAAAGATGGCGATTGCCATAGTGAAAAACAGTGTCCACCCAACGCGTTTACCCGTAATTTTTTTCTTTTTAGAGGTCTTAGGCTTCGCTTTCTTGGGTGACTTGTTATTGTTGTTGCGATTGTTAGACCTCGACAACGGATCGTTTGGCATGTTACCTCCTGACTCCCTTTCGGTTGCTCAATTTCTATTTGCCTGTAAAGGCTAATGCTTATCATAACCCTTTTTTGCCCGGAATGAAAAGAACAACCCTTGTTAAGGTTGCTCTGCTTCAATTCCTATACTTGTAGACGAAATGGTTGTAGAAAAGGTTTCGTAATTTTTTAAGCTTCGCCGCTGTTATCCTGCTGCATCAGCGATACGCTGCGTTGCGGCGTGAACGTGGAGATGGCGTGCTTATAGACCATTTGCTGGCGTCCGTCGCTGTCAATGACGATCGTAAAATTGTC
Organism: Paenibacillus xylanilyticus; assembly: GCF_009664365.1. Lineage (NCBI taxonomy): Bacteria > Bacillati > Bacillota > Bacilli > Caryophanales > Paenibacillaceae > Paenibacillus > Paenibacillus xylanilyticus. Next base: position 4,016,639 of record NZ_CP044310.1, read on the forward strand.
AAATGCCTTGATCGTTCCACGGATTTGAAAGCCGTTGGTCAGATAGACCGTAGCAGGAATGTTTTCTTTCCGCAGTTGGTTCAAGAACGTATCTTGGATGTTGATGGACTTGTTCATTAGCCGTACCCCCATTGGTTCATTTGAATTCGTGTTTAAGATAGTATTCAATATCGCTGAGTAGCTTTCGTGCTATTATATCATGAACAGTTTCATATAATCCACAAAAACCCCTTGTCTACTAAATTGCATCTCGGAATCAGCCTGACGTGCAGTTAGAAGACTTATCCATTATACACCGCTTGTCTAAAATGCAAAAGAGGGACAAAATCATCGTTTTAGAGCGCTTTATTCCTGCCCCTCCTGGTCAACCAACGGGTTAGCCAATGCTTTTGTTAACGGAATTTTCTGCCGTTCTTTTCGATCATGAATCAGCATTTTCAGGTATGTATTGGTATTGGACAGAACGATAATCACCCAAATTAGGGCAATAAGACCCAGAATGGCAACGGCAACTCCAAATAATCCTGAAAAAAATAGATATAAGCTTGTTCCTCCACTCACACTTGAGTCCATTCAGATTCCTCCTTTCTCATTTGAACACATTGTCAATGTCTCATGTTGTTATGTGTTTTCATCTTAATGATATTGTTATTTTTTTACAATCATTTTATGAACTAGATCCCTTTATTTTCTATGTTTTGTACTCAAAACAAAAAACCTCTACTCTTTTTTAAAATCAAGAGATAGAGGTTCAAACGTCCCATAAGGGACGTATTTCACACATTTCGCAATCATTTAAACTTTTGATGAATTAATGCACATACCCGCTCATAGTTCCCTGCGAAATCTTCGGTATCTGTCATATCCACCCATTCAATGTCCTTCATATGCCGGAACCAGGAAAGCTGGCGTTTGGCAAATCGGCGGGTATCCCTCTTCAGCCATTCGACCGCAGCATCCCAGCTGACTTCGCCTTGAAGATAGGCCGCAATTTCCTTGTAACCCAGTCCCTGCATGGAGATATGTCCTCTGGCCACACCGCGTTCCAGCAGTGACTTCACTTCTTCTACCAAACCTTGCTCAATCATCAGGTCAATACGTTCTTCAACCCTTGCGTAGAGCTTTTGACGATCCATTGTTAAACCAATAATACTCAGATCGTACGGGGATTCTTTCTTCTGCGACGCCAGTTGTTCAGATAACTTTTCCCCTGTCAGGTGGTAAATCTCAAGAGCCCGAACAATTCGCCGCTGGTCGTTCACATGCAGCCGATCCGCACTAATTGGATCTATTTCCCTCAGCTTGTCATGCAGCGCCTGAGCACCGTGTAACTCGGCATAGCGGAACTGTTCCTCCCGAAAAGCCTCATCTGACCCGCTTTCCGAGAATTGAAATCCGTAACAGACCGACTCTACATACAGACCCGTTCCGCCAACAATAAAGGGAAGTTTACCACGATCCTGTATTTCACTGATCAGCCGGGTACAGCTCTCCTGAAATTCTGCAACCGAGTATGGATATTCCGGTTCATGGATATCAATAAGATGGTGGGGCACTCCCTTCATCTCTTCACGGGTAATCTTGGCCGTCCCGATGTCCATTTCACGATAGACCTGCATCGAATCTCCCGAAATAATTTCGCAATCAAACGCTTGTGCGAGCTCGATACTCATCCTTGTTTTGCCTACTGCTGTCGGTCCAACCAGTACAAGCAGTTTAGGTTTAGCTTCCGCTTTCAACATTTATCACTCCGTACAGTGTTTTTGCATTGGCGCGATCCAGCACCTCGAATCCGAGCCTCGTAAACTCCGCGCTGCCGCGCTTTTCTTTCATCACAACCCGCTTGCGGGCTACCCGTTTGGCCTCCAAGATACTTTGAATATCCAGTGCATGGGAGTTTGCATAATCCCGCAAGGGCTGAATCGCACTTGAATCCATCATCGGCTCGCGGAACATGGGGTCGAAGTAGACTGTGTCGCAGCTTCGATCCGGCATAGAACGAAGAAGATCCAGATGATTGGCGTGTCTTAACTCAATTCTGCGAAAGGCTTCATCGACTTCGGGCTGATTACTCTCGTAATAGGACATTCCCTCAACCAACAGTGTATAGAGCTGCAGAGAGCTCTCACAAGCAATAACCCGACCCTGTTTACCTGCTGCGACGGAAAATACCAGTGCATCCGTACCTAACCCGGCTGTACAATCAATGATGGTATCTCCTTCAAGTACAGCTCCCGCTTCCAGCATAGGATCGGGCTCTCCCCGCAATACACGCTTCGCGCGTACGAATCCCATGCTTGGATGGAATTCAAGCTGAGGCGCATTCTTGCGATACAAGCGCGCCTTGCCCTGAAGCACGACAAGAATTTCGTTAACTCCATATTTTTCAATCAGCTTGGGCAAAGACTTTTTATTGCGCGGCACATAGATGCCACCCGTCGTTTCCGCGAGCTTACGCGCGCGTTCCACAAGCGATGGCGCCTCTGTATCACCGGTTGTAATATACATAACTTCCTCCTAAACAGCTACATGACCCGTTTGAATAATTTCTCCAGATCATAGGTTGAAAATGAAACGACTATTGGTCGCCCGTGTGGGCAAGTATAGGGCTGCCTGCAGGAACCGAGTCGCTGAATGAGTGTCTCCGCTTCCTGTTCTGTCAGCTTCTGATTGGCTTTAATCGAGGCTTTGCAGGAGCACATGATGGAAGCAGCTTCCCGCATTTTACCCACATCAATGCTGCGCTCGCTGAGCACCCATTCAGACATTTCCTCAATAATATCCTTCTCGTCCCCTTTGGGAAACCAGTACGGATGGGAGCGCACACGAAATGTCTGTCCACCGAAATGCTCCAGATAGACCCCAGCCTGTTCAAACCAGGCCAGCCTGGACTTGAGTTTTTCCGTTTCGGACGGTGTAAACTCCAGTGTGATCGGCAGCAAAAGCTCCTGTGAAGCTTGAGCAGGATTGCCAAACTTTTCATAATAATACTCATAATTCACCCGTTCATGAGCGGCATGCTGATCAATCAAATAGAGGCCATCTTCATTCTGGGCAATTAGATACGTACCATGATGCTGACCGATCAAGCTGAGCTCAGGGAATGCTGGCAGCGTCGCATCCGACTTCACTGCTGCTGCCAGCTTCGCAGTATCAGGTAAACCTGAACCCTTCCAGCTGCGCTCCATATTGGAACGATTTGAAGCTTGATATGACGGCCGGTTTTCTCTAACTGGAGCATTCACGTTGGTTGGTCGATATGTCGGCGCTGTGTCCTGAGGTGGCACCGCGCGTTCATCTGTCTGAACCCGTTCATCAACAACAATAGCTTGAAACGGATTTATCGGGTTGAGCTGATCTGGCGGAGGAGCGTCCGGCAAGGGAACTACCTCTGAGAAGAGTTCCGCAGCCTGTCCTGGTTGAATATCAGCGGGAGCATCCAGATCGTCCTCTTCCATGGCCGTGTTTCCTGGCACATGGGTGTTATTCTTTTTGGAATGTGCACTCCCATCCTCTATCGCTGGCTCATCCTTGTATGGTCCTCTCGGAAACAGAAACTGTTCCTGTATAAATGAACTATCGTCTCCACGTCGGATCTGCTGTTTGGTCACTTGAGGTATAAGCACTTCCTGCCGCAGAATTCCCCGCACTGTCGTTTCAATAAATTCATACAACTCGGCTTCCTTGCTGAATCGCACTTCCAGTTTTGCCGGATGAACGTTTACATCCACCAGGGATGGATGCATCTCAAGCTGCACCACAACAAGCGGGAATCGATTGATTGGCAGTAACGTGTGATACGCTTTAAGAATGGCTTGATTAAGACCATAATTGCGAATAAATCGACCATTCACAATCGTTGACATGCCGCCCCGATTGGCCCGTGTCCATTCCGGAAGACTGATTAATCCACTTACCCGATAATCCAGATTCTCGCCCTGGATGGGCAGCATGGCTTTGGCTGCACTTGTACCGTAGATTGCTGCCACCACCTGAAGCAGATCACCGTTTCCGAGCGTTTGCAGCAGCACATTGGCATTATGCCGCAGCGTAAAGGAAATATGCGGATGAGACATGGCCATCCGGTACAGCACATCAGAGATATGTCCCAGCTCGGTTTGGATCGTTTTCATATATTTCAGGCGGGCAGGAGTATTATAAAATAATTCTTTGACGACAAACTCTGTCCCTTGCGGTGAAGCAGCATCCTCATGTGTACACAGTTTGCCACCCTCAATCACAATCCGGCGCCCCCGGCCGTCGTCACCGCTAGCCGTTAGCACTTCGACCTTGGAGACAGCCGCGATACTCGGCAGCGCCTCTCCCCGAAAACCAAGACTTGTGATCTGGAAGAGATCACGTCCGTGCGTAATTTTGCTCGTTGCATGACGATAGAATGCTGTTTCCAGATCGTCGGGTTCAATGCCTGAACCGTTGTCTTTCACACGAATGCTGAGCAATCCGCCCTCTTCAACGGAAACTTCAATTTTGGTAGCCCCTGCATCCACGGAGTTCTCCAGTAATTCCTTAACAACCGAAGCAGGCCGTTCAACCACTTCACCTGCTGCAATCTGGTTGGCAATATGTTCGTCAAGGACATGTATTTTCGCCACAGGTTTCCCCTCCCATCATATCAGGATAATTGCTGTGCCTTTAACTTAAGCTCGTTCAGTAATTGCATCGCCTGCAGAGGCGTCATATTCATAACATCAATGTCTTTCATGTTGCGTATAAAATCTCGCGCGGGTTTGTCCACAGCGACCACAGTATCGGGCTTGCTTCCCACGCCCGGCTCATCGTCACCGAATATCGACAGCTGGACCACGTCCTGTGGTTTGGAACCCGATCTGTTCTTATTGCCTCGCTCCTTGGACGACTCACTTTCCACGTATGTCACCGTATCGGATACTGAAACCACAGCTTCCTCTCGTATCACTGGGGCACTTTCGGCATGTTCCAATCCAGGTGTAATATTGTAGTCCGATCCCGGAATACGGCTTCCTTTTCCAGCAAACTCACTGCCGACCGCCACCTGTGCAGCCGCATGTTCGAAGCCGTGCAGTAACCCATTCGCTCGTTCGATGATACTATCCGGCAGACCGGCAAGTCGTGCGCAGTATATACCGTAACTGCTGCTGGCAGCGCCCGGAATCAATTTGCGCAAGAAGTTTACTTTGTCCCCACTTTCTTGTACGGCCATGGAGTAGTTAGCCAGCTTATCCAGACTTTCTTCCAAGTGAGCCAGTTCATGAAAATGCGTCGATACGAGTGCTTTACAGCCTATAATATCGTGCACATACTCAATGACGGATTGGGCAATGGCCATTCCCTCGCTTGTTGAGGTACCCCGGCCCAATTCATCGATGATGATCAGGCTTCTCGGCGTGGCTTTGTCAGTCATTACCTGAATATCCGCCATCTCGACCATAAACGTACTTTGACCGCCAATCAGATCGTCTGCTGCCCCAATTCGTGTGAAGATGCGATCCATGATGGGTACCTCTGCCTGACCTGCAGGTACAAAACAACCGATCTGCGCCATGATTGAGATCAGGGCAACTTGTCGCATATACGTACTTTTCCCGGCCATATTCGGACCAGTAATCAGAAGAATCCGTGCTTCTTCCTTTTTCATTGCCGTGTGGTTGGCGATAAAGGCGCCATCACGCATCACAGCCTCCACCACAGGATGACGTCCTTGTTCCACCACAAAGTCATAACCATCTGTCAGTGTTGGTCTAACAAAATTCCGCTCAGCACTAATTACCGCGAAGGATTGATACACATCGATCTCTGCAACCTGTTCAGCCAGTTTTTGCAGTCTTGCAATTTCCTGATTCAACCGATCCCTCAGCTCAGCAAACAATCCGTATTCAATATCGACCATTTTGTCCTGTGCTTCGAGAATCAATGTTTCCTTTTCCTTAAGCTCCGGCGTAATGTAACGTTCTGCATTGGCCAACGTCTGTTTTCGCTCATAACGGCCTTCCGGCAAGGAAGACAGATTGGACTTTGTAATTTCGATATAATAGCCAAACACCTTGTTGTAGCCAATTTTCAGGGAGCGGATGCCTGTAGCTTCACGTTCTTTTGCTTCCAATTCAGCGATCCACTGTTTGCCATTCACCGATGCTTCCCTTAGTTCGTCCAGTCGTTCATGGTAACCCTCACGGATTAATCCTCCATCTCTTACGGATACCGGAGGCTCGTCCACAATGGCACGACCGATGGCATCCCTCAAGTCACTACAGTCATCCATCATTTCCGCAATATTCTGCAGCGTGGTCGAAGAAGACTCTGCACAATACTGGCGAAGTCCCGGTATTTTATCCAGCGACAGCTTGAGTGCGTTCAAATCGCGCCCGTTGGCATTCCCGAAGGCAATTCGCCCTACCAGCCGTTCCAGATCGTAAATGTCCTTCAGTTCAGCACGCAAATCCTCACGCAAAATAAACTGATTATATAGCGTGTCCACTGCTTCAAGTCGCTCATTAATTTTCCCTTTTTGCAGCAGGGGTTTATCCACCCACCGCCGCAGCATCCGCGCACCCATGGATGTTTCCGTTCTGTCCAGCAGCCAGAGCAACGAGCCTTTTTTGGAACGCTCGCGAACCGTTTCCACAAGTTCCAGATTACGTCTGGTGAATGGATCCAGAATCATGAAGTGATCCGGCTCGTAAGTCGAGATTTGTGTCAATTGCCCCAGAGAACGTTTCTGCGTTTCACTCAGATAAGAGAACAGTCGCGCAACACAAACCTGACGTTCCGGCTCCAGTCTTGCCCATGCAGCTTCACCAAATTGTTGCCGAACGAGATCCTCCTTGCTTTTGGTCCAGGGCGTGTATACAACAGGTCTCCCGATTGGTGAAGATTGCGCAGCGACGGTATCAAGAAGAGTCGCATCACCGACTACTTCGGAGGGTTCGTAGATGCCGATCTCGTCCTTCAGCCATTCCTTGGAATATGGCACGGACGTCACGTACAATTCACCCGTTGACAGATCACACGCTGCCAGCGCCAGTGTATTTTGGTTTCCTGTCAGGCAGACCATATAGTTGTTGGATTTGTCGCCAAGAGTCTTGCCTTCCATCACCGTTCCAGGCGTGATAACACGTACAATCTCCCGTCGTACCATGCCTTTTGTTACAGTTGGATCTTCCATCTGCTCACAGATGGCAACCTTGTATCCTTTTTCAATCAGACGCTGTATGTAATTGTCCGCCGAATGATAAGGCACACCGCACATCGGAATTTTCTCTTCCCCACCGCCTGCGCGTGCAGTCAGCGTAATTTCGAGCTCACGTGCTGCATTGACAGCATCATCGAAGAACATCTCATAGAAATCACCTAATCTAAAAAAAAGAAAAGCGTCTTGCGCTTCGGCCTTCACTTGCAAATATTGTTGAATCATTGGCGTATACTGAGCCATGAATATCCTCCATCCGTTCCTATGTTGTCAGGAAGAGTCCCTGCCCTAGAAGGAACAATAAGGCGGTCAGGCACATCTTCGTGCCTCCGCCTCATGTTTCGGCCATCTGCCGCTTCCTTCACAGACCAGTGTCTGCATGTCTTCCATAGCTGTAATCAGATCCAAAATTGACTTGCTTTCTATTATAACAAAAAAACATCTACTCTTCATGAACCTGCACGAATATTCCAGACTTTACGAATGTCCCGGCTCTCATCCCACGTCTTCCCTTCTCTCAGGTGACGTATGAGCGGAGCAGCATACTTTTCATATCTTGCGTAGTCCTCCAAGCCAACCAGATCGTCCAGAAGCGCTGGAATGTACTCCTTCATTCGTTCCCGGTCTCCTTCATAAAAGGCAGTATGCACTGTTGTATTCATCAAAGGACGACGAGGAAGACTGGTGTAGGAGGCGGCAATAAGACCTGCAAGAGCGACCACTCCTTTGGCTACGAGTGGAGAGATCAGGAAGCTGGGCAGTGTTCGATATTCGAATCCACCATAGTGCTTCAGTCGAAAATCCCCCAGTGCACCGTACCTTGGACGCCTGCCCGAACCACGCGGGTCCTGCAGAAACGCAAGTGGCAGGGCGAGATAATTGTCAAGCACACGCAGTAAGTCCCCGTTAAGTGTCACTCCGCTGAAATGAACATGTCCCCCGAGCGGCAATCCACGCTGCGGCATTCCCCCAGCCTGCCAAATGAGCGAATGGTCGGTTATGCTGCGGGATGCCAGGTCAAAAGCTCTCAGTAAATGAGTTAGCAGCTCTCGCGGTTCCGAACTCGGGGCAGGACGAAGTTCAGCAACCGGATAGATCCGCCTCCCCCCAATGGTCACGGAATCGCAGCCTACCATTCCCGTGCGTCCGAGAAACCTTGAGGCAGGTATAATTTTGGACTCCGGCATCTGCACGAGTAGAAACTCCGGGTCCATTCCAAGCACGGGCGTTACTTTATTCTGACTTTCCTCATCCAGTTGAGACTGCAGCGTCTTCCAGCCTTCCCGGTACATGACGGATAGATCTGTCATGCCCTTCCACGGACGCGGGTCAATCGAAACAACAGTGCACCCGTTTTTTCCCGAAGCTTCCAGCCTTACAGCGCCGTGATCGAGTCCAAGAGTATATAAGGTTTTAACAGCAAGCCGCTCGATTCGTTTGAACAGTGTCGAAGCCGCTTCCCGATCTAGCAGGCTATCCTGTGCACCGCCCATGCCGCTTGTATCCCGCCGTTTAATCCGAAGTGCGTACAGGCAGCATATCTGTACATCATAACGTACTCTCAGGCCAGGCTCCCTTTTTTGCCTATCACGTGAGGCAAGCACTTCAATGCCGGCTCGCTCTAATCGTCCTGCCCGTTCTCCTGCCGACATGCGTTCGTAACGTTTAACCGCTTGCTCTGCCTCTTCCATTACATTCATTCGGTCCCTCCTTTCCATTGCCCAAAAAGAAAAAAGAGGGCTTGCGCCCTCTTCACTGCCGCTTGCGGCGCATATAATACCTTAGCTAAGGATACAAGAGACGAAGAAATTACAGTTCCTCGTCAAGCAGGTCCGGATCAAGATCATCATAATCTTCATCCGTGCCGCCAAAGTCATAATCCTTGTCTTCGTAGTCTCCGCAACCATCTGTGCATACCTTCACGCATACTTTGGTTTCGGCAACCAGTTCAACAGCGAATTCCCGTTCTACCCGGATAATTACGCTGCCTCCGCCTGCGGATACAGTGGCTTCCACACAGCTTGGTTCCTGCGTTGCATCCGCAGATACCTCTACTGTGGAAGCCCGGTGTTTCGGATCCAGGTAAGACAAAGGCACATGTTCTACATACGACACCGTTTCTTTGGCTACATCTGTCTGCGAATTTTTGTCATAGGAATACCAAATGTTGATATCGTAAGTACCAATAACTTCAATTCCGTCCCCCGCTGATACGGCTTCATATTGGTGGTTGATAATCCAAGCCCCCAAAATACTGGTCGGACCATTAGGCGGAGTCACGGTATGTGTTACGGTAGAGAACTTACGACCTTTGCCGCAGATCGCCTTCGTGATGATCTCTCTACATTGATGTTTATGACTCAATGACATCTTTAAACCTCCTCCATACAATCATTCACTACAAGTGTATGCAGGGCATCCGTCTAGGGTGACAACTATTTTCTATTATTCGTTTGTAGATTGGGACCGGTCCGTAATCGGGGACGGCGCTTTGTCCTTTTTCGCAATTTTCAGATACAGCGCGAGTTCCCGGCACAGCTGGAGAATCGCAGAACGAATCTCGAATTCTTCCCTTGTATCTGGCAGTTCCATTCGCCTGAATTCTTCCTGCACATTTGCGAGAAGTTTTTCAGTTCGTCCAGTGTAAGACTCTGTGAGCACATCCTGACTGAGCTGGTCAAACAGCTCCGACACCATTTCGGCATGTGGCATCTTCTGATAAATTTGAGAGACCAGATGCATCATATGCTGAATGGAGTCCAGCTGCGTTTTTCGCATGTAAAAGTATACGCTCCATTCTTCGTTCGGATGAATGACCTGATTCTCCAGTGAACGCTTGGCTGCTTCAATGCCTCCAAGAACAGCCTTGTCCGCTTCGATCAGTTCCTTCCCCGCCCAGACCTCATTCGGATTACGAAGAGTCGCAGCAAACTCCTTGAAGATCACGGAGAATAGTTCGTCAATCCTTTTGCGGATCTGAAGCATTTGCGGGTCGGCTGCTGGCATATATGCCAGATTAACAACCATCGCAGATCCCAGACCAATCAGCAGCAACCCGATTTGCACCAAAATGACTTGAACGTCCATCTCCCCGCCACTGAAGACACGAAAGACCACGACAGATCCCGTCACAATGCCTTCCTTGAATCCGGCCCGAACAATTACCGGAAACGCAATCAGTATGTACACGGCTAGAACCCAATAATGGAAGCCTAGAAAGTGAAAAAGTACACTTGCGAACAAAAGACCTACCACGGAAGCAAAGAATCGCGCCGAAATCGTGCGAATGCTTCTTTTTCTCGTAACATCGACACCCAGAATGGCTAGCAAGCCTGCCGATGTTGGCCCGGGCAAGCCGCACCAGTCCGCAATCAGCACAGCCATCAGTGCAGCAATTGCGGTTTTAATTACTCTAAAACCCATTTCTCATTACCTCTCCTCTAAGCTGCTTATATGTCCAAGCCAGCTCTTCGTCCCATCCGGATGAATGCATGTCCTGCTTCATACCTCTAACAAATCTGCGTTAGCCTGGTTCTGCAATACGTAGTATTACACACCCTGAGGCAAACCATTTCCCGTTTTACAAAAAAAGAAGCTATTGAAGGGATGCATAGACATATGCAGTTCCATCAGAATCAATAAACGGCATCAACCGACATGCCCATGCATGCCGGTCACAACATCGCGTCCCGGATGTGGGACGCTGGCAATTTTGATTTCATGCAGGCGGAAGCCATAAAAGGCCCTACTCTCCAATCTCCGCATACATGAAGGACTGCACGGAATATTTGTATTAGTATGGTACTTGATTTTTGGTTGGCGGGCAACGTGACACCCCTTGTGAAATTGTATACATAACACGATCTAGCAAGCTCTACTAACCTTTTTCGTGGCACTACCTGCGCCCTGCCAGCAGTTTTCGCTCCACATACACCACAAGCTGATACATCGCAGTAGCTACGGCCGCGATAATTAGCAGGCTCGATAAGACCAGGGTAAAATTGAAGACCTGAAATCCGTAGATAATCAAATACCCAAGCCCCTGTTTGGCAACCAGAAACTCACCCACAATTACACCGACCCAGGCCATGCCCACATTGACTTTCAATGTAGAAACAATCGCGGGAAACGAAGCCGGCAGGACAACTTTGGTGAAAATCTCGGACCGATCGCCACCGAACGTACGAATGACCTTGACATAATTGCTGTCCACTTCATTGAAACTGTTGTACACCACCAGGGTCGTAATAATCACCGTAATGGACAACGTAGTCATGACAATAGCCGTGAAGCCTGCACCGAACATGACGATGAAGATGGGGCCGAGTGCCACCTTTGGCATGCTGTTGAATACGACCATATAGGGATCAAGCACTTTGGACAAAAAAGGAGACCACCAGATCAGGACCGCAAGCAGCGTTCCGACAAGCGTCCCCAGCAAAAAGCCAACTGCCGTCTCCCCAACGGTGACTGCGACATGGATCCAAAGTTCACCACTGGCGATGTCCTTGCCGATCTGGGCAAAAACTTTGCTCGGATAACTGAACAGCAGCACATCAATCCAGCGCAGTCTGCCCGCCAGCTCCCATAACAAAAACATGCAGACCAGCAGGGACAGCTGAACCGCAAGTACCTTGCGACGCCACTCAGCAACCTGCTTCAAGTGGCCTTGGTGCAGCTTCTGCATCCATTCATCACGGCGCATTTCCTGCTTCTCTCTCGTCTGATTCACCCGTTCTTCTCACCTCCTCCGGACTGTTCCAGTTCGCTCCATAACGCCTGAAAAAGCTCATTAAAACCTTCCTGTTCCCTTGCGTAGAAGGGCTGGGATTTCCGAATGGCTTCAGGAATGATAAACTCTTTCCGAATTCGTCCAGGATTGCGATCCAGCACAATGACGCGGTCACTCACGGCAATCGCTTCAGACAGGTCATGTGTGACCAGCACCGAGGTTTTTCCCGTTTCCTTGAGCGTATCTGACACCAGATCCTCCAGCTGCAGCTTGGTCTGATAGTCCAGCGCAGAGAATGGCTCATCCAGAAGCAGCAAGGATGGATCAGTTGCTAGCGTCCGCACGAGCGCGACACGCTGCCTCATGCCCCCGGATAGTTCGGAAGGATATAAATTCTCAGTTCCACCAAGGCCCATCTCTGCAAGCAGCTCGCTTGTTCGTTTACGACTCCGTTCATCCAGCCTGCCCGTCAATTCAAGTCCGATCAGTGCATTGTCCAAAATGGTACGCCATGGAAACAGATAGTCCTGCTGCAGCATGTAGCCAATCTGGGCAGAAGGACCTTCAACCAGTTTCCCTTTTACTTTCACCTCTCCCGCGGTCGGCGTGAGCAGCCCGGCGATAATGGACAACAATGTCGTTTTGCCACACCCGCTCGGACCAACGAGACTGACAAATTCCCCTTGGTTAACCTGAAGGCTCAGGTCTTCGATGACCAATGAGGCTTCACGCTCATTGACATACACTTGCGAAATCCCTTCCAGTTTAATCACCGTATCGGATTCAGGCATGGCGATCACTTCCTTTCCTGAAAGCCTGTTACTTCACAGATGATGCTTGTTCCGCATAGGTGTTGTCGACAATCGCTTTGGAATCCACCCGTTGTTCGAGTTCTCCAGCCGCACTCATGACGTCCAGCAGATTGTTCCATTCTTCATCGTCAATAATCGGATCGGTTGCATACGTCCCCTGTTCCTTATAACGATGAATACTACTTACGAGAATGGATTGATCGATGTCTTTAAAGTAAGGGAGGATGACCTCGGCAATCTCTTCAGCCGAATGGGAATCTACCCAGACCTGCGCTTTGTGCAGCCCGTTCGTAAATTTCTGGACCATTTCCTTGTTGTCGTTGATGTAGCTTTGTTTCGTCATGAACACCGTATAAGGCAAATGTCCACTCTCCGTTCCAAACGATGCAACGACCTTCCCGCGGCCTTCCTGTTCAAAGATGGATGCCTGTGGTTCAAACAGCTGTACATAATCTCCTGTACCCGACGCAAATGCCGAAGCAATGTTGGCAAAATCGACATTTTGGATCAATTCCAGATCCTCCTGCGGATCAATGCCGTGTTTGTTCAACGTGAATTCTCCAGCCATTTGCGGCATCCCGCCTTTGCGTTGTCCGAGAAATGTACTCTGCTTCAGCTGATCCCAATCAAAGCTGCTTTCGGCATTCCGTGCAAACAAAAATGTACCGTCTGTCTGGGTTAGCTGGGCAAAGTTAATGACCGGATCTTCCGCTCCCTGCTGATAGACGTAGATGGATGTCTCTGCTCCGACCAGGGCGATATCCACGGAGCCCGCGAGCAAGGCAGCCATCGTTTTGTCACCACCAGCCGTTGTCTGGATCTCGACCTCCAGCCCCTCTTCTTCAAAAAAGCCTTGGGCTACGGCCACATACTCCGGTGCGTAAAATACCGAACGCGTCACCTCGCCAATCGTAATTTTCGCTTCGTTTTTCTCTTGGTTGCAGCTCGTGAGCGCGACAATGATAATCAGCAATATAACGATGGCACGAATAAACCAGGGCGTGTATTTCATGCTGTTTCCCTCCTTCGCTGGTTTCAGCAGTTTCTCTCTACTATGAATATGCCGCTGCCCATCAAAAGGTTAAGAACTTGCACACCAAAAAAAGAGCCGGGCATATGCCCGGCTCTCTCTAGTACCTGCTTCGTATTATAAGATTTACAACTACAGTTTATAAATCTCGGTATATTTGGCTTCCAGATAATCAGCCAGATAATCCGGGTTCAGCTCCTCACCTGTCACAGCGAGAATCAATTCGGAAGGTGTACGGCTCTTGCCGTAACGATAAATCTTGTCCGTTAACCATTCCTTGATCGGTATCAGATTGCCTTCTGCAATATAAGCGTCAAACTCCGGCAGTTCCTGGCGCAGCGTATGTAGAATCTGAGCGGCATACATATTGCCGAGTGAATACGATGCAAAATAACCAAAATCGCCACCGGACCAGTGAACATCCTGAAGCACGCCTACGCCATCGTTTGGAGGAACAATCCCGAGATATTCTTTGTACTTGGCGTTCCAGGTTTCCGGCAAATCCTTGACTTCCAGTCCCTCATTGAACAGCATTTTCTCAATCTCATAACGAATGATAATGTGCAGATTATACGTCAGCTCGTCTGCTTCAATTCGGATCAGCGAACTTTCGACGCGGTTGATCGCACGGTAGAAATCTTCCAGAGCTACTTCGCTCAATTGCGGAAAATGCTGCTGCAAGTCTTGATAATAGCGAGTCCAGAACGGACGACTGCGGCCAATCATATTTTCCCAGAGGCGGGACTGGGATTCATGAATCCCCATCGATGTTCCTTCTGCCAGCAGGGTACCTGCCAGACTTTCGTCAATATTTTGCTCATATAGAGCATGTCCACCTTCGTGCAAAGAACTGAATACCGCGCTCGTCACATCATCCTGCAAGTAATTCGTCGTGATTCGCACATCTCCCGGATTAAGTCCTGTCGCGAACGGATGAACACTCTCATCCAGTCTTCCGGCATCAAAGTCATAACCCATCTGTCCCAAAATGAACAAACTGAATTTTTCCTGTTGCTCCGTATTAAACAGCTGGTTTAAGAACTCCGTATTCGGCTTGTTTTCGGAAGCATTGATCTTTTCCTGCAGCGGCACCAAGCGTGCTTTCAACCGGGCAAATACCGCATCTACCTTCTCTACGGTCAGATCCGGCTCGTACATATCAAGCAGCGTATCATAGCGTGTGTCTTTCACACCCCAGTAGTCGATGAACTCCTGTTTGAGTTTCACGATCTCTGTCAAATACGGGGAAAAGCCTTCAAAATCGCTATTATGCTTGGCATCTTCCCATGCCGTTTCCGATTTGGCCGTAAGCACCGTATATGCTTGAACCTTCTCAGGCGGGACGGATTGGCTCCGATCGTATTCCTTTTTGCATTCCAATACCAGGCGGCGATTTATATCATCCAGTTGATTCAACACCTCTGGTTTGGTCAACGTGTCCAAATAGGTTTTCATCTCATCCGAAGTTTGAAGCTTGAACGCTTCGGTAGATAACATGCCGATCGTTTCCGAACGAGTCGGAACGCCTTTCTTCGGCGCACCCGTGCGCAGATCCCAATGAAGCAAACCAATGGCTTCGTGATAACTTTTGATTTTGCTGGCCAAATTAAGGAATGATTCTAGATGTTTCAGGGTTTGTTCTTCCATTGTTATCGTTCACCTCTCCAAAAAAAGTTTAGACTCCCTATTGATGATACTTTTTGCAATGCGTATAATCAACTTTTAACAGAGGTAAATGGCATGATTCTTATTTATAAGATATCATGCCCTTTGCTGAGCGTGGTATAATTGAGAGCAGGGCGTAGGACAAGCTGCATACCGATGCAAGCTGTCGTGCTCATCGTATTGGATAACAGGAGGCAATGGACATGAACAACATTCAAGAGATTTTGGCGTACAACAAATCATTTGTCGAGACAAAAGAATACGAAAAGTATACGGCCGGAAAGTTTCCAACCAAAAAAATGGCAATTATCACATGCATGGACACCCGTCTGGTGGAACTGCTGCCTAAAGCGATGAACCTGAAGAACGGTGAGGTTAAAATCCTTAAAACGGCGGGTGCCATTATCTCTCAACCTTTCGGTTCTGTTATGCGAAGCGTGCTTGTAGCTATTTATGAGCTCGGGGCAGACGAAGTTGTTGTTGTCGGTCACACCGAGTGCGGTATGGCATCCTTGCAAGCAGACACCATGATTGGCCACATGGTTGACCGCGGTGTATCCAAAGAAGTCATAAATGCTCTGGACAACTCCGGAATCAATTTGCAAAATTGGCTTCGAGGGTTTAACAGTGTTGATGAAGGGGTAAAACACACTGTAGGAGTCATCAAAAATCATCCCCTGTTTCCACAGGGAGTACCCGTTCACGGCATGATTATTGATTCCTCTACAGGCCAGCTTGAGCTTGTAGTCGAAGGGTACGAGCAACAGGCATCTCTCTAAATGGTTTTGGGTGCGGACCTCAGGGTCCGCACTCTTTTTTTGTCTAAATTGAGGCAGTTATGCTGTCAGGTTGTCAAACCATACAGTTTCAGTGTACACTTTTTATGAAAGCGGTCATTGATGGCAATATCCATTGTTTTCACTGGCCCAGCCCTAATATTAAGGAGACATGTGCATGAACATACTTTCCTACGGATTGCTCGGGCTGCTTACCCGCGAGGAGTCGTCTGGTTACGATCTGATGCTGAAGATTCAGCCTCATTGGCAAGCCAAACACAGTCAGATCTATCCGCTCCTGTCCAAGATGGAAAATGATGAACTACTATCTTCCCGCTGGGTGCAACAGTCTGACAAACCGGACAAAAAAATGTATGCAGTCACGGAAAAAGGTATCGAGAAATTGCTCGGCTGGATGATTACTCCTGTTACTGCTCCGGTAACACGTGACGAGTTCAATTTGCGTATTTTATGTGTCGGCATAGCCGAAGATGGAAGCATGAGACGCATTCTGAATGAGCGCAAAAACTGGTTTATGGAGCGCATCCGATATTTCGAGGATCTGAAGTCCCGCATCCCTCAGGATAACCTCCGCGTAGGCAGCCGGGAATTTGGGAGCTACATTCTGGTTCAAAAGGGATTAATGAATGCCCAGACCGGCCTGGAATGGTGCAACTGGGTGACCCAGCTGCTGGATGGTCAGGCAGCCATTCAGGACCCTTGTCCGATTATTTCGGAAAATTAATAAAAATTTGAAACGTTCCTGCTTTTAGACCGTATTACATGAGTAAGGCCCATTTTTAGGGTTGATCACACAATTTAATCGGGGGGTTACGATCTTTACAATGAAGAAAAAATTTGGAATTAAACATCTGATGATGGTTTTTATGGCTTTCACTCTGTTGTTCGCAACAGTTGGCGTAGCAAATCCGGATTCTGCTGACGCAAGACGTGGTGGCGGTTTCAAATCAGGCACAAAGAGTTATACCAATACACCTAAGAAATCCGACAACAATGTGAGTCAGTCCAACTCGAACAACAACTCGGGTACAGGTGCAGCTGCAACTAACCGTGGCGGATTCTTCGGCGGTGGCGGCGGATTCATGAAAGGCATGATGCTGGGTGGTCTGGCCGGTATGATGTTCGGCGGATTGTTCGGTGGTATGGGAGCTCTTGGTAACATCCTTGGATTGCTTGTAAACGTGGCTGCGATCATGCTGATCGTTATGCTGGCAATGGCACTCTTCAGAGCCATTGCGAATCGCCGTAAACCGGCTGCAGATGGTCGTTATGACCGTCGCAACGATCGTGATGATGATGACCGCAACAGAAACGGACGGTACTAATCATTATGGTTCTAAGCATGGATGAGATTGTTAATGCAATCTGTCTTCACATGGCTGAACGCAAAGGTGTGCGCCCGACCGATGTCAATGTTGAACTGAGCTGGGAAGAAGATACGGGATACTCCGCGGAAGTCTGGATTCAAGGCCGTAGTCAATACTTGGTTGAATCCAACATGATAGAAGCGATCCTGCGCTACCTGCACAGTGAATACAACATCCGGGCTTACCGTGAAAACGTCAGACTTGATCTGGACGAAGAAATTACAGCCATTGTGAATCAATAATCAAATCAATTAATTAGTTGCGGATGAATTGTTAAAGGGCCGTCTCCCTAATGTCATTGACATTAGTGGAGACGGCCCTTTTGTTTACCTTGGGAATGATGAATATCCTGGGAATGTAAACTTACGTTGTTCTTCCCAAGATATTCGTGATACGGTACGTTCCTACTTCAATTTCACAAGGCTGTAGTTCTTCTTGCCTTTACGAATAATGATGAACTTGCCACCAATCGCATGCTCTGCAGACACTGTGAATTCCAGCTCTGTAATCTTCTCTCCGTTCATAGAGATCGCACCTTTGGTGACATCCTCACGCGCTTGGCGTTTGGATGGCTCAAGGCCCAGATCAACCAGCCAGTCCACGATGTTTTTGGCTTCGCCGTCTGTTTCAAACGTAGGCATTTCCTTGAAGCCCTGCTCGATCTCATCTGCTGTCAGGGAGCGAATATCTCCACTGAAGAGCGCAGCGGTAATCCGTTTAGCTTGCTCCAGCATCTCATCGCCGTGAACGAATTTTGTCATTTCTTCGGCGAGTGCCTTCTGTGCTTCACGTTTGTGCGGCTCGGTCTCAACCTTTTCAGCCAAAGCTTCAATTTCCTCTTTGCTCAGGAAGGTGAAGTATTTCAGGTATTTGATGACATCACGATCATCCGTATTCGCCCAGAACTGGTAGAATTCAAATGGTGTCGTTTTGTCCGGATCCAACCAGATCGCACCGCCCGCGGTTTTACCGAATTTCGTTCCATCGGCTTTGAGCATCAGAGGGATCGTCAGCCCGTAAGCTCTTGCTTCAGACCCTTCTTTCTTGCGGATGAGGTCCAGACCACTTGTGATATTCCCCCATTGATCGGAGCCACCGATCTGCAGCTGTACATCCTCGTTTTGGAACAGGTGATGGTAATCCAGAGACTGCAGGATCTGGTAGGAAAACTCGGTGAACGAGATTCCGCCTTCCAGTCTGCTCGCCACCACATCTTTTGCCAGCATCGTGTTAAGATTGAAGTTTTTCCCGTAATCACGCAAAAACTCAATGACGTTAATTTGATGTGTCCAGTCGTAGTTGTTCACCATGCGAACCTGGTTGTCGCCTTCGGTTACAAACAATTTTTTCATCTGTGCTGTCAGCTTATTGACGTTCTCTTGGACCTGTTCCAGGGTTTGCAGCGAACGCTCAGATTGACGTCCACTTGGGTCACCAATTGTACCCGTTGCTCCCCCAATCAGGATCACTGGACGATGTCCCGCAAGTTGAAAACGTTTCAGCATCATGAACGGAATCAGGTGACCGATGTGCATACTGTCTCCAGTAGGGTCAACTCCACAGTACAAGGAGATCGACTTGGTTTCCGTCAGCTCACGCAGCCCCTCCGCATCCGTCTGTTGGTTTATGGCGTCACGCCATTCAAGTTCATCAATAATATTCAACCCAAACAACCCCTTTCTCTTCTAATCGTTTTTCAGTCATGGACTACGTTAATGGTCAAAAATACAGGTGGGAGCAGCTTTTTTGGACACAAAAAAATCGCCTCCTTGTCTTCATTAGACATAGGGACGATTATCATAACCGTGGTACCACCCAACTTGCATGAATAGATGCTTACACATCATCCATACCGCTTTTGGCAATATATCGTTTGCCCATTCCGCTTGGCATTACCCAAGTACTCCAGAGTGTAATTCGCAGCCCTTGTATGTATCAGGTTTCATCAACCCCTGACTTTCTGTAACAGGGACAAAGCCGCTACTGCGCTCCATCAACGTAATTCATGTATTAGATTATAGCCAGTATAGCCGAACGTTCAATCCATTGCAAGAGCCTGTATTTAATCTGCTCACCTTACTTCAAAAGAGACTCTGACCTTTATACTATACCTCTATATTCAGCTTCCTATGATAATACGTGTACGCCTTCTCCGCAATCTGATCCTCGTTATCCCACAATTGCTGATCCAGAGTATCTAACCTTAGTTCCTCTTCTGTCGTGAGTAAATGGGGAATGTCCCATAATGCTGTCAGCCGTTCATCATCCGCCAAATGCTCGATCAAGCGATACTGCTCTTGAATATTACCCAGCACTTGGTTCGCACCAATCGTATGTAATGCCCGCAAAACATGAAGATATGCTTCTTCTCCCCAGTTGCAGAAAAATTGAATAAACCCACCGTTAAATACGTCTACTTCCAACAGCCATAGGGCTGCAATTTCCTGCTCCTCGGATGTTAATCCCGACCATCCCTGTTCCTGTTTGTTCTTTTTGTCTACAAACTTCAACGCATAATCATACCATACATCATGAATATCTTGATTAGTCACGCCCTTCATCCCTTTCCCCTAGGCTGCATGCTCTCCAATTCATGGCGTTTACCGGTTTGATGCCAGTGTAAATAGGGTTCTCCCAACTGCTGAAAAGCGTTCGTTACGTTGCGGTCCATTTCCTGTATCACTTCGCTCGTGTATTTTAGATGAGTGTTGATATTATCTACATCGTATTTTTTCAACATCTCCACATGCACCGTGGTAAAAATAATATCCTCCAGCAGCCAGTAGATCACCATCTCGGTCTGCTTCAACTTTTTCTTCAACATGGGCATTCCACGTTCATATATGGTGACGATATAGGTTCCATTTTCCATTTCAACATAAGGCGCACCTTCCCATTTGAAAGGCTCGAATAGACGGTTAACATATGTATTGCTCTGTTCTTGGTCAAAGTCTGTTTGGGATAACAGTTCAAGCAGCTTGACTGCTAATTCCTGTTTGGTTAAAACCGACATGGCAGCTCACCACCTGTAATTCATTTAAATTGCACTCCTCATGACATGATCATGAAAAAGCTGCCGGTGGCAGCTTCTTCGTGATCACCGTGTGGCTTGTACTCACAAGTACTCACAAGTACTCACAAGGTACCTATTGCAACTTATGATTGTCTTCTTTTCAATCTGAACATTTTCAATCTGAATGCTGAATCTGCACTTCCCATCAGGTTCCGCAAAATGTCCGATAAGATGGATCACAGGTCGTCGGCAATGTGGTGTATTCTTCCTGTTCCGGTGTGTGTGCATAAGGTTTCCGTAGAACGGCTAGCAGCTGGTTCATTACGCGATAATCTCCATCGTTTTCTGCCCGTTCAAGCGCCTCTTCCACTCTATGATTCCGTGGGATGATTGCAGGATTGCTGCTCATCATCAATTGCTCTACAGCCTCTTTGGATTCAGACTGCCGGCCCAGTCTGGCTGTCCAGCGTTCATTCCATTCCGCAAATTCCGCCGCATCGTTCAGATTGGAGTTCTCCCACTTATCAAAGGTTAAAGCTAAGAACGTATTCGTGAAGTCCGCCGATTGCTTTTCCATTAGTTCCAGAAGGTCTTTTATCAGCGTTTCATCTTCGTCCTCTTCTGTCAATAATCCCAGCTTGGCACGCATGCCGGATACCCATTCTTGATGATACTGCTCCGAGAATTGGGAGATGGCATCCTGTGCAATCTGAATGGCCACATCTTCATTTTCATGCAGCAGCGGCAGTAAAGTCTCCGCAAGACGAGCCAGATTCCAGCCCGCAATATAGGGTTGATTGCCGTAGGCATAGCGGCCTTGTGTATCAATTGAACTAAAGACTGTAGACGGATTATAAGCATCCATAAAAGCACAAGGCCCGTAGTCAATCGTTTCTCCACTGATGGCCATATTGTCCGTATTCATGACACCATGGATAAATCCAACATTCTGCCACTTGGCTATCAGTGATGCCTGTCGTTTGATGACTGCACGGAGGAAGTTCAAGTATCGGTTATGATCCAAAGGAATGTCGGGGAAATGACGTTCCAGCGTATAGTCGGCCAGTGCTCTCAGTTCGTCTACAGTTCCCCATCTAGCTGCATACTGAAAGGTGGCCACGCGGATATGACTGGAGGCCACTCGGGTTAATATAGCACCCGGCCGTTCCGTTTCACGAAAAATGCTTTCTCCAGTCGTCACGACTGCCAAACTTCTCGTTGTAGGGATACCCAGGGCTTCCATCGCTTCACTAATAATATATTCACGAAGCATCGGTCCGATCGCCGCCCGACCATCTCCTCCACGTGAGTATGGTGTTCTGCCCGAACCTTTGAGCTGAATATCCACCCTCTCGCCCTGTGGCGTAATCTGTTCACCCAGCAGCAATGCCCGTCCATCACCAAGCATGTTGAAATTGCCAAATTGATGCCCTGCGTAAGCTTGAGCCAGAGGCTCGGCTCCAGGCGGAAGTTCATTGCCTGCAAAAATTGCTGCCCCTTCCTTGCTGTTCAGCGTTTCAGCATTCAGTCCGAGGCTGGCCGCAAGGGTTTCATTTAAGATGACAAGCTCAGGTGACTGTACCGGTACTGGACCCTGACTTGTATAAAAGGTCTGCGGCAGCCGGGCATAACTATTGTCCAAATTCCAGCCTGCGCCTAGCTTATCCTTTACCATGTGCACTCCACTCCTTCTCCTCAACAAAGGAACTCCTCTGTTTGTATTCATGTAGCCTGTGTGAACCAATGCTCATTTATGTAGTCGCATGGAATTTCGAAATGATGAACATATCATATGTTCATAAGGAAACTTTAGCATATTTGTAGGGTGTTTGCATGTTTCATCGTGTCCGGCAGCCAAATAAGCCCACAAGGTATTCATTAGGAAGAATGATGTTATTCAATCTTTCCAACAATGAATTCGATGTGAGCTTACTCGGTTAATTCGCTATTATTCAGTTAAGATGGAATCAGGTATGTGCTTCCTGTGTTCCGGCAACAGGCTGAACAGGCAGACTTTCCTTTTTGAAACCAAGGTTGAAAAAGATATTGAGCAGAATCGCTGACAGACTTCCTGTAATAATACCATCGCTCACAATGATCCGAATGCTTTGTGGAAGCTGGGCAAACAGATCTGGTACGGCTGTGACACCAAGCCCGAGCGATACCGAACAAGCAACGATCAACAGATTGGACTGCTTGCCGAAATCGACGGTTTGCAGCATTTTGATTCCAGAGGATACGACCATACCGAACAGAACCACTGTCGCACCGCCTAATACTGCACTTGGGATAATGGTTGCAAATGCTGCTACCTTCGGAATGAGTCCAAGGAAGACGAGAATGCCTCCGGCTGCAACCACAACATTTGTCGTTTTCACCTTGGACAATTGAACGAGCCCGACATTCTGAGCGAATGTATTATATGGGAAGGCATTGAATATACCGCCAAGTACAAACGCCAAACCCTCTGCACGATAACCGCGAGCCAGATCCTTCTCATTGATGGGCTGATCGCAAATTTTGCTCAAAGCCATGAACACACCCGTTGACTCGATAATCACGACAGTACCTACGATGATCATTGTAATAATCGGGCCAAGCTCAAAGGTTGGCATTCCGAAATAAAAGGGTTGAGGTAAGTGGAACCATGACGCTTCCTGTACAGGAGAGAAATTCACTTTTCCCATAAGAGCCGCAATGAGCGTTCCTGCGATGATGCCAATCAGGACGGCAAGAGATTTAACGAAACCCCGGGCATACCGGTTCAGGATCAAAATAAAGAGCAGTACTCCGAAAGAAAGTGCCAGATTGTCCAGACTTCCGAAGTTCTCACTATTAGCCCCGCCAGCCATATTTTTAATACCGGTAGGAATAAGTGCTAGACCGATAATGGTTACCACGGTACCAATGACAACGGGAGGAAACAGCTTGACGATTTTGCTGAAAAATACGGCACAGATGACGATAAATAAACCGGCTGCTATGATGGACCCATAAATTGCTGGAATACCATACTGAGATCCAATGGCGATCATGGGCGTTACAGCTACAAAAGAACTACCGAGTACTGCGGGCAAACCAATACCCAGATACTTCCCCTTCCGAGCCTGCAGCCACGTTGCAACACCGCATGTCAGCAGGTCAATGGATACCAGATATGCCAGCTGCTCTGCCGTCAGATTCAAGGCTCTTCCCACGAGTAAAGGTACCAGAATTGCCCCGGCATACATCGCCAATACATGTTGAATCCCCAGTGAAAAAATTCTCATCTTTTTTGTTTCGTTCATCCGCGCTCGCCCCCGAAATTAGAATCAACCCATCGCACTGAAAAATCATGTTATGTTGATTCACATTATATAAACTATTTCGAAAACTTCCATGATACATGAACGAGAATTGTTACAGGAGATAAAGAGATCGTATCTTTTTGGGCAAACGAAACAAAACACCCGATTTTTGGTGTAATATAATTTAACATCTCACTACATTTTTTACGGAATATCAGGAGAAAAGAAAAAAGCCAGCACCACATGTGCCAGCCTGCTGTTCAATCGATTTAATCATGATCGGAATTTTTCATTGAAGGTATCTGCGCTTCTAGGTGGCAAATTGGGAAGCGATGTAGGCCCATCCCTCCTCCACACTCCGGAACACCCATCCGGCAGATTCGATTCCATCTTCACTGCCAACCCCAAGCAGAAGTGTTCTGACCGCTTCTTCTGATTTGGGTCCAACGGTAAGCGCCAGCGGGAATGGACGGTACCGTGAGATCTCACTACCTACGTCAAAAACAAGATCCAACTCATCTCCCCAATCATACTGCATGTCCGACAGATCAATAACGAGTCCGTCCGGCCTCCATGCTTCCAGCACAGCTTTGCCGATTGCACTCATATAACGGGCATCCGAGTTGCCTCTACTGCCAAACCCGTAGACACCACTAAATTTTAAAATCATAATCTTCTTATATGAATTCTCTGACACACTCCCGATACGAACTTCGTACTCCAGATCACTTAAATCTTCCAAACGATATGTTCTGGTATTTAAACTCATACTTAGTGTTCTCCTACATGTTCAGTCTTATTTCGAAGGGATCGGAAAGTCTGTTACAATAACATTCTCTACCCATCCGTTAAGGGAAGCTACAAAAGCCTGATGCGCAGGATGTGGACCATATGCACGCAAGGCTTCTTGGTCTTCAAACGTCACTCTTAATCCAAGCGTGAATCCCTGAATATGATCCGTCTCTTCCGTTACATTGATTCCGGCAGTCAGATCGATGATCCCAGGAATCTCGTCCTGCAAGGCGAGCAATTGTGTGACAAATTCCTGCTGTTTTGCCGGCGTAATTTTATCGTTGAATTTGAATACCACCAGATGTTCGAACATGAAATTTCCTCTCCTTCGTTATACAATGTTCATTTACGACATAGTTCAGATTCTATAGGTTTTTTCCATATGTTTCAATCTGAGCTCCGGATTCTGCTTCGCCCTTTAGACGAAAAAAGGTGCGTTCAAAGCCAGACTGTCTCTGACCTGACACACCTCTTCGCAGACACAGTGACGCTAAACGCGCCTAATGCCTTAACGCCCTGCTCTGAACATGGTGAAGGAGCTTCTCCAACCAGGCAATGTTGCTCTCAATCGTGTGATAAGCATGATCCCTCATCAGCCACAGAGCATCCATCAAATCCTCACTTACCTCGATCTCCTCTGGTTTCTGCTCGTCAATATAATCGAGTTTTTTTCTTTGTTTCACGATTATATCTTCAATAAGGTATGCGATCTTCTGATTATCCACCTTATCCAGATTAACCAGCGCTGCATAAAGGGACTGAATGGTCGTGAATTTTTGAAATACTTTATAGATGCTCTCTTCCAGTGCTATCCGCCCTTGATCGGTGATCCCATACATCGTTTTATCTGGTCTATTCTCACTCTGGATCGTTTCAATCTTCTCGATTAGCCCCTTCTTATGCAGCACTTCGAAATTGTAATAGATCGTACCTTCCGTGATTTTGGCCTCGGTCTGATCCAAATGTTTGCCTATTCGCTTTTTAATATCATAGGGATAACAATTCCCTTCACTTAATGCACCAAGAATAAATATTTGAATTGACATGTGACTGCCCCCATTCTGCTCTTACCAAGGGCACAGCTTCTTACAAATTCGCCTGAGCCCTTTTATTTCTTATTTTATACTATAGCGGGCTGTTGTGAAGACTCTTGCAGCGGATTGGTTTGCTTGGCCTGTTTGAAATGGTGAATCGCTGTATTGAGAACGAAAGCCACCATCCCAACCAGCGCTAATCCAATGGCATAATGGGCCGTTCTGCCACCACCGAAGAGAATATTGTAATCCAGATGTGTCGAATAGAACATCGGCGTGATCTGACTGACGAATTTGAAATATCCAGGCATCATTTCGGGTGACATGGACGTGCCGTTGGCAATGGATTGACTAAGCACGAATATCATGTTGATCAGCATACCTCCTTGCCCGAGAAGCATGATGAAGATACTTGTAAACTCGATCGACACGAATAATTGCAGACTGTGCACCAGCCACATTTTCAGAAAGACTTCCACCCCATATCCTTGAACCATGAAGTAGATGCCTACTCCAACCAGAGGAGCAATCAAGGATATGAGCAAGTTCGCCCCACGCAGGGCAAAAAAGGCTTTCCATTTTCCCATTTGTGCACGCAGCTGCTGCATTCCGCCCACGCTCTGCATGGCATAGATCATGGCTCCAACGTAGAGCGCCATCGTGATGAACATCGGTGCCATCTGATTTTGCATACCAGCAGGCTGCGGGTTGCTCATGACGATATTGGATGAGACCTTGCCCGTAGTTGATTCCACAATCTGTTTGGATTGATCCGCAGGAATCTGCATTCCGTTCAATACCGCTTCGAAGCTTTGAGCCTGAACCTGTGCGCTGATCTGAGCGGTAATTTCTGCTGCTACACTTTTCATCGAACTGGTAATGGTCGTTGGGTTAGATTCATTAATCAAATATTCCAGCTGCGCTTTGCCGCTCTGTTCAGACAGTTTCTCCGTAAAGTCACCAGGTATACGTATCACCATATGAATATCGCGGTCCTCCAGACCCGTCTTCGCCTGTTCCAGCGATTCATCGGTTACGATATTGAACGGGAGCTGCTCTTGCAGCTTCTGAACAAATTCAGTACCGGATTGTTGGTCCTCATTAACAATGGCCACGGTAAGATTCGTTACATTTTTGGGGATCGCGCTATATCCGGACATGAAAACGGTCAGCATCACAATCTGATAGAACACAATCATGAATATACCCGCTTTGACTCCTTTATGCTTCAGCATGCTCTTCACTCTCTACTCCACCTTATTATTATAATTTAAACTACTTTAATTAAAGTACTCTTGTTTGTTATGTTTGTCAATGACCCCAACTAAGGAGGTAAGATGAATGAAGAAGAGCACGATTATTTCTCTGTCTGAAATCACGAAATTCCAATCGAAAGAAGAAGAGTTCAGTCCTTATCGTTGGTATCGCCACATGCTCAAACAGGAACCTGTCGTTTACAATGAAGAAACGGATTCCTGGCATGTGTTCAAGTATGACTTGGTCAAAACCGTATTGAATGATCATGAACATTTCTCCAGTGTAAGAGAAAGATCGATTGTGAACGTGGGGTATTCAAATGAGGGAGAAGGTGCGGACAGCGAGCACCACATTCCGGACAAGCTGGATATTCACAACGTCGATCCTCCGGAACACCGCAAGCGAAGATCATTATTAGCAAGTGCATTTACCCCAAGAAGTCTCAAACTGTGGGAACCGCGCATTCAGGCCGCAGCAGACGATTTAGTCGCGGAATTTTCTCAGCTTCCCGAGGTGGATATTGTACAAGCCTACACAAGTATGTTTCCAGTAATCATCATGTCTGATCTGCTTGGCATTCCTTCCAAAGACAGGCTCCTATTTAAGGAATGGGTAGATATTCTCTTCATGCCAACAACAGATGCAACCTTTAGCCGTATCAATGAAATGAAGAAAATTGCGGGTCAGCAATATTTCGAATACCTTTATCCTTTTGTCGTATCCAAACGAACAAATCTTGCCGAGGACATCATCTCAGACCTGATCCACGTCGAAGTGGATGGTGAACATTTTACGGATGAGGAAATTGTACGCACCACCATGTTCATTCTGGGTGCAGGAATAGAAACGACAAGCAATCTGTTGGCCAATTCCTTCTACGCGCTGCTCTATGATAAGCCTGGACTGTACACGGAGCTGAGAGATAATCCAGAGCTTGTCGGAAATGCAGTGGAAGAAATGCTGCGGTACCGTTTCCATATCAGTAAAATGGACCGCATGGTCAAGGCGGATAATAACCTGCTTGGGGTGGAGCTCAAAAAAGGAGATGCCATAGTAGCCTGGATGAGTGCAGCCAACATGGATGAGGACATGTTCGAGGATCCTTTCACATTGAATATTCACCGTCCGAACAATAACAAACAGCTCGCTTTTGGCTTCGGCACACACTTCTGCCTGGGTGCACCTCTCGCTAGGCTGGAAGCCAAAATTGTTCTGACGACATTTTTGAGAACCTTTTCAAATATTGAACCCGTCAGCGGGTTCATTCTGGAAGACCACCTGACTCCGTCTGCAGCAGGACAATCTCTGACAAGCCTTCCCATGAGGTTATATAAGTAGTACGATATAGATGAAAAAAAGAAAAAGAGCAGGAAATCTGCTCTTTTTCTGCTGCTTCCCTGCTATTTATACATGCGCGAGCGCAATATCGTCCAAGAAATTGCCTTCTTTTCAGTTTATACTGACAAGAACTTACGAGAAAGAAGGTGCAGCATGAATCGCGAAGTACGAACCGTTGTATTTGACACCGATCTGCAGCTTGAAGCTTATCAATTCCAGGGCATCATGCAGAAATTCCCCAATCACTTTCATGACTATTATGTCATTGGTTTTATTGAGCAGGGCAAGCGACATCTGGTCTGCAATAATCAGGAGTATGTGCTAAATACGGGCGACATGATTATATTTAACCCTCATGACCCCCACGCCTGTGAAGGGATTGACGGAAGAACACTCGATTATCGCTGTATTAATATCCAGCCAGAGGTCATGAGAGAATACACCCGCGAAATTACCGGACAAGATTATCTGCCGCACTTCACAGCACCCGTACTCTATCAACACGAATTGGTCGGCTCTTTGCATGATCTGCATTTGATGATTTTGGAGGAGCAATCCGATTTTAGCAAAGAAGAGCTGCTGCTTCTGCTGCTGGAACAGCTGCTTCGGGATTATGCAGATGCTGAATCCTCCGTCTCTACTCAAGATGTCACGATCGAAGTCAAGTGTATCTGCGAATACATAGAGTCTCATTACATGGAAAGTATATCGCTGGGTGAGTTAGCTGAGCGAAGTGGAATGAGCAAGTATCATCTGGTACGTCTATTTACTCGCCAAAAAGGCATCTCACCATATCGGTATCTGGAAACGATTCGTATTAATCAGGCCAAACGCTTATTGGAACAAGGAACGCTGCCGCTTGAGGTATCCGCCCAGACGGGATTCAGCGATCAGAGCCATTTTACGAACTTTTTCAAAAAACTAATCGGTTTAACGCCCAAACAATATTACCGAATCTTTAACCATGAATACGAGTCCCAACGGCTGCAGGACCGTGTTTCACGATGAGTGAAAATAAACATACGGCTGGTCACCTGCTCGCCTTGCTAACGATTTTGATCTGGGGGACCACTTTTATCTCCACAAAAATTCTGCTCATAGACTTTACACCTGTGGAAATCCTGTTGTTTCGTTTTCTGATTGGATATGTGGTGTTGTTCCTGATCTACCCACGCGTGATGCGGATATCAACGTTTCGGGATGAGATGCTTTTTATGGCGGCCGGACTGTGCGGAGTCACATTGTATTTTTTGATCGAAAATATCGCGCTTGTTTTCACACTGGCTTCCAACGCAGGTGTCATTGTGTCCATCGCACCCTTCTTCACCGCTGTGCTTGCGCATTTCTTCCTGAAGGATGAGCCGTTATCACGGCATTTTGTCGTCGGTTTTGCTATTGCTTTGACAGGCATTGTGATCATTGCGTTCCATGGGAGTTACAGCCTGCAGCTGAATCCGCTGGGCGATCTGCTTGCTTTTGTGGCTCCTGCGGTCTGGGCAATCTATTCCGTCCTTATGCGTAAAATAGGCGATCTTCACTATCACACCATTGGCGCAACACGCAAAGTGTTCTTTTACGGGCTTTTGTTCATGCTCCCTGCCTTATTCCTGTTCGAATTCCATTTTGACATGAAGCGGTTAGCCGATCTGTCCAACCTTTCCAATCTTCTTTTTCTCGGGGTAGGCGCTTCTGCGTTGTGCTTTGTAACCTGGAATAGGGCGGTAAGCCTTCTGGGAGCAGTGAAAACCAGTGTTTACATTTATTTGGTGCCTGTAATTACATTGTTAGCCTCTACACTGCTGCTGCATGAACCCATTACTTGGGTTACCATGCTTGGTGCGGTGTTAACACTCCTAGGTTCCATCATCTCAGAACGAAAAGTTCGGAAGCATGCCCCCGGATCGAAGTTGTCCGAGATCCATTAGGCTCTGGTCGTTTGGAACGCAAAAGAAGGCACTATACATCCTTTCAGGATTAGTGCCCTCTTAATGTTTGCGTGCGATGACTTACCTTTTGCACAAATGTCATTATCCAAGCTAGGAGTAGTCAGCTAATTCAGTCTGGCAAGCAGCGTACTCAGCTCATGCTTCTCCAGATGCCTCCATTGTCCTCGTTCCAGCTGATCCAGTGTGATATTCATAATACGGATGCGCTCCAGTTTCAGCACTTTGTACCCCAAGGCTTTGCACATTCTGCGAATTTGCAGGTTAAGCCCCTGTGTCAGAATAATCCGAAAAACATTCTCACGGTGGCGATATACTTCGCATGGCTTGGTTATTACGTCCAGAATCTCGACTCCTTGGGACATCATTCTTAGGAATTCATCTGTAATCGGTTTATCCACGGTCACCACGTACTCTTTCTCATGATTGTGCTCTGAGCGCATCATTTTGTTAACAATCTCTCCATCGTTCGTAAGCAAAATCAAACCTTCGGAGGCTTTATCCAGCCTGCCTACGGCAAAGATGCGTGATGGATAATTCACATATTGTATAATATTGCCCTCGACTTGCTGTGCCGCCGTACAGACAATACCTATTGGTTTGTTCAGAGCCAGATATACAGGCTCACGATCAACCTGAGGGATTTCCTTGCCGTCGATCAGGACGATATCTTCTGCTTCAACCTCTGCCCCTTTTACACATACCTCACCATTGATCGTAATGCGTCCGGCTGCAATTAAGCGGTCTGTCTCTCTCCGTGAGCAGAAACCCGTTTCACTTATGTATTTATTAATTCGCATGCTTCACCGCTTCTCATATCTGTAATATAGCCATCATCTCATTTATAATGAAAGGAAGCAATGAAGCCTATACGAAGTCTTAGGGTAAGCAACTAACTTTTGAGGAGATGCTCATGAACAAACAATGCATGAGAGTGCTTAAAAAGCTGTACCTGCATACCAACGGCAAGTATGACAGGGAGCGCCAAGTGATGGTGTATCAAACGGATACACTAACTGCTGACGAACAAGACATATTACATACGCACGGCTGGGTTCCTAATAATCTGGAGCTAATTTCGCATGACGAAATTATTCAACAATTAATTGATTTGCAGCAAAATGAACATCTATCCTGGACCACGATCACCAATGCATTTGTGGCGGGTGTTGGCGGAAGTTATCCCCGAGGCATAACTACACTTGGAAGCTACTATATGATGGTTCACATGCAGCACCATGCTTATGAAGAAGCGAAACAATTCCATTGTTGTAAATACTGCGGTTTAAGCCGTAACAGGAATGACGCATGGGATAATTTGTCCTATATTCGCTATGCCGTTCATTTGGGACACGATTACAGTTCAACTAGTTTAGGGGCATATGCTGATTTGACAGAGCTAGTTTCCCTGCTTGAACATCAATCCATTACACCGAGTGAAAAGGACATATACGCCTTCAATCAACTGCTTCATAGTTTGGATCAGGCAGAGAGCGATGAATCTCCGGGAAAATATGAGAAACGGCTCACAGCCGAGAAATTGATCAAAGGACAGGCTGGCATCCGCCGAGGCATATTGAAATCTTTATCCCGCGTGGGTGTTCTGCCGAACCAGATTCTCCCCCTTCATCCTGATCATTGGACCAATATCGAAGAGCTGCTGAATGCCGAATTACTGCTCAGCAATACGAAAGGCCGCTCCGACATGGAGATGCCGTGGGCTGGATGGCAAGGTAAACTCGGCGTGGATTGGGACAAGGCTCGTCAGCTTTTTGGAAGTATGATCCTCCATCATTCCTAGTCGTAAAAAAACAACCCAAACTGCTTCAATTCCATGAATTGAAACCGTTTGGGTTCGCTTGCTGCAATTGTTTTTGAACATGCATTTCTTCGAAAACGTCTACACTGAAATATCCAGACTACTTCCGAGATTCGGATGTGGGGCTGGAACAGATTTTAACATTTCCGTAAGCTGTTGACCTTGTTGTTCTGCCATGTTTTTCGACAATGACATCACCTGCAAACTCGCCGACTGCGCCAGCGACGTTTGACTCATGGCCATTGATAATGCTGCAATATCCATGTTCTGCACTCCTTTATGTATCTAGTAAATGAGGGTACTTAATATATATCGGACAGTGCACAGGAATTGTGTAATCTAACGCACGCTATGATTCTATTCAGGAGGGAGAAATCTCAAGAACATAGGACTAAATCAAGCCATACTTCACAAAACTGTGATACAACCCATCTTCGTCAATGGTTTCGGTAATGTCATCGGCGATGGCTTTCAGACCGGGCTTCGCGTTGCCCATGGCAATACCTATATTGCAAAATTCCAGCATCTCCGCATCATTCATGCCGTCTCCGATGGCCAGTGTGTCTTCCCGAGACATGCCCAGGTGTTCCAGCAGATCCGCAATCGCAATTGCCTTGTGAATGCCCGGAATCATGAGCTCCCCGCTTCCCTCTCCAAAGATAGGTACGGTACATTGGATTACCTCGAATTTGCCCTGAAATTCCTGCTTGATCCGTTCGAACGGAACCACAGCACTTTCCAGAAAACAAACCTTATTGACATCATCCTTATATAAGTCGGCTTCACCGTAGGTCAGACCGGTGATAAAGGGATGTGGCTTCTGTTCCTTTTTCGCTCTGGCTGCCGGATCATTCTCCACATCACCGTATATGCGACGTTCGAGATGGGGTTGAAGATTGCTGCTTGCATAGAGGGCCGAATTGGATTCCAGATAGAAATCAATCTGATGTTCATTGAAAAAATCGACCATATGCCGAACGTCTTCAGCCGTTACCTTTTTATGATAAAGGACTTCCTCTCCAAACTCCACGTATCCGCCACCTGCACCAATCAGACCGTCGAATCCGACGTCCCAGATGGAATCATAAATTTCCGCCTTCGAACGCCCTGTGCACAAATAAAGCAGATGTCCATTCGCACGAGCCTGTCTGCAAGCTCGCTGAGCTGAAACAGGTATGTTCCCATCATCATCCACCAGTGTTCCGTCAATATCGATAAAGACTATTTTCTGTGTCCGTGTGTCCGTGTGTTCATCTGCATCTGCCCCCTTTATGTCTCATGCCATGTTGTAACCATCCATTCATGCAAAACACGTATACATTACGAGTCACTTCTCCGCAGGCTTATCCATATGCACGATTTGCCACTCATTATGCTCTTCGGTCACGATTGTAAATCCTTGACGCTTCCAGAAATCCACAGCCCCAGGCAAAAAACGGTGGGTGTGTAGGTATAGCGTGGTGTACGGCATTTCTCTTACCACACGCTCCAGCTCTTTCACCAAAAGTGAACCAATACCGTATCTGCGATAGGCAGGATCGACATAACATTTTACAATTTCAGCTGCGGATTGTTCCGTGTACCGGCCTTCGATCACCTGAATCCGGCCATCATATGGCACAATGCCGATGGAGCCTACAATGTCCGCTTCCTCCGTTACGGCTACCAGAAAGACCGCACCTGCTGTCTCCATATAATGTTCTCTAAATTGCATCAGATCCGCAGGTATCTGTTCATGATTCATCATTGGAAATACTTCTCTGCGGACACGCATGGCAAAATCAACAGCTTGCTCAATCTGATGGAGCTGAACCTTCATTACCTTGGGCACTGTTTGGAGCTGTTTTACCATATTTTCATTCCTATCCTGTAAATTAGAGCCTGCTTATTGCAGTTACCCCGAACCCGCTTTCTTAGTGAGTTCGCTCTCTCCCATCATCTTACCTAATTAATTTTCTTCTATCAATCTAGCTGTACTCCTATCCAAAATGATAGAAAGCCCGCGCGATTTGAGAGACTCTGCATACGATAAGACGTGTTACCAAATCAAACTCACAAGGGGGAAAAAGCGATGTGGCTATGGCTGGGTATCTCTGCTGCATTTCTGCTCATGCTGGGACTTGTATATCGTTACGTAGAAGACATCCTAGAAACGCGAAAATTTCATCCCCATGCTCCCAAGCAGCTTATGGTCAAGTTTAAAGACGGCACCACAGCAGATCAAATGCACACTCTGC
The DNA here is from genome assembly GCF_009664365.1 of Paenibacillus xylanilyticus. Classification (NCBI taxonomy): domain Bacteria; kingdom Bacillati; phylum Bacillota; class Bacilli; order Caryophanales; family Paenibacillaceae; genus Paenibacillus; species Paenibacillus xylanilyticus. Next base: position 4,050,948 of record NZ_CP044310.1, read on the forward strand.
ATAAAAAAGGAAGATGCAAAGTTGCCGAAACTTATGAGGATCTCGGCTGGTATCGGGTCGAATCAAACAGAATCATGCATCGCATGCTAAAGTATTATAAGGATCATGAACTCATTGAACATGTAGAACCCAATTACCTCGCTCAGGCATCCTATACCCCGAATGACCCCTACTTCCCTTATCAGAATAACCTGCAAAAAATTAACGCGCCTGCGGCTTGGGATATTAGCCAAAGCAACAGCTCCATCAAAATAGCCATTATTGATACCGGAGTGCAGCTAAACCACCCCGAGCTTGCAAGCAAGCTCCTTCCTGGTTATGACTATGTTAGCTATGACACCATCCCTGAGGACGGAAACGGACATGGAACACATGTGGCCGGTATTGCGGCTTCGGTCACGAATAATGGAGCTGGCATCGCTGGCGTTGCTCCGCTTGCATCCATCGTACCTATTCGTGTGCTGGATGATAGCGGAATGGGAACCATGGGCAATGTCGGCAACGGGCTGGTCTATGCTGCCAATAACGGTATACAAGTGGTGAATTTGAGTCTGGGCGGACCTGTCGGCGATGCCTTCTTGCAGGCTGCGGTACAGTATGCTTGGGACCGCGGGGCAGTCATTATTGCTGCTGCCGGCAATGACAATACTTCGTATCCAATCGTGCCCGCTTCCTACCCCAATGTGATTGCTGTCGCTTCCACCAATCCTTCCGATCTGAAATCCAATTTTTCCAACTATGGTGCATGGGTTGATATGGCTGCTCCGGGTGACAGCATACTGTCGACTTATCTCGGCAGCTCGTACGCATATATGAGCGGAACATCAATGGCTGCACCACAAGTAGCAGGTGTAGCTGCCTTGCTTGCTGCCCAAGGCAAAACCAATGCCCAGATCCGTGATGCGTTGTGCTTTGCCTCCGATCCTGTATCCGGGTCCGGTGTCTATTGGCAGTATGGCAGGCTAAATGCACAACGGAGTCTGCAAGTCCCATAATTGGTTTTTCTCCTCGATGAACCTATAAAAGTGAATTTCCCTAAGTTCTGTTCAATTGAACAAAACAGGAGCAGAACCGTGTATAACACAGGACTGCTCCTCCCTTTTTCTGAATTTCACTTACTGGACAGCACTTAGAAGTATTGTGCACCTCGAGTAGCAATGACGTCTTTGTACCAGTGGAAGCTTTTCTTTTTCACCCTTCTCAGCGAACCCGTTCCGTCGTTGTTTCGGTCTACATAGATGTAACCATAACGTTTCTTCATTTCTCCTGTACCTGCACTGACCAAATCAATCGGGCCCCAGCTCGTATATCCAATGATCTCGACTCCGTCCTGAATGGCCTCTGCCATCTCGGCAAAATGACGGTCCAGATAGTCAATGCGATAATCATCCTCCACCGTATCATTATCCAGCAATACATCTGTAGCACCAAGACCATTTTCCACAATGAATAATGGCTTGCCGTAGCGATCGTGCAGCTGATTGCAGGTAATTCGCAGACCTTTCGGATCAATGGTCCATCCCCATTCCGATGCATCAAGATAAGGATTTTTCACGGAACCAAATACATTGCCCTCGGTTGAATCTTTCAAAATCTCCGGATCGGTGCTTGTGCAGCGGCTGGCATAATAGCTGAAGCCAATATAGTCCACCGTATTTTGCTTAAGAAGCTCGGCATCTTCTGGCTGTATCTCAATATGAATCCCGTTTTCTCTGAAGAAACGCTTTGTGTAGCCCGGGTATGCCCCCTTGGACTGAACATCAATGAAGAAAAATGACTCGCGATCCTGCTCCATCGCCTTCCATACGTCCTCCGGATTGGATGTGTAGGGATAAACCATACCTGCCGCCAGCATACATCCGATCTGTGCACCGGGAATCATCTCGTGACACGCCTTGACGGCAAGTGCACTGGCTACCAGTTCATGATGGGCCGCCTGATACAAGATCTGCTGCTTGTCCTCTCCCTCTTGCAGGACGATACCTGCACCAATATAAGGTAGATGCAGAAGCATATTAATTTCGTTAAACGTCATCCAGTATTTCACTTTGTCCTGATATCGATGGAATAACGTCTTCGCATAGGTCTCAAAAAATCCAATCATCTTGCGGTTCTTCCAGCCGCCATATGTTTGCACGAGATGTACAGGTACATCAAAATGACAAATGGTAACGACCGGTTCGATGTTATATTTCAACAATTCATCGAAGACATCATCATAGAATTGCAGGCCTGCCTCATTGGGCTCGGCGTCATCCCCGTTCGGGAAGATGCGAGACCAGGCGATCGAAAGTCTTAAACATTTGAACCCCATTTCGGCAAATAAAGCAATGTCTTCCTTGTACCGATGATAGAAATCAATGGCTTCATGAGAAGGGTAGAACTCGCCTTCCTTGGGTTCGAACGAGTCCAGGTTCCCCATCGCAATGGGGAAACGCCTAGACCCGGTAGGGATTAGATCGACCGTAGTCAATCCTTTCCCTCCTTCCAGATAGGCACCTTCCAGCTGATTCGCTGCTGTAGCTCCTCCCCAGAGAAAACTCTCCGGAAAGGAAGTTGGCTTTTCAAACATCAAGCACTCCTCCTCTTCATCGTAACTTGATTTAACCAAGCACCGTCAGCAATTTGTCTTTTTCGTTCACCGATGCATTCTCTGTGCTCACAACATCCAGGTAATTTGAAGTATTCGTAATAATAATGGGAGTAACCGTCTCATAACCGGCATCCTTGATGGCCTGCAGATCAAACTCCATAATCAAATCTCCAACGTTGACCCGGTCACCATCTTTTACATGAGCGTTGAAATGTTGACCTTTCAGTTGTACCGTATCTTGTCCAATGTGGATCAACATCTCTACACCATCATCCGTCACAAGTCCAATCGCATGCTTTGTGCGGTAAACTGTCTGTACAACACCTGTGATTGGAGATACCACTCGGCCACTTGTTGGTCGAATCGCAATACCTTTACCCATATGCTCACCAGCAAACGTAATGTCGTTAATTTCCTTCAATTGAATAACTTCGCCAGCCATTGGGCTGAAGATTTCGTATTTGCTGTTCGGATTGGGATCGAGTGCAGGTGCTGGTGCAGCTGCCGGAGCTGGTACAGGTGCAGCAGCTTCCTTGAAACCAACTACATACGTAAGAACAAAACCAAGTATGAACGCAACGGCTGTTGCAACAAGTGCCATGTAGAATGTTGAATCAACACCTGTGGCCGGGTTAATGAAGGTCGGATAACCGAATACGCCAAGTCCGCCAAACATGTACATTTTCGAGCCGAAGAATCCCAGTATGGCGCCGCCAATACCACCTGCAATACAGCTCATGATAAACGGTTTTTTCAGTGGAAGGGTCACACCATAGATTGCCGGCTCGGTAACACCGAAGATGCCAGAGATGAAGGCCGGAATACTCAAAGATTTCAGTTTGGCATTTTTAGTTCTCAACATTACGGCAAGTACCGCACCAATCTGAGCAAAGGATGCAGCGAACGACATGGCAACCACCGGATCCGCTCCGGACGTACTGAGGTTCAGAAGCATGACTGGAACCAGACCCCAGTGAAGACCGAACAGTACAAACACCTGCCACAGACCGCCAATGATAAGTCCTGTAAGAAGTGGGCTCAGATCATATATCCCGGTTGCTCCTGCACCGATCAACTGTCCAGCCCAAGTGGATACTGGACCAATCACAAGGAACGTTGCCGGAACGATAACAAGCAGCGTGAAGAATGGAACAAGGAATGTGCTAACCACTTTAGGAATAACATTTTTGAAGAATCTTTCGATTTTCACGGCAAAGAATGTAGCAATAATAATTGGAATAACCGAAGATGAATAGTTCATCAGGATCACAGGAATACCTAGAAATGTAATATGGATCGGTGATTCAAACAACGTACCTGCGAACAATGTGTACAATGGATCTCCTGCAGTCAAACCGGACAGCGTAGGATAAACCAGTGTAGCACCGATGGCCATACCCAGAAACGGTGAGCCGCCAAATTTCTTGATAGCTGTATAACCAAGGAATACCGGGAAGAAGTAGAACAGACAGTCACCCGTTGCATTCAGCAAATGGTACGTTCCGGATGTGTCCGTCAACCAGCCGAAGGATAGAAACATGGCTGTAAACCCTTTGATCATCCCTGTTGCAGCAAGCAAGCCGAGAAGTGGAGTGAAAACTCCCGAGATCATATCGATAAATCGGCTGAACAATCCTACTTTTTTCCCCGATTCTTCCTTCGTCTCTTCAACCTGACCTTCTGTCGGCAAGTTGCCCACCTTCACAATCGCTTTATATACATCCGGCACTTCATTGCCGATGACTACCTGATATTGTCCACCACTCTGCATAACCGTAATAACGCCGGGCAGATTTTTAATCTCTTCTGTTTTAGTGACGCTTTCATTTTTCAGTTTAAAACGTAATCTGGTTACACAGTGGAAAACGCTGTTCACGTTACCAGAACCACCTACACGGGATAGGATGTCTTTGGCCAGTTGATCGTAATTCATAGTTATTCTCCCTCTCTAAGTAGACTCCCCATGCTTGTGAAACAAAGAAAACCTGAACTACTGAACATACACAACGTGCCGGATGATCCGGAAACAAGTCGTGTTATTCAGCAATTCAGGTTTTGCCCTTAATTGGTTGCAACCCTGTAAGGCTGTACACAGCGATATTCAGTTGTTACTTCAACAACTTCATCTTAAAGTAAGTTGCAACCAGTCTACTGACCTGGAGTGATCGGCATTGCCTGATTGAACAGTTACAATCCGATTTTGTATGCGCTTACTTTATGGATTCATAATAATATAACTTCTGGACTTTTGCAAGCGCTTTTTTAGTGGAATATTTTGGATAATCAAACTACTCTGAAGTGGCGTGCACCACGCGTTCAATATGAATTGACAGGTACATCATTTCCTCGTTAGTAAGTTGATACGTGTAGTTATTTTCAATAAATTTTTTGATTTTTTCCGAGCACTTGTGCGCTTCAGGGTACTTCTTCTGGATCAATTCAAACAATTCATCATCATTGTTATTTTTATAGTGCTTCCCTTTGACCAGACGTTGGGCGAAAAATTTCAGATGTGTCACAAATTGGTAATAGTTCAGCGAGTTCTCGTCAAAATCCATTTTGAAATGGTACTTGATGATCGTCAGCACCTCTTGCATCACCTGTGTCATGCTTCGAATATTTGGCATTTCTTCGTTAAGTGCTGCATTTACAAAATGTAATGCCATAAATCCGGCTTCATCTTCCGGTAACAGGACACCAAATTGATCACAAATCATGTTGAGTGCCTCAAGTCCCACTTCGTACTCATCCTTGTACAACTGTTTCGTTTCCCACAGTAGTCCATTTCGTATAGGCAGGTTCTTGCGATATCGCTCAATGGCGAAATGGATATGATCTGTAAGATGGAGATAGATGCTGTCATTCAATTTTTTGCCCAATTTCAGTTTGGCATACGCGATGATCTCTTCGGAAACTTTCATGTATTCCAGCGGTATGCTGGCGATTAATGTTTTGAAGTTTTCCTGGATATCTTCGTTCTGCAAAGTAAAGATCTTGTCAATTTGCTCCTCGGAGACCTGATCACCTGCCCGCTTCTGAAAAGCTATACCTCGGCCAATGACGATGACTTCGCGCCCATCCTGAATGGCAACTACAGCATTATTGTTCAGCACCTTCTCGATTTTCACTTTATCCACCCCAATATACAGAAAAAGACAAGCCATACCTTCAACGAGGTCATAGGTCCTGCCCTTTTCAACTTCAATATCTACGATATGTGCGTTCATGGTATTACAATTTTCTACAATGTGCAACAATAAATTTAATCTGGTTCCATCTGTTTTATTTTATTCAGTCTCTCCCTTATGTTCTTGAAGCATTTGCATTAATTCCTCTCGAATGAATAATATACGCCCAACATATGAAGAGCAATACTCATCCATTTTCCGCTCTTAGATCGCCAGTATTCCATACCATTCATGGTTAATGAGAGAAAGTTGAATGAATTACCGACCCGAGGAGAAACGATCACTTTTTTGCATTAAATTGCAGGACGAAGCAAACTTGCAATCCTAGTTTTTCTTATTTCTATTTTCCTTCTCCAGCTCAGCTACAATCCTCTTGTTGATCACACGAATCTCATCAGAAGTAAGTTGATCCTGTTGACTCAACTCTTTCTCGAATTCGTATTCTTCTGCTTCCTTGTTGTTCATGAGCCCCAGATGCTTCTTGATCGTACGGATATCTTCACGAATATATAACGTATTTCGATAATTATCCACCACAAGTCCGAGAATAACACCAATGACGATGACAGTGCCGTACGGAACCAAAAGACTTACAATGGCTCCTGCAATCATCAAGATGAGTACAAACAATATGATTCAACTCCTTAGACTTTGCAAATATTAGTACAATCGCTTCTCATACAATTCTTGCAAAAAACGGACGACATCGTCCTCCGTAACACCTAATTTGCTAGCATGCGCAGCGATAATACGTGCTGGTTAGGGTGATTTCTCCTTGGCGAGCCAGTTCTCAGGTTCCCATGTGTGCGAACGTTTAAAGGCTTGCGGATCGCTGATTATAGATTAAATCTTTTCTTGATGGCTTCTGCCACCTCTTCAGGACTTTTATGTGTGTTATTGATTCGAATATAGTGCTCATGTGTAAATTCTCCCGGGACTGAATTCAGTTGGTGCTTGTTCATGCTTTCTAGCAAATCCTGTTCAGACCATTCCACGTTTCGCTTCGTTGCCTTGTGCAGCAGCCGGTGAGGACTCCGGTTACGTTTCAATCGCTCCGGCATATCTGCCTCCAATTCGACATAACACACCTGTCCGCCCTGAGCAGTGAACAGCTCACTGATTTTACGGATATATTCTGCATCCTCTATGGAATCAAACGCCCACACGTATGTAAAGATCAAGCCTGGAAGATTGCTCTTCGCCACTTCTTCAAAAATTTCCTGACGAAACAGACTCACCAGTCGTTTACCTTGAGGTGTACCATAACTGAAATAGGGAGATACCAGTTCGATGGTCATGTGATTATGAAACAACTTCAGATCCGTGATCTTCTCCAGTTCCTGGCCGACGGTCATCTTCCCGACCGCTTGTGGACCAAAAATGATGACAAACTTCATCCCATCACTCCTCCTTTGGATATAAATTACTTGAATTTTCTGGACATTCATCCATAATACCTCTTTAAAAGCAAATAAAGAAGAGATTCGAGTTCCCCTTTTTTTCATCAGGAGCTTTAGAATCTCTTAATTCATATTCTTAAATATAATATTCAAATTTAGCGCCCAATCAACGCCCAGCCCCATTTCATTCGCCGTAATCCAATCGCTACTACCCAAGAGAGCAGCAGGGCAACGACGTATGACAGTAGTATGCCAAGACTAAAATGCCGGGCCAGTTCCACCGAGAACTCCCGTCTCCAGAATAACAATACTAATGGGTGCATCAAGAATACGCCGAAGGCCACTGTACCCAGTGAGTCGAAGAGACGATGAATCCGATGTGCTCGATCCCGCTTTTTTGCCGCTATTCGTTCACATCCCATCAGCAATAACAAACATGCAGAAAGTGTAAACAAATTCCGGAACAAAAACAGCAAGGTATACTGCACGATTGGTATTGCAGTTAAGGATGTTTTTATGTAGACACTGCCATATATAAATATAAAAGCTCCGCTTAAAAAGGCCAAAATTAAAAGATAGCGGTATGAACGCAGTTTCTCCAGAGAAACGTTAAAGTTCAGGCCAATCCACGCGCCAAACCCAATAACGATCAGATAACTCGGCAGTAGACTTCCCATTCGTTCGAAGTGAAACTGAAGATGCAGCACATAAAAGACAGCCTGAGCTGCAATGAAGAATAAAGGCAGATAACGCTTAAATAAACGAAACCGGGTTAGTGATAATAGTAACGGAAATACTACATAAAACTGAAGAATAATAAGAAAAAAGTATAAGTGCGTATGGGCCGTTCCTGTGAGCAATTGTTTAAGAAAAAACGTAAAATGAGACATTGGATCATGACGTGCCAGCAGCTGTTTGACCCCAAAATAAATGAATGACCACATCACATAAGGCACAAACACATAGAGCAGACGTTTTTTATAAAATCCGAACATCCACCCCGGTTCCTTCACCCTGGCACTATAATTGTAGAACAAAACAAGCGAGGACAAAAACAGAAACGCAGGCACCGCAAATTGCAGTATACTGTTCCAGAAAAAATAAAAATCATGGCCCTGTGAATGAGTGGGATAATGGGTAACTGCTGTGGATGTTGCATGGATGGCAACCACCGCCATGATGGCAATAGCCCGAAACAGATCCAGATATTCAATTCGCCGGGGCCGATTAACCGGTTGATTCATGATAAAACCTCACTTATGACTGATATGGGATGATAGTTTCCGGCCGCAATCCAGATTCTACACTTCATTGTAATCAGCCTGAGAGGGTTATACAATCGATATCTATATTATTTTCGTCAATCCACACACATATTCAACATTATTCGACATTATCAATCCAGAATCGCTCCACTACGTTACCATCTGGCTCAACATAATGTTGATCCTGCACTCCTCCATTACGAAGAATGACTTTTTTGGAAGCGATATTGTGGGCGTCGCACACAACCAGCACTTTGGTAATTCCAAGCTCCCTAGCCTTAACCAGGCTCAGTTCAAGGATCTGTGACCCATAATGGTTCCGACGCTCATCTGGACGAATTCCATAGCCGATATGTCCACCACTGTTGAACAGTTTGTCCGTAAGCTCATGCCTGATATTAACGGCTCCAACCATCTTGCCTGTCTCTGTCACAAGCCAGTATGTACTATCCTTGACCCACCCTTCCGGAATGTCGATTCCTTGTTCATTCCGATGAAGAGAGGCTACCATTCCTTCAAAATCACTTGGATCTTTTGCAATAACCCAAGGTACCATCAATTCTCCACTTTGGAGCCAATCCTGATAAAATGCCATGTATGCTTCTTGATAAACAATTGATGGTTTAACGAGTCTGACTTGTTCTTTTGTCATACGAAGTACACTCTCCTTTCCCTAATACTACAACTACATTATATAAAAATGAAGAAGGACCTGCGTTAATGCAGATCCTTTTTTCAATGTGCTTATATTCCTCTATCTATATTACTTTATGATTACGGGCACCGATTCCTACACACACTTGTATGTGAAATGGTAACTTCCCGATCCCAAATCAATCTTCACGTGAGATTCTTTCGTTTGAACACCCTGAAGATGCGGCACCTTGTGCAAAGGAAGACCATCCTCCATAACTGTCTGCAGGCTTGCACCCGGCAAAACAACGATACCCGTTACATTTGCGGGAATGGTTACATGCACTTCCATCTCATTGTGTTCCCCGCGATACCAGCGGGAACCCACACGTCCATACATCGTATCAAGACTTGCTTCCACCCAATCCAAACCCGGACCAGGCTGCGGCTCAAAATGCACAACACGGAAGCCCGGAGATTTCTCATCGGAACGGATGCCAGCAACATAACGGTATAGCCACTCTCCAATCGCACCGTACGCATAATGGTTGAATGAATTCATATCTGCACTCCATAGGCTTCCATCTTCTTTTATCCCGTCCCAATGTTCCCAGACAGTCGTCGCCCCTTTCGTCACCTGATACAGCCAGGACGGGTAGTCTTCCTGAAAGAGCAGCGTGTAAGCCAGATCATGATGACCCGTTTCGCTAAGTACCGGATTCAGGTATGGGGTACCCACAAAACCGGTTGTCAGATGATTCCCTGCATCTACAATCAGTTTCCCCAGTTGGTCTATAGCCCGCTGTCTTGCCTTAGCATCCAGTAATTCAAAATGCAGGGCAAGAACATGGGCTGTTTGTGTAGGAACCGCCAATTTCCCCGCTGGCGTAACAAATTCCTCACGGAATGCCGTTACAATATGTTCATGCAATTTTGCATAGTATGCTTCATCCTCGCCCTGCCCAAGAACTGCGGCCGTCTTTCTCACGAGTGAGACCGAATAGGCATAGAACGCCGTTGCCACAAAATCCTTGTCCGTCGCACCAATGTAGCTGTCCGGCTTGGAATCAAGTCCGAGCCAATCCCCAAAGTGAAATCCCGTGTTCCATAAGTATGGATTGTTACCTTGCTGATAAATATAATGAACCCAACGTTTCATGCTGTCATATTGCTCGGCAAGCAGTCTGATGTCCCCATACATCTCGTAAATGGTCCAGGGACAGATAACCGCTGCATCGCCCCAAGCAGCCGAGGAATGACTGGTATCTCCCCAGCCCTCTGAAGTTGAACCTCTTAGATCCGGAACGAAAAAGGGAATACCGCCGTCCTCGCCCTGATCTGCCTGTAGATCCCGCAGCCATTTTGTGAAGAAGGGGCCCGTGTTCATTAGATATGAAGCTGTCCGAATAAACATCTGGGCGTCGCCGGTCCAACCAAGACGTTCATCCCGCTGTGGACAATCTGTCGGTACGTCAAGAAAATTCCCCTTTTGTCCCCAGAGTATGTTGTGATGAAGCTGGTTTACAAGCGGGCTGGAGCATTGGAAATCACTTGTTCGCTCCATATCGGAGTGCAGCACCACTCCCCTAAAGTCATCTAGATTTATGGATTCCGCGAAGCCGATGAGCTTCACATAACGGAATCCCTGAAATGTGAAATGGGGTTCATATGACTCAACCCCCTCACCTTTTAACGTATATTGAATAGACTGCGCTGCTCCGCGCAGATTCTCGGTATAAAAGTTACCCTCATGATCCAAAATCTCAGCGTGTCTTAATTCAACGGTATGCCCTTGTTTACCCTCGATGTTGAATTTCACCCATCCCACCATATTTTGCCCCATGTCGAGCACAAGGTCTCCCTGTGGAGTTGTGATCAAGGCGATAGGCTCGAGCTCCTGCACCCTGGTAACAGGTACGTTCTCCTGAGCAACGATAATATCCTTGGTATATTCCAATACATCCACAGGTGACCAGCGGGTTGAAGTGTTATCTGTCCAATCCGTCTCCAAGCGTGCATCGTAGGTCTCCCCCATGTAAATATCAGACATACGGATGGCACTGCTCGCCGTCTTCCAGTCTCCATTAGACAGAATGCTTTCTACCGTTCCATCCGCGTAGTCAATATGGAGTTCCAGCAGTAAAGCTGCTTGATCTCCGAATATCCTCTTTTCTTTATTCCATCCCAAATGACCTTTATACCAACCGTCACCAAGGTATGCACCCAAAACATTCCCACCTGCTTGCAGAAGATCAGTGACATCATACACCTGGTATTGCAACCGCTTACCATAACTGGTCCATCCAGGCGTGAAATAATCCTGACCCACTCTCTTATTATTCAGGTGCAACTCATAGAGTCCAAGAGCTGTTACATAAATTCTTGCACGTGTTACCTCTTGTTTCAGTTCAAACGTCGTACGTAGGCGAGGACATGCCGTATCATGCTCATCTTTGGGTCTGGACGTAATCCAATCAGCCTGCCACGAATTCTTGCTGTCCATCAGTCCCATTTCGAAGAATGCTGCTGCTGACCAGGCAGATTGCTCTTCATCAGCGTCCCAGACACGTATACGATAATAATACCGGGTTCGTGCCTGAGGCTCCCAACCAGCCAGTTCCACATGGATGGACTGATCGGAGATGACTTTTCCGGAATCCCACACGGTCTGTTCATGGCCATCCGTTAGAGATAATTGAATTTGATAGGCAGATTGAACGCAGTTTCGCTGGTCCGACTGCAATTGCCAGCTTAATCTGGGTGATTCGACATCCAGACCAATCGGATTTACTTTATACTCGCAACGAAGATGATTGATGGTCAACATAGGATAAACATTCCTTTCCATCGTGGTTTCCAACACAGGCTTACGCTATAATTATACTAATCCCAATCAAGGAAATACCCGGTAATGAGGACTGTTTAACCCGGTAATTCGGCCATAACCTTAAGGAGGTGAAGACATGAACTCATCTGTGCACCTGTTAAAAAGTGAACTCTTCTTCAACTCCGAACTGCAGCTATTTGTGAATAGATGTACCGAAGACTTCAACCTGCCTTTCCATGCCCATGATTTCTTGGAATACGGTTATGTTGCGGAAGGCGCGGGTTTCCATCACATTGATCAGGACATTGTCCCGGTTCAAAAAGGCATGCTGTTTGTCATCCCGGTGGGCGTTCCCCATGTATTTCGTCCATCATCCTCCAATGTCTCAGAGCATCCGCTTATCATATATAACTGTCTGTTCCATATAGAGCTGATACATAAACTGTCCCTCACCATTCAGGAAGAGGACATTCGAAGCCACCTGATCGATTTGGCCAACAATGAGGTCTCTTATATATCCATTGGTGATCCGAATCGTCAGATTGAAGAATTGATGGTGAAGCTCTACCATGAAACCTCCGTTGCGGGAATCGGTTCGTCCAGTATGTTATTCACACTCGTTTGCCAGCTTATCGTAACGACCTACAGACAGCTGTATCAGAAAAAGCACGGTGAACAAGGGCCCTCTTCCGATTTTGAATACATCCTTCAATATCTGGATCAGCATCTCGGCATGCGCATTCGCATGAGTGATCTATCTCACCGATCAGGTTGGAGCGAAAAGCAAATTGGCCGCATGTTCCTAAGCTATACAGGACAGACGTTCAGCTCTTACCTCCAGCACCTGCGCATACAAAAAAGCCGTGAACTCCTGAAGAGCTCACAGCATAAAGTTAGCCTCATCGCCGAGCTTGTCGGCTACCGGGATGTAGACACATTCTACAACGTTTTCAAACGAATTACCGGGGAAACGCCGCTGACATATCGCAAAAAATCCAGAACCTGATGTCCTGGACCTTCCTTTTGCTACTTTGACTAGCCACTTGCAGTCTCAAACAAGTCATCTATGTACGCCTTGGCCCCTTTCCAACTGGACATCAAGGGAAACGGATACTGTGCCCGCTCACTCCCATTCCACGGATGAGGGATACAAATGACTTTCTTTCCCGCTTTCCAAGCCGGAATCAAATTATGTGCTCCGTCATCAATTAACAAGTCAAAGTTAATCAAATTTTTTCGTTTGCATGTGATAAACTGCTCCGCCGTGATAAAGGGCATATGGCGCTGAAGCCAGTTCCACTTTTCCACCACGGTCTTCGGATCTGCTGCCGTCACAATAATAACGTCATAAGCTTCATTTAGCTTCTTCATTTCATCTACAACGTACTCGTCGTACAGCTCCAATTCCTCAAATAGTCCCGGCCGACCATAAAAAACTTCATGAGTGCTCTCCGGATGACGCAAGTGAGACGTATCCCAATGAGTCATATCCTCATAACGCAGCGGATGGGTCGGGAAATTGATGTTGTTGTGATAAATGGCTCGCCGGACCAGATGACAGATTGTATCATCCATGTCTACCGCAATGATTGGTTTTTTCATGTTATCCCTCCCCAGTACGAACACAGTATATCACCCCGGGTGTCATGAAGCTATTCTTTTTACCAGCTCATCTATGGATAAAAAAAGGCGCCCCCTGCGCCGCTCACCTGCCGCGCCTGGGGCTGCCATTTTGAATTAAGCCAAATCTTCACCGTTGGAAGCAATAACTTTTTGATACCAGCCAAAGCTTTTTTTCTTATAACGGTTCAATGTACCTTGTCCGTTATCGTCCTGATCGACGTAGATTACGCCATAACGCTTGGACATCTCGGAGGTGGAGGCACTGATGATGTCAATCGCTCCCCAGTTGGTGTAACCCATGAGGTCCACACCATCCATAACGGCTTCCTTCATTTGCGTAATATGTTTTCTCAGGTAATCAATCCGGTAATAATCGCTAATGGAACCGTCAGCCTCAACTGTATCCTTGGCACCTAGTCCGTTCTCCACGACGAATAATGGTAATTGATAACGATCATACAGCTCTTTGAGCGCTACGCGAAGACCGATGGGGTCAAGCTGCCAGCCCCATTCTGTACGTTCCAGATTCGGGTTTTTAATGGTGCTGTACAGGTTGCCTCCGGTTACTCCATATTCCTCCGGATTTACAGCAGACACCAAGGACGTGTAGTAGCTGAACGAGATGAAATCGACCGTGTGCTTTTTCAACAGTTCTTCATCGCCTGGTTCCATAACAATGGAGATTCCATGCTCAGCCCAGTAACGTGCCATGAAGGTTGGATAACTTCCGCGAACCTGCACATCGGTATGCAGCAGATTCAGTTGGTTATCAATCTGTGCCTGCAGCACATCCTCCGGTTTCGAAGTGGCCGGATAGTGAATCATGCGAGCAAGCATACAGCCAATCTGGAACTCCGGATTAATCTGACGAGCTTTTTCCGTAACCAGACTGCTGGCCACGAATTGGTGATGAAGCGCCTGATACGAAGCCTGCATCACATTGTCCACGCGGTCTTCGATAATGCCTCCACCTGTGAACGGCTCAATGATGGTGGTGTTGATTTCATTAAACGTCAGCCAATATTTAACCTTGTCTTTGTAACGGGTCATTACCGTTTCAGCATATCTCAGAAAATGACCAATGACCTCCCGGCCAGCCCAGCCGTTATACTTCAGTACCAGTGCCATTGGCATTTCATAATGAGAAAGTGTTACGAGTGGTTCAATGTTGTGCTTGCGCAGTTCATCGAATACTTCGTCATAGAAGCGCAGTCCTTCTTCATTAGGTTCTGCATCATAACCGTTTGGGAAAATACGCGGCCAGTTGATCGATAGACGAAAAGTCTTGAAACCAAGCTCCGCGAATAGCGCGATATCCTCTTTGAAGCGATGATAAAAATCAATCCCATAGCGTTTCGGATAACCCTCCGCACTAAGGTGGGACATTGCTTTCTCAACGGTTGCAGTCGTCACATGCATGAGCTCTCTTAGATTGGTGTAGTCTTTTTTCTCAAAATAAGGAACCATGTCCGCTGTGGACCAGCCTTTGCCACCTGCATCGAATCCACCTTCAGCCTGATTGGCGGCAATGGCGCCGCCCCACAGAAAACCTTCCGGAAATCCTTGTCGATTAATCATGCGTCTCTCTCCTCTTCTCGTTGATTAAGATTAAATTTGGGCTTTCAATACCTCTTGCCCAATCGTGATTTCACCCAAGTTCACTGGCTGAATGTCTTTATAATCCGCCGTGTTAGTAACCACCATGGCTGTTGTAATGTCATATTCTTTCGCAATTTGATCGAGTTCGAAGGAAAGCAGCTTGTCTCCGGCCTGTACGCGAGTTCCGGCTTCAACATGGGATTCAAAATATTGTCCGCGCAATTTGACTGTATTGATTCCCACGTGGATCAGGAGTTCCATGCCGTTATCACTGCGCACAACGATCGCATGTTTTGTTTTGAACACATTCATAACCGTTCCTGTTACTGGAGATACGAGCTCGCCCACGCTTGGAACAAACGCAACACCTTTACCCATTAATTCATCGCCAAACGTTGGATCATTGACTTCTTTCAGCGGAATTGCTTTTCCTGTCATCGGAGCTACAGCTGTCGCATCACTTGTTGGTGTTGGTGCACCCATATCATCCACGTTCACCGCTGCTGCCTCATTTGAAGGCGCTGCTGCTGGAGCAGAAGAAGCACCAGGGGAGAATTGAGCGAGCGCTTCTGCGTCTCCTTCTTCTTCCTTGATTCCGAATACCGTAGACATAATCGCACCTACCACGAAAGCAAGAATCATACCAATCAGGGAATACCAGAACGTTTGTCCAATCAGGGAAGGCAGTCCAGGAAGTCCGCCATTACCCGCAAGTACATAAGCCTTGGCTCCGAAGGCCAGTGCGAATCCGCCACCTACAGCACTACCGATCATGGCGGCAGCAAATGGCTTTTTGTATTTCATGTTTACCCCGTACATTGCCGGTTCAGTTACACCCATGAGGGCTGTAAAGCTGGTCGATAATGCAACGGTTTTGAGCTTATTGTCTTTTGCCCGGAAAAATACACCGAGCGTTGCTCCGGCTTGACCCATATTCGAGATATACGTCAGAGGCAAGAATTTATCAAAGCCAAGTGTAGCAATGTTGCTCAGGATAATCGGAACAAGTGCATAGTGCATACCTGTCATAATTATCAGCGCCATTGCACCGCCAAGCACGATACCTGCAATCAATCCGCCTTCATTCAGCAGCCAGTTAATCCCGCCAGACAATCCATTACCTACAAATGTACCCAATGGACCGATCGCGATCAGCGTAACCGGAACCATAACAAGCAAAGTAATCAACGGAACAAGCAGCAGCTTCAAAGCGGCGGGAATTACGCGATCAACCCATTTCTCCACATAGGACATGAGCCATACAGCCAGCAAGATTGGTATAACCGATGATGCATAGCTTACTGCCGTTACCGGAATGCCGATAAAAGCAACGGATTCACCGCTGGAGAGCAGTGTGCTCATATCCGGATACATTAACGCCGTACCTAATGCAATCGCAACAAACGGATTACTGCCGAACTTGCGGGCCGCACTGACTGCAATCAGCAGTGGCAGGTAATGGAAGACGCCATCCCCGATGGCTGAGAGAATGCGATAGGTGTCCGTACCCGCCGACATCCAGCCGAGAGATACAAACAGGGCAAGCAAACCTTTGAGCATACCTGCAGCGGTGATTGCTGGCAGCATGGGTGCAAATACACCTGCAATCGTTTCAAATATTTTAAGAATTACATTTTTCTTGTTGTCCGATTTGGTCTCTTTCTTTTCCGAGCTCTGCTGCAGTGCCGGATGTTCTTTGACCATCGCATCAAACACTTTAGGTACATCATTACCAATAATGACCTGGAACTGGTCACCGGAGATGTTGGTCCCCATGACCTTGTCCAGCTTCTTGAGTGTACCGTTATCCACTTTGTCATTGTCTTTCAACTCAAAGCGAAGACGGGTAATACAGTGGTACACCGAGTTGATATTATTTGTGCCCCCAACGGCTTTGATAATTTCCTGTGCCGTTTCCTGATGGTTCATGATGTTTTCCTCCTCCTATTTTCCAATAAAAAATACCCGAACGAATACGACACGTCATGTGCGCGTCATTTCATTCGGGTATTGCCTGATTGAACAGTAACAAGCCCATGGGATATTCAGTTAAAATCTAATTCTCTCGCTTGGTTTTCATTAACCGCTCCAGATGGAGCGTGAGATATAACTGTTCCGAGTGTGTCATGTCGTATTGATAATTCTTATGGATAAACGTTTCGATCTTGCCGATACACTTGAAGGTTTCCGGATAGTTTTTCCGAACCACCTCGTATAAATATTCCTCTGCATCATCATGCGTTGAATGGGTGATGACTCTCTGGCAGAAGTACTTCAAATGTGTGATGAAACGGAAATAGTTAACGCTATCTTCATCCAGTTCGACATTGAAGTGATATTTGATAATGTTCATGATTTCCTGAAGCAGCTGCATGAGATGAGTCACATCGTTCATGGAATCATTGACTTCCGCATTAATGAAATGCAGTGCAATATTGCAAACCTCATCCTTGGGAAAATCAATATCCAGTCTTTCCTTTAATAGCGTGAGCGCTTCTCGGGCAACATCGTACTCCGCCTTATAAAAGTGCTGCACTTCCCAGGAAAGCGGATTCCTTGTAATCATGCCCTTTTCCATACGCTGAACGGCAAAATGAATGTGATCCGACAACGAGACATAGATCCCGTCACTGATCGTTTTATTCAGTTGCGTACGAGCCAGCGTTACGATATCATCCGTTGCCTGCAGAATTTCAATCGGCACTTCAGTGACGATGGACTTGAATTTCTCATAGATCGATGCATCCTGAAGACGGAACACTTTCTCTATCCGTTCCTCATCAATCTCATCACCGACTTTGAACTTAAACCCGATACCCCGGCCGAGGATCAGCAGTTCCTGATTTTTGTCATCCACGGTACTGACAATATTGTTATTAAATATCTGTTTAATAATCATTTTGGACCACCCGTTTTTTTTGAGGATTAAAAAAAGGGCAAAACCAAAATAGAAATAATAAAATCATTTCCATAGTGGTTTTGCCCGCATTACCGGTAACAAGCCTCGGGTATAATTTATCACAACCTGAAAACGGTGTCAACCAAAAATGCTACCACTGTCTTATTTACATCGGTTTATTACATAGAAAAATCCTTTTTATTAGGGCTTTAATCTTAGCAATGTACTTTCTAACAGGTATTTCACATGTTTACCCCTATAGAGTATTGCCATCGAACAGTGGTGTGAAACCATATTAATGTATACTGGTTATTCTAATTCATTCGGGTTAAATGGTTTTGGTTGGCTTAAAGCAAAAACACTTCCATATAAAAAGACCCTTCATTTGAAGGGCCTTTTACTATTATTGTTGGAAGGTCACATGAATCTGAACAATTTCAGAGCGACTGCTCGTGCGAATTGGCGGTCCCCAGAAGCCATAACCTGAGGTCACAATGGAATGCATTGAACCTTTTTGCAAGTACCCCCAATCGTTCTCGTAGATCGCCTGTGTGATAAATTGAGCTGGTGCAATCTGACCACGGTGGGTGTGACCGGACACTACCAGATCCACCTGATTCTGCTCCGCAATATCCAGATCATATGGCTGATGATCCATCATCAGCACAGGCTTGCTGAGGTCGGTATCCTGCATGAACGTTGCTACTTCGGCACGATCATCTTCCGTTCCGTCTTTCCGTCCAATCAAGGTGATTTTGTCGTCCAATATGATCTTATCATCATAAAGAACCTGCATTTTGCTCTTCTCCAGCGCAGCAATCAGATCTTCAATCGGGCCGTCGAACTTGTCATGATTACCTAATGAAGCGTAGACTCCGTAATGAGCCTGAATACCACTGATAATATCTGCGATGCCACTGCTCAGGTACATGTCCAGATTGTCATCGATAATATCACCAGGATAGAGAACCAGATCAGGCTTCAAAGCGTTAATTTCCTCCACCATGCGCTTGGCATGTGCCGGGCCTGATAGAAGACCAAAATGCATGTCTGCAGCCATAACAATGTTGAGACTGTCGATCCCTTCCACCTTTTTATCAATCTGAATGCTGTACTCTCTCACGACCGGACTGTACGCATTGTAGATCCCGTATGCCATCGTAGAGAGAAGTAACACCAAAGTAACTACACCCGCCCACTTCTGCGTGTGATGTCTGGGAATCCGCGTTAATCGGAGCAACCACAATGTTAAATGAATCACTGGCAAGATCAGCAGCAGCAGCGAAAAAATCGCAAGCCAGTAAGAACCAATCACACTTAAGAAGGATATACTTCCAAACAGCCGGGCCAGAATGAATGAAACTGCAAGAAATACAAGGGCCACAATATAGAACCATCGAAATCTGGCTGACACGACGGGCTTCATCCAGCTCCAGCCGCTCCAGCCTATGTAGAACACCAATAAACCGTATACCACCAAAAACAAAATGCCTGCCAATACAAACATGCTCCGGTTAACCTCCACGTCAGTAAGTTGATTGCTGAATTTACAGCTAACAAACGATAGCTAGTAGTCTGTCTGAACCAGTATAACGCAGTATGCAGGGTCGAGGCATCACCTTCACCAGCATAGATACGTACATTTTATTACAATTTGGGGATACTTAAATTCCAACCACTTGCACTCAATAATATGGAGTAGTATGGTACTTAGTTAAAATAAAAAAACATGCCTGCATTCGCCTAGAATATAACACTTCTAAGCGATGCAAGCATGCTTGCTTGTTCTATTCAGTACATTGAATCAGCAGATCTTACTCGTTTGTATCCATCCATTGGAAGTGGAATGAACCTTCTTTGTCCACACGTTTGAAGGTGTGAGCACCGAAGTAATCACGCTGCGCTTGCAGCAGGTTTGCAGGCAAACGTTCTGTACGGTAGCTGTCGTAGTAGGACAGTGCGCTGGAGAAACCAGGTACCGGAATACCTTGTTTTACAGCAGCTGCTACCACTTCACGCCACGCATCCTGATAGGATTCAACGATGTTTTGGAAATATGGGTCCAGAAGCAGGTTTTTGAGTTCTGCATCCTTGTCATATGCTTCTTTGATGTTTTGCAGGAACTGTGAACGGATAATGCAGCCGCCGCGGAAGATCATGGCGATGTTACCGTATTTCAGATCCCAGCCATACTCGTCGGAAGCCGCACGCATTTGGGCAAAACCTTGTGCATAGGATACGATTTTACTTGCGAACAATGCTTTGCGTACACTCTCGATGAACGCTTTTTTATCGCCGGAGAACGCTTCGGCTTTCGGTCCGTTCAGGATTTTGCTCGCAGCTACACGCTCATCCTTCATTGCGGACAGGAAACGGGAGAATACGGATTCCGTAATCATGGACAACGGTACACCCAGATCCAGCGCGCTTTGGCTTGTCCACTTACCTGTTCCTTTTTGTCCGGCCGCATCCAGAATAACGTCAACCATTGGTTTGCCGGTTTCCGGATCGTATTTGGAGAAGATATCCGCCGTAATCTCAATCAGATAGCTGTCCAGTTCGCCTTGGTTCCACTCTGTGAAGATTTCGTGCAGCTCCTCAACGGAAACATTCAGAACGGATTTGAGCAAGTGGTAGGCTTCACCAATCAGCTGCATATCTCCGTATTCAATACCGTTGTGCACCATTTTCACGTAGTGTCCGGCACCGTCTGGTCCGATGTACGTGCTGCAGGCATCATCGCCAACTTTGGCAGAGATCGCTGTCAGAATCGGTTCAACCAGTTCGTATGCACTTTCTTGACCACCTGGCATGATTGCTGGGCCTTTCAGTGCGCCTTCTTCGCCGCCGGATACACCAGCGCCAATGAAACGGAATCCTTTCTCTTCCAGCTCTTTGCTGCGACGCTGCGTGTCAGGGAAGTAGGCGTTACCTCCATCAATAATGATATCGCCCTCATCCAGATGAGGCAGCAATTGTTCAATCGTCGCGTCAGTCGCTTTACCGGCTTGAACCATGATCAGAATTTTGCGCGGGGATTCCAGGGATGCCACGAACTCTTCAATGGAGAACGCGCCAGTCAGGTTTTTTCCCTCAGCTTCTTTCAGAAGATCATTCGTTTTCTCCGGGGAACGGTTGAACACCGATACGGAAAATCCCTTACTTTCAATATTCAGGGCCAAGTTTTTGCCCATTACTGCAAGTCCAATAACACCAATCTGTTGTTTACTCATTATGTCCTCCCCATGCTCTTTGTTTTATAGGAAACGTAAGTCTGATTAAATTCGCTAATCAGAAGTTTCGCTTATTGAACTGTTTTTTTCCAGTCCGCTGCGAATTTATCCATGCCTTGATCCGTCAGTGGGTGTTTGGAAATTTGTTCAATTACAGAGAATGGAACCGTAGCAATATGTGCTCCAGCCATCGCTACACGTGTAACGTGGTCTGGGTGTCTTACAGAAGCTGCGATAATTTGAGCATCCAGGTTATGTGTACGGAACAATTCAGCTACTTTGGAAACCAATTGAACACCATCTTCCGAAATATCATCCAGACGTCCGAGGAATGGAGATACATAAGTTGCACCTGCACGTGCTGCAAGGAGTGCCTGATTGACAGTGAAGATCAACGTTACGTTCGTTTTAACACCTTTTTTGGTCAGGTAACGGCAAGCTTCCAGTCCTGCAAGGGTCATTGGCAGCTTGATGGTAATGTTTTTGTCGTTATTGTTGATTTTGATCAGTTCATTGGCTTGAGCGATCATTTCTTCAGCTGTAAGGGCATCTGGTGTTACTTCTGCAGATACGGATTCAACTTCAGGTACTTCACGCAAGATTTCCTCAATGCGATCTTCGAATTTAATGCCTTCTTTGGCTACCAATGATGGGTTCGTTGTTACACCGGACAGGACGCCGATTTTGTATGCTTTTTTGATGTCTTCCAAGTTTGCTGTATCGATGAAAAATTTCATGTTAAAACCCTCCAGTTAATTTGTTTTTTGAATTACAAGTTTGAATTTACAGCGAGTGGTGCAGCTAGTGCATCTTCCTCGAATTGTTCCGACGGCTCATCGAACCACCAGTGATGACCTTCGGCAGCAAGCATCTCGTCTGATTCCACAGGACCATAGCTGCCTGCAGGATAGAGATGAAGCGGCAGCAGATTTTCCTCAAATGCCTCCAAGATTGGTTGAACCCAAGCCCAGGACAATTCAACTTCATCCCAATGAGCGAAGAACGTTGGATCCCCTTGAAGGGCGTCACGGATCAGGTTCTCATATGCTTCGGCCAGATCTTCCCGATCAGGTGCCAAATCAATATGAACCGGCTTGAATTCCCCTTTGTTCTGAGGGTCGCTCGCATTGAGCTGAAGTGTCATGCTTTGGTCAGGACTCATTTCAATAACAAGCAGGTTCGGCTTGGAGCCATTGCTCTTCGCTGCATGTGATTGACCAGACGGTTCCTTGAATTCGATGACGATACGTGTTGATTTCTCTTTCATTCGTTTACCTGTGCGGATGTAGAACGGAACTCCACGCCAGAAGAAATCATCAATCTGCAATTTCGCAGCAATAAAGGTATCGTTCATTGTATTTTCGGCAACGCCCGGCTCGGCAGCATACGCACTTACCGCTTTGCCTTGGATGAATCCTTCAGCATATTGTCCACGAATCACGCTTGCACCCACATTTTGTTTCTGAAGCGGCTCGATCGATTCCATAATATGCTTTTTCTTCTGCCCAACCTTTTCGGTCGTGCTGTTGTATGGAAGCTGGATGGCCATCATCATGAGCAATTGCAGCATGTGATTCTGGAACATATCCCGCACGGCTCCTACATGATCATAGTAAGAAGCACGTTCCTCCACGCCAACAGTCTCGTTGGCCGTGATTTGCACGTTGGAGATGTAACGGTTGTTCCACAATGCTTTCATGATCGGATTGCTCTGATGCAAGGTTTCCAAACGCTGTACCATCGGTTTGCCTAGATAATGGTCAATCCGATAGATCTCTTCTTCCGTGAACGCCTCACTCAGTTTGCGATTAAGATCACGGGCCGATTGCAGATCATGACCGAACGGTTTCTCAATTACGAGTCTCTTCCAGCCTGCAGTGGATCCAAGTCCGCTGCTTTGGATATTTTCGGCGATCGGTTCGAAGAATTCTGGGCCGACAGACAGATAGAACAGGCGATTGGACGGAATGTCCAGCTCTTCTTCTCTCTGTTCAACCAATTTTAACAGCTGTATATAATCTTCCTTATGGCTAATATTCAATACATTGTATCGAAAAGCCTGCACGAATGACTTCACACGTTCTGGATCCGGCTCGCGTCTAGAGAATTCATTCAGTGACTTTTCAACTTGTGCCTGAAAAAATTCATCAGACCATTCTCTGCGGCCCAGGCCAATCAGTGAGAAGGTTTCAGGAAGTTTCTGCTCTATATATAAATTGTATAAGGCAGGATATATTTTTCTTTTGGCTAAATCGCCAGTAGCACCAAATAAAATAATGCTCGTTGGTTCCATTTCACCGTTCTCCTTCCAAGTAACTCTGGTTTCTTTTCTGTAGTTACACTATAATACGTTTTATAGCCATACAAGTAATTAATATATTTCACAGGAGCTATAGACAATATCTATGACAACAAATTATGAGTTATATAAAGTCTTTTACTGGGCTGCCAAAACCGGAAGTTTGACTCAAGCCGCCAAGGCACTCTATATCACTCAACCCAGTGTCAGCCATGCCATCAAGCAGCTCGAGGAGAGTTTCGGCCTTACGTTGTTTTATCGAAATTCCAAAGGGGTGGCATTGACTCAGGAAGGCGTTAGCCTATATTCCTATATTGAACAATCCCAGATATTGATTTCTCTAGCAGAAGAGAAAATGGCTGCATTGAAAAGTCTGGACAGTGGAGAGCTCCGAATCGGCGGCAGTGACTCCTTGTTCAAACATTACATGCTCGCCTACCTGGAAGAATTCCATACCCTCTATCCCAACATTAAGCTGCATCTAAGTCATGGGACAACGCCTGAAGTCATTACGTTTCTGAAAGAGGGCAAAATTGATCTCGGTGTTGTACGGATGCCGATTGTTGATCCACAGCTGGAGGTCCGCGAAAGCATACAGCTCAAGGATTGCTTCGTCGCTGGCGAACGTTATGCCCAGTTGAAGGACAAAGTGATGACACTGGATATGCTGCTTGAGCACCAGCTTATTCTCTTCTCGCGGAACAGCCGGGTTCGGATGGCCATTACGGAATTGTTTAATAGCTACGGTTACACACTGAAGCCTGAAATTGAGGTCGGAAGCGTGGATCTGCTCATTGAATTTGCACGGCGGGGATTGGGTATTTCCTATGTAACCCGTGAATTTATTTCCAAGGAGCTGGAAGAAGGTTCACTGTTTGAAATTCAACTCGATGTCCCTCTTCCCCCTTCACATGTCGGGATTATGACCAAACGGAACATGCCTATTTCTCTGGCTGCCAACCGATTTATGGATCTCATTTTTAAAAGTTAAATAACTCCTTAACACAAACAAGTGCTTCTACCCCTGATTAGGAAAAGAAGCACTTGTTTTGTTCTAGATAGCAATTATTACTTTAGTTTTTTATTGTAGTACTCTTGTGAAACTTTACGCTCCAGAAAACACATTATGTTCCGTACATTTGCTCCAGCTCCTGCAGACAGCTCCTAATTCGCTGTGGAATTATCTCAAATAACTCGTCCCATAGGATGAACTTCTCCGGTACAAGTATATACTCCTCAAACTGCATTGTCGGCACAAAAGCTTTCGTCTGGAGATATTTCCTTACTCGTGCATCAATGACTTCATTGGTCTCATAATCATTTTGGAACAAGTCGTTAACCAATAGGCCGTCACATCCGGCTTGAATACCTGCGGCGGAATACAAATCGGGAAGCAGCTCAAACACGACAGGAAGCGGGGAGAACGCGTGCTTACCTGGCTGTGAATAGAGGCAGACGTGACGATCAATCATATTCACCCGACCCTTCAGCATTCCGCGCAGCACTTTACCATGAAAACTGGCTTCACAATCCACTACTTCTCCATCATGCCCCACATAGACCCATACATGTTCCATTTCATACAGGTGCCCTATCTCATAATCCCACCATATCGCATACTCAATCACAAATTGCACCGCCTCAACCGGGAAAAGGATCTCCCGCCTAAACGAAGGTGAAGGGCCCGGTTTCTCGAGCAGTGAAATACCAACCAGGTCCGGATAAAACGGTTCGTTCTGATCAAACATCAAAATAGGCGCATAACTCATCGCTTTTTCCAGCAATACTGTATCCATTGTCGTCATCCATGTTCCCCTCCGTTAACCCTATGTATGATTACATGCTAAATCTATATTAACCAAGAATTCTGCATGTGTATATTTGTGCAAAACAAAAGCCCGCAACCAGACACGTATACTGGCCACAGGCTTTGCCATAATCTGCAATGAAACTAAAGTCATCCTTTGGTTTTGGATGCTGGGCTCACTTGGTCCGAAATGGACTCCACACAACCAATTGGCGGTCCCAGGATCGCATCACTTTGTATGGACGCAACCGCTTGGGCATAGGCTTCTTCGTCAATGCAGTAGGCTCTTTGCGCCACTTCGGGAGGTGTTGCAGCCAGAAAGTCTGCTCCCAGCACAATATCAGGCGTCGGCTGATCAAAGATGGTGAGCAAGTGAACATCGTCTGTATCTGCCACAAACCAGTGAAACCATCCTTTGGGGAAGATGGAGACCTGACCGGGTTTCAAATGATAATTAATTCGCCTGCGGGCAAAGGGATCAAACACGGAAGTAGTAATCTCTCCACTAATCAGAACAATCATTTCCGTCGTATTGGTATGCCAGTGAGGCTGAACAATAATTCCCTTGCTCATGTGTACGTTGAAAAAGCCATTCTGAATGGCGGGCAGTTGTTCCCCGAATAACTGCGTAACATAATTTCGCGGATCTCGCTGATAGTTCAGTACAGCAGTGGAATCACCCGCGAGCTGAATATTCGGGATTTGCAAAATCGGATTGATCATGCTAATTTTTCCTCCTTATGGGCGAACATCTCATTGTTGTAATGTATGCCCGGAGCACTGAGATCATGCTGTTAAAAGGGGGCTGTGTATATCTTCACTCCTTGGTCTGTCTGTATTTTCTTGTGAGTCATGGCGTATATGCGGGTAAGAACATATAAGGACGGAAAGGTGGGATTATCATTTGAAGTGGAATACAATCACATATCTCGCACTCGGGATTATCGTCACTTTAGCTCTGGCAGCCTATAGTTCAGCTCCTGATGAGCGTTCGGAGTTTCAAACCCCAGATAACATGCAGAAGCAACAGGAAATCCAGATGGACAGCAATCCAGTGACGGAAATGGAAGCATTATCACAAGGAGCCCGAACTAACAAGAAGTCCAGTGAACCACAGGAGGGTCAGTCACTGTCCGTTACCGAAGCATCCACAAGCATTATTAAAGCTCTTCAAGAAAAAGACATGGTGACTGTAGCATCATGGGCTTCAGAGGATGGAGTCCGCTTCTCCCCTTTTGCCACCAACATTGACCCAGTCAATGATCTGGTGTTCTCACCAGATGAGATTAGCAACCTACTGAGAGATCCGACCAGATATGTATGGCGAACCGTACCTGATCATGATGATGACAAAATCAAAATGACCTATGCCGATTATCATCTTAAATATGTGTATAATAAGGACTTTATTCATGATGGCGAAAACGCCGTGAATGTTCTTCTTGGCCAAGATGCTCATCCTGGCAATTTACACGAGATATATCCTGAGGCCAATCATGATTTCGTTGAATTCCATGTTAAAGGCACAGACGCCGAGGGAAGAGATTGGCATACACTTCGTCTGGTATTTGAAAAGATCGGGCAGGACCATATCCTCGTCGGAATGGTCCATGATCAAGGGATACCCTGATAAGACTCTGCTTTTCTTGCACACTTGTAAACCAGACTGCAATATAAATAACGCCCCCGACCTGAATGAAAATGAGGTCTGAGGCGTTTTTGAATGCCTTTAATATTCTATTTTAGGTTTTCGCACACAAACATTATCCTAGAGAATTGAATTACACTTCAGTCAAACCAGATCAAGATGCCCGCAGCGTTGTTCCACAATACTCACAATCTGTTGATTGTTTAGGATAGACTTTCGCTTTCGCCCCGCATCCAGGACAATTCACCGATACTGGCCGTTGAGGTTCTTCATCTTTTTCTCTATTATCTGCTTCTCCAGCAATTCCTATATCAGACAAATCCATATTGCTGAAATTATAGGTGTTGTGGCTTGTGTAGCTGTTGTTACTCGTGTAGCTAACCGTGCTACTGCTGTAACTTGAATAAACGTTCCTTTGGACATCTTCACTGTCTAGATTACTTCGATAGTCACCACCGTAAAATTTACGCTGAGGCTTTGACTTTTTCTTTCTAACCAGTTTAATACCTACAAACAGTATGATGAATGTGAAGATTATTGGACCAAAAATCATTTCTGTAGGGACATTCGCTGAAGATGTAATGAAAGGCATCATTATGGCAAACAGGATAAAGCACACGCCAAAAAATTTTCTCAAAAGGAAATCCTCCTACACAGCCAGGACGATTAAGTCATAATCCCAGCTATTATCGTGACTTGAACTAAATCATACCGTTATCGAATTTCAGGTTCAGGATATTCGAACTGTCGTTCCACAATATTCACATTCTGTCGACATATTCGGATATACTTTTGCTTTGGCTCCACATCCGGGGCAATTAACTGAAACAGCCTCTTGGGGTTTCTCAAACTCATCATCATGTTGTTCATACTCTTCATACTCTTCATCATATTCTTCCTCGTAATACTCTTCATGATTGGAATGGTGATGGTAAGGATCAGCCCCATAAGCATGAGGGTGAAATTTCGGTTTACTACACATTCTAATCCCCGTTACAAGCACGATAACACCAGGTACAAAGAATATAATGGTACTAATGATTGCAACATCCGTGCCTTCTGATACTAAAAACAGCGAGAAAAGAATAGTTAGCGATGAGATCAATATTAAGATGATCCCGAAAAATTTTTTCACAGCTTTTCCTCCTAAAAACTCATGATTTGCTAGCGATTAATTGTCGATTCCGCTCAGTTAACCGGTGTTTTAATAGTGATAATTGCCCAGCAAGCCGCTCGCTATTAATCCCTTCACCGGAAGCATATTGATTGGCAAGCTCACTATTCATTAATTCAATATCCAGCAAAATTTGGTGATCGTTATATGTAAGTGAATCTGGGGTAATGGGATCACTGTATCTTACTAGCTCAATGAGAGATTTGACATCTCTCCTATGCACATCCTCGGATGATGATAGAGAATTTCCCAGCGTATGATGTAATTGTTGAAGAGCTTTTTCGATTAGCTGCAGGGTTACCATATTCGTTTGCACACCTGCTTCGAGACGTTGCGTATTTCGAATATAAATCATAATAATACCGCACAGAACCAATGCCAGTCCCAATGTTACGATATGTACTAACGTGAATAAGCGAAGTGAAAGATGAGCTATGCTTGTGAATAGAGAGTAAAAGACTACACAAAGGAGGTAAAGGACTGCAACTACACCCAATGCTGTATAACCAGGCACAAACCGTTTAACCTGCTCCAAATTCCTCAAGATATAACGTACATAAATCCAGATAGCGGTAATCGCGACGTAGGAAGCGACCAGATTGATCCAAAATGCAACAGACCCAACTGCATCATTAAATATCGTAAATGAAACGACAGAGGTTACCACGATACAGATCAGATAGATCGCATTTAAAATCAGGAAATTACTTTGTTTCGTAGTCACTAGACCTGTCCCCCCTCTTGCAGATTGTGTCCGCAATCCAGACAGAACTTCTGACCCGGTTTCACTTCATGCTGACATTGACTGCATTTTAATGCCAGATTGGTGCCACAGTTGCCGCAAAATTTGGTGTTTCCAGAATTCATGTGGCTACATTTGGGACAAGGACTTGGCATGGGCTGATGACACTGAATACATTCTACAGCGTTCTCCGAATTATCTGCTCCGCACGAAGGGCATGCATGATATTTGTCACCGCAATTAGGACAGAATTTGGTCCCCTTTTGTAATGAATGTCCACAATTATTGCAATCCGTTGATGCTGCTTCCTTTTTTAAAGACTTACCGCATTTACTGCAAAAAGAGGCTTGTTCCTGATTCGGATGGTGGCAGTGCTCGCACATATGCATGGTTGGCGTTTCAGTAGTGGACATAACC
Source organism: Paenibacillus xylanilyticus (assembly GCF_009664365.1). NCBI lineage: Bacteria > Bacillati > Bacillota > Bacilli > Caryophanales > Paenibacillaceae > Paenibacillus > Paenibacillus xylanilyticus. The sequence continues at coordinate 4,080,295 of NZ_CP044310.1, forward strand.
CGTGACATTTGGGACATTTCATTACTGAAGGAACCTCCGAGACCTACACCCATCCCCATACCAAGCCCTGCACCCATAATGTCGGACTGCATGCTTCCTTCATTTTTGGCTGCCCCTTCAAGCGTATCGAAAGAGCGTTCCTGCTGATAGGTGTATCCGATAATATCCATCTCGGCTTTACGTGCCAGTGCTTCCCTCAACCGGATGACCGAAGGGTCCTCTTCAGGCAGATTGATATTGTGTATATACAGATTAATTAATTCGATGCCGAACTCATCAAATGTGGAAGCTATTGTATCTGCAAAATGCCGGGATATTTCTGCGATATAGGCGTTGATTTCCAATACACTAACTTTTCTATGTACTAAATAGGAAGACAACATGGAGTTAATATTCATAATGATCAACCCGCGGAAATAATTGACCAGATTGATTTGGTTAAATTCAGGCAATGTTCCTACCAATTTGACCAGAAACTTGCGTGAATCAGCAATTTTGATCCCCATCTGTCCAAAAGTCCTTACAGGAACGATAATGTTATATTTGGGGTCTTGAATCTGAATCGGATTCGCTGTTCCCCATTTGACATCCAGAGCGCTTACTTGGTTTACATACCATACTTCTGCTGCAAAAGGTGACTTCCCACCGAACGGTAGGTTAACAATCCGGTTCAAAATCGGAATATTCGCGGTACTCAACGTATGGCGTCCCGGACCGAATAAATCTAAAGCCCTTCCATCCTTAAAAAGTATGGCTTGTTGTGATTGATTCACAATCAGTTGAGTCCACGTTCCCAGTTCATTCTCTGGATGCTTCCAGGCAAACACATCGGGTGAGCCATCATACTTAATTACATCAATAATTGCCATGTTCAATTCCTCACTTCAGTATATGATTACTACAAAAGCTCAATCAGCTATACTTCTAAAATCTCACTTATTAAACAAACTAGTTAAACGACTATATATTATTCTACGGAATTCTTGTTTAAGCATTGCTATTTTACCATTTCTAACCTCCTTCCGCATCAAAATAGTTCATTTTTCCTGTGTTATTTTTCCTAAAAAATGATTTTTGCTCCAGGCAAAAAAACGCCTTTTGGCATTTAGAATGCAAAAGACGCTTAAAAGTGATTTCGTATTAACTTTATGAAAAGTATACTCATGTCTTCTAGTTTAAAATCGCTTCGATAAATGGTAGAGGTTCCTTCAAAAATGCATCAAACGTTCCGAGGTTCCCATATTCCTGATGTTCTATATCAACGAAACCAATATTCTTTTTACTGGGATTCCAGACCAGATGAATATGGGAGTATTGATCTACATCCGCGGATAAACGAAGCAATTTCTGTCTGCCCATCTTCATCTCCACAGTGTCTAACAGACTAAAGAACTCTATATATTTAATCCCTGATTCGTTATCAGGCAATTCCAATCTCCACGATCCTTCGTTAAGAAAATGAACGAGTTCCTTCGGCAGCTTGTAAGGCTTCAACGCATGCAACTTGTTACTTAGGTCATGGAATTCCTTCGGTTCGCGAGCCTTTAAGTAATCGGCCATCTCGTCATTTTTTTGACTAACCGCAATCGTGTATGCCCGTTCTCCATCCTTTTCCTGAATGGTCACATCTGCCCCCTGTTCCACGAGAAATTGAACCATCTTCATATTGTTGTTACGAGCAGCGACAGTAAGCGGGGTTGCTCTATAAGGGTACACCATATCCGGTTCGTTATAGTTAATGTCTACCCCTTCATCCAGCAAGTACTGTATTGTTCTCATATCATGGTCAGACACTGCTGTGCGCAATGTTTTCCCAGCATATTTTCGAATATCCAGTCCAAGCTCGTTCAGCACAGCTATATTTTTTTTGTTGCCGTAATAGGCTTCATCGTACGCACTCGATTTCACCTTGCTTAAACCAGTCAACTTCGCACCCTTCTGATGCAGGTACCGGATAACCTCTTCCCCGCCATATCTGGCTGCAGTAAGAATAGATGGCTTACCTTTCATATTGAGATTGACGCCGTTCTCTACGAATAGCTCTACGATCTTCTTTTGATTGGTGATCAGAGCAAGCTCGAGCGGTGTCAAAGCTATGTATTTGCTGAGGGCAATAGGTTCTTCCAAGTCCACACCCCCTCTAATCCTTTCTTCTACGGCAGCAGTGTCTCCCTTATAGATCGCCATGGCGAAATCAGGCAGCGTTTTAAACGTTCCTTGACTTCCAATTTTGAACAAAGGTGTACCCTCCCAGTTAGTTTAAATTGAATATGAAAACTACTTTTAATCATCTACTCTATTATACCTTCGATCTATATTTTTTGCCTAAACGGATCTCATCTCCTTTACCCCATTTGAGCTCTGCACTTTCCTATGCTAATATTATGAACACCTATTTTATAAACAACCTCAGAAAGGAACATTATGAATCCTTCATCCGTACAATCTATTTTTCAACAACAGATTCCGTCATTGGATCTGCGAAGCTGTCTCGTCAGCATGCAAGGGGAGAACATATACAAGCATTATCGCAATCAAGAGGCAGCAAGTCAGATCGCCAAAGTCAATTCTTGCACCAAAAGCGTGCTGTCTGCACTTATCTGTATCGCTATGGATCACGGTTGGCTGCCAGATGCTTCTACGCCATTGTCCACCTTTTTTCCGGCGCTGGTTTCAGATCCTGACCCCCGTAAATCGCAAATTACCCTGGAACAGCTGCTAACCATGACAGCAGGTTTCAACTGGGATGAGTTTGGCGGACAGAATTCGTTTCCACGTATGACACGCACCGAGCATTGGGTGAACTTTGCATTGGAACAACGTCTCAGTCATACACCCGGAACCCATATGGAATACAATTCGGGGGTCTCCCAAATTCTTGCGGCCATCCTTATGCAACATACTGGAATGAGTGTAGCTGGATTCGCAGAACGTTATTTATTTGGTCCTTTAGGGATTACCGAGTACCATTGGGAGTGTGATCCTCAGGGTGTGCATACAGGAGGCTTCGGGTTAAAAATGATGCCCGATGATTTGCTGAAATTCGGTCAGCTCTTCTTGCAGGAAGGCATGTGGCATGGTGAGCGTTTGATTTCAAGTGAACTGGTTAACCGTTCTACAGAAGCATTCATTACCGTGACACCACCGAACCGTGGGAGCTACGGCTGGCACTGGTGGGTCGATACTTGCAAGAGTGATGAATCATCTGAATTTAGTGAAGAACGTACGCCAACGCCTTCGTCAGAGTCCACATCCATTAACAGCGCTGACCGAAACAAAACTGTACTCGACTATTATTACGCCCGCGGATTTGGCGGTCAGTTTGTATACATTGTTCCTCAGCTGGAGCTAGTTACGGTCCTGACGAACGACAAGCGAAAAAAGGAAAAGCCTCCTTTGGATGTTTTCCCTAGATTGATCGCTCCACAGTTAATTGGCCAATTGTAGGCCGCATCTATCAGTTTATATAAATCCTTTATAACCCCAACCATGACCAGATATTTTCTGATGGTTGGGGTTGCTCGCGTACATTTTTACCTCGTTACACCTCAAAAAGTGTCTCTTCAATCGCACGCGTTATCGGATACGGACCTGACTCCCTATTGGAGAGAACGACCAGTTGCGCCGCATGTTCAGGATATACCGAAGACATAAACGACACGCCAGGATCAAATCCCATGACATGTATTTTGAATATCCCTTCATTTTTCAGATCAACCCAGACACCACGTCCATAGTAAGTCTCTTCTTCTTCATGAACATGAGGTGTGATCAGTTGTTGTGTTGTCGATTCATTCAGTAATTGATAAGTTAACAGTCCATCCCAGAAATGAATCATATCAGGTGCTGTTGTATATGCCCCACCATCGGCTCCACCCTTGATAGGGATCGAGAATATGTTGGTGTTCCAGGTTCCATCCTCATGGTCGATATATCCGATTGCTGTGTTTCGAGGAAGCTGATCGGTCAAAAAGTAACCGGAATTCGTCATTCCGCACCGTTTAAAAATGTGTTCCTCTACATATTCCGTGAAGGGTTGTCCCGATTGTTCTTCCACAATTAAGCCTAACACGACAAATCCCGCATTATTATAGTGAAAACGTTCACCCGGAGCTGACTTCATAGGCAGATGCTGGAACATTGGCAAAAAGTCGCTCCCATTCCGCATGGAATAGACAGGCCGTTCTTTCCACAATTCAGCGAAATTCTCCATGACCTCTTCATCAAAGTAATCCGGTATGCCTGAGGTGTGCGTTAGCAAATGATGAATGGTAATCTCCTTGTTCCACTGAGGAAAATCAATAGTAGTTAATGCATCCACTAGCTTTGTGTCATATGACAGCCTGCCCTGTTCAATCAGTTGACATATGCTCACTGCCGTAAATATTTTGCACCCTGAAGCAATTCCGAATCGGGTATCGATCTGGTTGAGAAGCTCATCGCTGCGATTCGCGTATCCACGGCTCAGATTTAAAAGTGTCTGTCCGTTTTGTTTTAACAGAACTACACCTGAAAAATCATTAGAATTCATTACTTCTTCCACTTTATGTGCTGCATCCGTCATACTCGCCATTTATAATTCACCTACTGTATTGATTTTTTCAAGAAACATATCTTTCTTAATCAGCCTTGTTATAAATCTCATATCGGTTAGCAGTTACAAATTCAGCTCCCTTTTCAGAGCAAGCTCCATACTTTTCGTAATTACTCCTGCCTTCTGACAAAGTCATATGGTTGGGTCCACTATAACGGCTTGGCTCATTGTTACCATCGTCCTCCCAGAAGCAAACTGGGCAAATATCATATTCTCCTCGTTGTTCCAAGGTTTCGTAATGACAACAGGGACAGGGTAATAAAGTAATAATTTCTCTACGTAGCCTTCAACCTCAATATGGCTTCCTACGATCTTTGAGACGAGTTTAGATAAATATTCTTTAGGAATTCCGTAGAAACTGCCTTCTGTAACCTTCAATAACAATTCATTGTAACGGTTGTCCATTACATCATGTGTTGGTACATCTGAACTTAAGAGTTCCTCCTGCAGCTCTATCACCCCTAAATGTAGCTATTCTCTATCCTTTAAGATTCCTCTATAAGCCCCTTTACTTTTGATTCAAATACATCCCACTTTAGATCAAACCCCTTTTCAAAGCTCCACCCGTTTGAACGGAGTTTCTCGCCTAAATCAATGAAACTAGCACGCTGCTCCTCGTTTAAGCTCACATCAAAAAGTTCTTCACTATACTTGAACTTATCCAAGTACTCGAGCAATTCCCAGAACGTATCATCTTTCTTATTGTCTTCCTCCATTCCATGATTTAAGAGAATTGAATCAAGGGCATCATCAAGTTTCTCTGTAACAAGGGTTTCATTCTGCCAATTATGATCGATTTGGTACTGAATCGCCTCTTCAAGTTGAGCTAGATCTCTGTAAATGGAAGAATTCAATAATTCATTTTTAATTTCTTGCTTCCTGCCTGCACGTTCATGATTTTGAAAAAACGCTAAATTCCCGAGCAGTGAGAATATTAAAATTACTTTAAACCAGTCTGATTTTTTCATGCTCTCCTCTTTTATCAAAGACTATAGTCAACCTAATGTTGCTTAATTGCATAGTACTTTTTATGGGTTCTTAGTAAGGGTATATTCCTACTAGCAAAATTCTTGAATTTTAGTATAGCTATGCTCCCCTGTCTGTAACTTTAATGAATGCTTACCTACTAAAGCACTAATTCCCCATACGTGGTGCTGACATTCCAGATCGTATAGCTTTATTTAGAAACAACATCATTTATTAAACGCTTCTTCTTATGGTTTGGTTTGTTATTAACACTAAAATATCCAGCTCTCTGGTTGAATGTTCCCGATAAAATAAAAAAGCCGCTCTATAAGCGACATTAATCGGAATATGTTTTTATCTCTCGACATCTGAAGAAAGCCAAGATAGTTAATCATCACTTTTTATATGTAGACTTTGCATTAACGAGATAATACAGCGTCACGTAGATGGTAAGAATAAATACGCCAAAAAACAGGCAAAATGCAAGTGATGGACGACTGATACTTTCTATCATTAAGTTAAACAGTGTATCACGGTTAGTTAGTGCATCCCAGCTGTTGAGTCGGTAGACCCTGCCGAGCAAGACACCGTAACTTCCCAACGCACAACCCGCCAATACAAAGACCCATGATGCCACATTTCCCAATTTTCGATGTATGACCTCCTGAAGCTGATACATGGACAAAAAACCGAGCAGCAGACCTGTCCAGACAAACATCAACAAGACAATCAGATCGTACCAGTACTTGTAATCCAGACCATTGCCAACATAATAACGGGAGCTTCGCGCCGTCAAATGAACAAGATCCGTTACGATATAAGACGCATTCGGGAAAAACAACAACCATAAGAGCCCACTTGCCACCGCAAGCCATGGAGCAGCTCTCCACTTCGATACACTGAAGCCATATGATATGTAAGAGAAAACAAAAGGAATCCAAGCCAAGAAGAGATTCCAGATGAGAAATCGGTAATAACGTTGGTCCAGCCAATCAGCAGCTGCAAAGTACAGTCCTACTGTCACCACAGTAACTAAGCTTAGGAAAATAAAAACTTTAAAATAATTCAGCTGTCTCAATAGTGCCTACCTCACTTATTTTCGGAAATTGCGAATGATCACTTCCATCCTCATCCTAAAAATTGGATTAATCACCACATTAGGATCATACCACGTAATCCGTGAGAAACAAATTTAACCGAGTGTTCGGTACTGCTTGAGGTCCGTTGAAAAATATTATGCCAATAGTGGAATCCATACTTGCATAGCAAAAAAGCGGCTGTTCCGTTAATAGCAGCAAGCCGCTTTTATTTGTTCACTTCTTCTTCTCCGTTGCCGTTCAATGACCTCCTGCTGCAATGGTCTTCAATTTATCTGGGTTCACAACCAGATAAACGGCCTCAATTCGTTGACCGGACAGGTCGGACTGAAGGCATATGACTTCGCTTATCTCACCATTGTTCATGAGTGCAACCTGCACTTCTCCATTAATGATGGTTGGCACCCACTCCCGCTCCCTTAATCGGGTCAGCACACGCCGTGAAGTCAGAAGAGCTAGGACCCCCTTGTGAACCTTCATCGTTCTCATCACCGTATGTACACGCCCACCACCATCAGCAGTGAATACAGGTTGTTCAGAGAGCAGATCAAGCATGGCTGTTACATCATAAGCAAGGAAGGCAGTGGTGAAACGTGCAAGCAATTTTTCTCTGTTAGCATCATCTGTGGTGGTTTGAACCTTATCCGGAAGTTGATTGGGCAGGTTACGTCTGGCCCGACTGAAAATTTGACGGCAATTGCTCTCCGTTTTGCCAAGCCAATCGGCAATCTCACGGTACTCATACTGAAAGGCTTCACGAAGTACAAATACAGCCCGCTCCACGGGCGTCAAACGTTCCAGCAGTACCATATAAGCATAAGAGATCATTTCTTTCTGCTCATAGGTTTGCTCAGGCAGATCCACTGCCTCGCCTATTGGCTCCGGAAGCCACTCACCAACATAGTGTTCTCTTTGATTGCGAGCAGAATTCAGCAGATTCAGGCTCCGATTTACTACAAGTTTGGCAATGTAGGATTTGGGATGACGGATCACCTCGTCAGATCTACTTTGCAGCCCTGCAAAGCAGTCCTGTACGACATCCTCAGCCTCCACAACACTCCCAAGCATTCGATAAGCAATGGAGAACGCATATGCTTTATAACGGATATACAGTTCACCAACTTCCAGAGAAGACTCTTCCGGTTCAGTGGTGAGTTTATCAGGATTCATATGAAGGCCTCCTCTGGCAGCGGTATTTGAAATGTTTAATTAAAGCAGCCTGGATACATGCCTGTCGTGATTGCAATTCGGTTCCAGTTGTTAATGGTATTAATCGCCATAACCAGATCTACCAGTTCTTCTTCACTAAAGTGTTCCCGGACCTTATTGTATAATTCCAGTGGAACCCCTTGTTCAGAAATTCGGGTCACAGCTTCAGACAGTTCAAGCATAACACGTTCTTTTTCCGTAAATAAAGGAGCTTCGCGCCAAACGCTAAGCAGCAGGATATGATCTGAGTAATCACCAAGCTTCATCAGATCTTTGGCATGCATATCAAGACAGAAGGCACAGCCATTGATTTGTGAAACTCTGATTTTTAACAATTCATATAATACTTTATCCTCAAATTGACCCGATATAAACTGCTCCATTGCCATTAATGCCTTGAAAGCCCCTGTATTCGCTGCTCTGTAATTCATTCTCAAACTCATCTCATTCGCCTCCGTATTGTAGTGTACATACTGAAGACAAATGAACAGATGAATCTGTGACATTCATTTCAAAAAAATTAAGAAAGATAATTAGTATCTCCAACCATTACCAATAATAGGACGCTGTACAGTGTACGGCATATATTCGGACTCTGCTGGTACATAAGCAGCATTTGGATTATGCCCATACGTTGGATTCATTGGATCGGGGTAAATATATTCCGGACTTGGCGCGTATTGCATCTGTACATAAGGCTGAACGTTTGGTTGAACGTTTGGTTGAACGTTTGGTTGGATGTTTGGTTGGATGTTCGGCTGGCTGTTCGGTTTAGACATGTTATCGGCAGCTGGTGATACTTGAGTTGCACAATCAGCAGGCGGTCCAATGAATACTGTCTTTTGAATAGGAGCTAACGTCTCTTTAACCTTGTTCTCATCCAGACAATACGTATGGGCCAGCACACTTGCAGGCGTCAGACGCAGAATGTCTGAACCAAATATCGCTTCTGGGACCGGAGCATCGAAAATAGCCAGCAGGTGAGTCTGATCAACCGTCGCAACTTCATAATGCCACCAGCCTTGGGGAACATTCGCTACTTGGCCAGGACTAATTGGGAAGTTTAATAACTCGTTGGTAAAAGGGTTAATGAGGGATACGACAGCGGAACCACTAATACAATAGACCAGTTCTGTTGCATTTTGATGTATGTGAGGTTCAACGACATTGCCAGTACTCAAATAAATATCCAGCAGGGATGCATTTCCCAATGTATTTAGCTGTTTGATCGATAGGGAATTGATGTAGTTATTTTCATCCTTTTTGAACAATTGATTCTGGTTCACATCATACGTGAACTGTGTGGTTGGTAACGTATAATCCATATAAGAAGTCGCCAAAATTTAACGCCTGCCCTTCGCTCATGGTTTAGGTAAAAACCTATACGCCAGCTTATGCCCTGGGCATTTATGCGTGAGCCCAATTTTGCAGAAGCCGATTCCGGGGCAAATAAAAACATGAAAAAACCCTTGAGCCATTTCAAGGGTTCTGATTATACACAGAAAGGACCGAGAGTGAAGGTAATTAACCTTATACTCTAGATCCTTTCTGTCCATACTGAGATGCGCGTGGAGGGACTTGAACCCCCACGTCAAAGACGCTAGATCCTAAGTCTAGTGCGTCTGCCAATTCCGCCACACGCGCATGTCGTACTATGGTGCCGGCGAGAGGACTTGAACCCCCAACCTACTGATTACAAGTCAGTTGCTCTACCAGTTGAGCTACACCGGCGTTTTATGGTAGCGGCAGAGGGGATCGAACCCCCGACCTCACGGGTATGAACCGTACGCTCTAGCCAGCTGAGCTACGCCGCCACATTATGTAGTTTAAAAAACACCCAAAAGGGTTTCGCTTGGCAGCGTCCTACTCTCCCAGGACCCTTCGGTCCAAGTACCATCGGCGCTAGAGGGCTTAACGGTCGTGTTCGGGATGGGTACGTGTGGAACCCCTCCGCTATCGCCACCAAACATGATTTTTGCGCTGTGATATCTTCGGTGAATCATCACCAGCAAAATATCAATCCTCAGAAAGGACATGCAGCTTAAATCTTACAAGGATTTGCTCCCTGAAAACTAGATCCGAAACGAAAACTTGCGACTAAAACCTGCAATTTGGATAAGCCCTCGACCGATTAGTACTGGTCAGCTCCATGCATTACTGCACTTCCACCCCCAGCCTATCTACCTCGTCGTCTTCAAGGGGTCTTACATACTGGGAAATCTCATCTTGAGGGGGGCTTCACGCTTAGATGCTTTCAGCGCTTATCCCGTCCGTACATAGCTACCCAGCGGTGCTCCTGGCGGAACAACTGGTACACCAGCGGTACGTCCATCCCGGTCCTCTCGTACTAAGGACAGCTCCTCTCAAATTTCCTACGCCCACGACAGATAGGGACCGAACTGTCTCACGACGTTCTGAACCCAGCTCGCGTACCGCTTTAATGGGCGAACAGCCCAACCCTTGGGACCTACTTCAGCCCCAGGATGCGATGAGCCGACATCGAGGTGCCAAACCTCCCCGTCGATGTGGACTCTTGGGGGAGATAAGCCTGTTATCCCCAGGGTAGCTTTTATCCGTTGAGCGATGGCCCTTCCATGCGGTACCACCGGATCACTAAGCCCGACTTTCGTCCCTGCTCGACTTGTAGGTCTCGCAGTCAAGCTCCCTTATGCCTTTGCACTCTTCGAATGATTTCCAACCATTCTGAGGGAACCTTTGGGCGCCTCCGTTACTCTTTAGGAGGCGACCGCCCCAGTCAAACTGCCCACCTGACACTGTCCCCGTACCCGCTAAGGGCACCAGGTTAGAACCTAGATACGATCAGGGTGGTATCCCAACGGTGCCTCCACACAAGCTGGCGCTCATGCTTCAAAGGCTCCCACCTATCCTGTACAGATCGTACCCAAATTCAATATCAAGCTGCAGTAAAGCTCCATGGGGTCTTTCCGTCTTGTCGCGGGTAACCTGCATCTTCACAGGTATTAAAATTTCACCGGATCTCTCGTTGAGACAGCGCCCAAGTCGTTACGCCATTCGTGCGGGTCAGAATTTACCTGACAAGGAATTTCGCTACCTTAGGACCGTTATAGTTACGGCCGCCGTTTACTGGGGCTTCGGTTCACAGCTTCGGATTACTCCTAACCGCTCCCCTTAACCTTCCAGCACCGGGCAGGCGTCAGCCCGTATACTTCGCCTTACGGCTTCGCACAGACCTGTGTTTTTGCTAAACAGTCGCTTGGGCCTTTTCACTGCGGCCCCCTCGTGCTATTCACACTACCGGGGCACCCCTTCTCCCGAAGTTACGGGGTCATTTTGCCGAGTTCCTTAACGAGAGTTCTTCCGCGCGCCTTAGAATTCTCTTCTCGCCTACCTGTGTCGGTTTGCGGTACGGGCACCTTCATCTGGCTAGAGGCTTTTCTTGGCAGTGTGAGATCATGACCTTCGCTACTGTAATTTTCACTCCCCATCACAGCTCAGCCTTACGATGTACGGATTTGCCTACACATCAGCCTTACTGCTTGGACAGACATCCATCAGTCTGCGTCACTACCCTACTGCGTCCCCCCATCGCTCGTAACGATTTACGGTGGTACAGGAATTTCGACCTGTTGTCCTTCGACTACGCCTTTCGGCCTCGCCTTAGGTCCCGACTTACCCTGAGCGGACGAGCCTTCCTCAGGAACCCTTAGGCTTTCGGCGGATCAGATTCTCACTGATCTTTTCGTTACTCATACCGGCATTCTCACTTGTATAATGTCCAGCGCTCCTTACGGTACACCTTCAACCCTTATACAACGCTCCCCTACCCCTGATGCAAGCATCAAGCCATAGCTTCGGTGGTGTGTTTAGCCCCGTTACATTTTCGGCGCAGAGTCACTCGACCAGTGAGCTATTACGCACTCTTTCAATGGTGGCTGCTTCTAAGCCAACATCCTGGTTGTCTGTGCAACTCCACATCCTTTCCCACTTAACACACACTTGGGGACCTTAGCTGATGGTCTGGGCTGTTTCCCTTTTGACAATGGATCTTAGCACTCACTGTCTGACTCCCGGAAGTAAGTCTATGGCATTCGGAGTTTGACTGAGCTTGGTAACCCTTGCGGGCCCCGCACCCAATCAGTGCTCTACCTCCACGACTCTGTTTTCCGAGGCTAGCCCTAAAGCTATTTCGGGGAGAACCAGCTATCTCCGAGTTCGATTGGAATTTCTCCGCTACCCCCACCTCATCCCCGCACTTTTCAACGTGCGTGGGTTCGGGCCTCCAGTGCGTGTTACCGCACCTTCACCCTGGACAGGGGTAGATCACCCGGTTTCGGGTCTACGTCCACGTACTAGGAGCG